>CAZXJZ010000391.1:0-3394 GCA_964641065.1 uncultured Hyphomicrobiales bacterium | reverse complement strand
CTTCAAGAAGACAATGTCCGGCCGCGTCGTCGACGACGTCGCGAAGATGCGCGACATTATCGCGACCGGCGGATTGTCCGGCGACATGCGCGGCCTCGACGGCAAGGCGTGGTTCGACGCCACCACCGCCCGCATCGACCTGCTCAAGACGGTGGAAGATCGCATTGCCGCCGACCTCAATGCGCTGACGGCCGGCATCCAGTCGGACGCGACGCGATCGCTATCGCTGCTCGCCGGCATCGTTGCCATCGTGCTGGCGATTTGCGCGATCTTCACCTTCGTGATCGCGCGCGACATTGCCCTGCCGATGAGGGCCTTGACCGGCGGCATGCGTCAGCTCGCCGAAGGCAATTTCGACGTGGTGCTGCCGGGTCTCGGACGCAAGGACGAGATCGGCGACATCGCGGGCGCGGTCAATACCTTCAAGATCAAGCTCGAGGAGAAAATGCGCCTCGATGCCGAGAAGGAACAAGAGATCGCCCGCCGCGAGCAGGCAGCGCGCGACGAGCGGGCCCGCAAGGATGCCGAGGCGGCGCAGATGGTGGCCAATGTGGTGGCCTCGCTCGGCGCCGGCCTGGAAAGGCTCGCACGCGGCGACCTGACCTACCGGGTGACCGACGCATTCGCCGCCGAATACAAGAAGGTGCAGGACGACTTCAATTCAGCGATCGAACAATTGCAGCAGACGGTCAAGAACATCGCGATGTCGTCGGAGGAAATCTCGAACGCCGCCGCTGAAATCGCCACCAGCACGACCGATCTGTCGCAGCGCACCGAGGAACAGGCTGCGAGCCTGGAACAGACCTCGGCCTCGATGGAAGAGATGTCCGCAACCGTCCGCAAGAACGCGGAGAACGCACAGCAAGCCAATCAGCTCACCCAGGAAACCCGCAGCGTTGCCGACCGCGGTGGCGAGGTGGTGGCGCAGGCCGTCTCCGCGATGGCGCGGATCGAGGAATCCTCGCGCAAGATTTCCGACATCATTTCGGTGATCGACGAGATCGCGCGTCAGACCAACCTGCTGGCGCTCAACGCTGCAGTGGAGGCCGCGCGGGCCGGGGAGGCCGGCCGTGGCTTCGCCGTGGTGGCGTCGGAAGTTCGCAGCCTCGCGCAGCGTTCCTCGCAGGCGGCGAAGGACATCAAGGACCTGATCGTCAATTCGTCGGCGCAGGTGCAGGACGGGGTCGGCCTGGTCAACCGCGCCGGAAGCTCGCTCGGCGAGATCGTGAATTCGATCAGGCAGGTTGCGGGCATCGTCTCCGACATCGCCAATGCCAGCGCCGAGCAGGCCACCGGTCTCGAGCAAATCAGCAAGGCATTGGTGCAGATGGACGAGGTCACCCAGCAGAATTCGGCGCTGGTCGAGCAGAATGCCGCCACCGCCAAAACGCTGGAGGATCAGCAGAGCGCCATGCGCGAGCGCATGAGCTTCTTCTCTTTCGGGCAGACCGTCGTGGGACCGAACGTCGTCACCCCGGTCATCACCCGAAAGGCCGCGCCCGCGGCGCGACCCGTTGGCAAGGCGGAGGCGAAGCCCGAGCCGAAAGCACCCGCGCGGCGCGCCGGGGCGGCTCCGCGTGTCCATGGCGCGAATGCGCTGAAAGATGACGCGGGCTGGGACGAGTTCTGATCTGACGGACCCCGTGCGATGGCCGGCTGCCTGCGGGCGGTCGGCCACAGCAATTTCGACATCGCGCGCGCGTCAGTCTTTCGTGCTTCCGTCTGTCACGGACATGCGCTAAGCGGGCCGCTTCCTTTTTCCGGCCCGCACTCTCCCATGATCCGCATCGACAATATCTCCAAGCAGAACGGCCATCAGATCCTGTTCATCGAGGCTTCGGCCGCGTTGCACAAGGGCGAGAAGATCGGCCTCGTCGGCCCGAACGGCGCCGGCAAGACCACGCTGTTCCGCATGATCGCCGGCACCGAGCAGCCCGACGAGGGCCAGGTCTCGGTCGATCGCGGGCTGACCATCGGCTATTTCAGCCAGGATGTGGGCGAGATGAGCGGCCACAGCGCGGTGGCCGAGGTCATGGAGGGCGCTGGGCCGGTCAGCGCGGTGGCGGCCGAGTTGAAAGAGCTCGAGAGCGCCATGACCGATCCGGATCGCGCCGACGAGATGGACGAGATTCTCGAGCGCTATGGCGAGGTGCAGGCGCGTTTCGAGGAACTCGATGGCTATGCGCTCGACGCGCGCGCGCGCGAGGTGCTTGCGGGCTTAGGGTTCAGCCAGGAGATGATGGACGGCGATGTCGGCAATCTCTCCGGCGGCTGGAAGATGCGGGTGGCGCTGGCGCGCATTCTCTTGATGCGGCCGGACGGCATGCTGCTCGACGAGCCGTCGAACCATCTCGATCTCGAAAGCCTGATCTGGCTGGAGAGCTTCCTGAAAGGCTATGAAGGCGCGCTGCTGATGACCTCGCACGATCGCGAGTTCATGAACCGCGTCGTCAACAAGGTGATCGAAATCGATGGCGGCGGGCTGACCAGCTATTCCGGCGACTACGAATTCTACGCGCAGCAGCGCGCCATGAACGAAAAGCAGCAGCAGGCGCAGTTCGAACGCCAGCAGGCGATGCTGGCGAAAGAGATCAAGTTCATCGAGCGCTTCAAGGCGCGCGCCTCGCATGCCGCGCAGGTGCAGAGCCGGGTCAAGAAGCTGGACAAGATCGAGCGGGTCGAGCCGCCCAAGCGCCGTCAGGCGATCGCCTTCGACTTCATGCCGCCGCCGCGCTCGGGCGAGGATGTCGCCAGCCTGAAGAGCGTGCACAAATCCTACGGCAGCAAGCGCATCTACGAGGGACTCGATTTCCATATTGCCCGTACCGAGCGCTGGTGCGTGCTCGGCATCAACGGTGCCGGCAAATCGACCCTGCTGAAGCTGGTGACCGGCTCGACCGAGCCGGACGACGGCAGCGTCACGGTCGGCGGCAGCGTCAAGATGGGATATTTTGCGCAGCACGCCATGGATCTGATCGACGGCGAGCGGACGGTGTTCGAGGAGCTGGATTATTCATTCCCGCAGGCCGGGCAGGGACAGTTGCGAACGCTTGCGGGCTGTTTCGGCTTTTCCGGCGACGATGTGGAGAAACGCTGCCGTGTGCTCTCCGGCGGCGAGAAGGCACGTCTGGTAATGGCGAAGATGCTGTTCGATCCGCCGAATTTCCTGGTGCTGGACGAGCCGACCAACCATCTCGACATCGCCACCAAGGAGATGCTGATTGGGGCGCTGTCGCGCTATGAGGGGACGATGCTGTTCGTCTCCCATGACCGGCATTTCCTGGCGGCGTTGTCGAACCGCGTGCTGGAACTGACGCCGGAGGGCGTGCACACCTATGGCGGCGGCTATACCGACTACGTCGCGCGCACGGGTCAGGAGGCGCCGGGCCTGCGG
>CAZXJZ010000390.1:0-3447 GCA_964641065.1 uncultured Hyphomicrobiales bacterium | reverse complement strand
ACGCGACCTCACCGCATCTCCTCCGGCGCCCCCACGCCAAGCAGTCCGAGACCCGAGGCAAACACGGTGATGACGGCCTGGACCAATGCCAGACGCGCCACGGTTAACTGTTCATCATCTTGTCTAATGAAGCGTAAATGAGGCAAGCCTTTTCCCTGGGTAAAATGGGCATGGAAATCGCTTGCCAATTCATAAAGATAGAAAGCGATTCGGTGCGGCTCATGGGCCTGGGCGGCGGTTTCGATCAGCCGCGGATAGAGCGCGATCTTGCGGATGATCGACATTTCCCCGGCATCGGTCAGCCGCTCGATCGCTGCACCCGAGAGCAGCGCCAGCCGCCCCTCGGCGTTGTCGGGCAGGGTCGGGAACGCCTCGCGCGCCTGGCGGAAGATCGAATGTCCGCGGGCATGGCCGTACTGCACATAGAAGACCGGATTGTCCTTCGACTGTTCCTTGACCTTGGCCATGTCGAAATCGAGCGGGGCGTCGTTCTTGCGATAGAGCATCATGAAGCGCACGGCGTCGGAGCCGACCTCGTCCACGACTTCCCGCAAGGTCACGAACTCGCCCGAGCGCTTGGACATTTTCACGGGCTCGCCGCCGCGCAACAGCTTCACCAGTTGCACGATCTTGACGTCGAGCGCCGCCTCGCCCTTGCTGATCGCCTTTACCGCCGCCTGCATGCGCTTGATATAGCCGCCATGATCGGCGCCCCAGACGTCGATCATGTCGCGGAAGCCGCGGTCGAACTTGGATTTGTGATAGGCAATGTCGGAGGCGAAATAGGTGTAGCTGCCGTCCGATTTCTTCAGCGGACGATCGACGTCGTCGCCAAAATCGGTGGAGCGGAACAACGTCTGTTCGCGGTCTTCGTAATCGTCGGCGGGTGCGCCTTTCGGCGGCGGCAGCCGGCCTTCATAGACTTCGCCTTCGCTTTGCAACTGCGCGATGACGGCGCCGACCTTGTCTTCACCGGTGATGAGCGAGCGCTCCGAGAAGAACACGTCGTGCTTGACGTTCAGCGCCGCGAGATCCTCGCGTATCATCGCCATCATCATGTCGATCGCGGTCTGGCGCACGATCGGCAGCCAATCGCTTTCCGGTTTCTGGTTGAGATCGCGACCGTATGTTTCGGCGAGCGCCACGCCGACCGGCTTCAGATAGTCACCCGGATAAAGCCCCTCCGGGATCGCGCCGATGTCTTCGCCCAGCGCCTCGCGGTAGCGGAGATAAGCGGAGCGCGCGAGCACATCGACCTGCGCGCCGGCATCGTTGATGTAGAATTCGCGGGTGACGTCGTATTCGGCGAAGGCCAGCAGGCTTGCCAGCGCGTCGCCAAACACCGCGCCCCGGCAATGACCGACATGCATCGGCCCGGTTGGATTGGCCGACACATATTCCACATTGACCTTGTTGCGCCGACCGATGCGGCTCTGGCCGAAATCGGTGCCGGCCGCGATCGCCGCGCGCAACGCGCCGAGCCAGGTCGCGTGCTTCAGCGTCATGTTGATGAAGCCGGGCCCCGCGATGTCGACCTTCTCGATCAGCGGATCGACGCGCAGCTTTTCGGCCAGCGCGTCGGCGAGTTCGCGTGGCTTCCTGCCGGCATCCTTGGCCAGCACCATCGCCGCGTTAGTCGCCATGTCGCCATGGCTCGGATCGCGCGGCGGTTCGACCGCGATGCGCGAGAGGTCAATGCCGCCGGGCAACACGCCGGCCGCGATCAACGCCTCGTTCGCGGCGACGACGCGGCCAAGCATGGTGGCAAACAGATTGTCGTAATGGATGTGGTTCGCCATCGGCTTTCGCAAAGGTCGGACCGACGCAAGGGTCGGATGAGCGGGCGCGGACTAACGCAGTTCCGGGGTCAAGTCAAAGAAGCGCCGGTGCTCCTGAAGCGCGAAGCGGTCGGTCATGCCGGCGATGAAGTCGCCGGCGCGACGCGCTCGCACAGCCGCGTCAGCTCCGGCAAGTCCGCTACGCCATTCGTCCGGCATGTCGCCCGGCCGTTCCGTGAAATGCCGGAACAGGTCGCGCACGACGACCGCGGCTTCCTCCATGACCCGCATGACCCGCTCATGACGATACATGCGCGGGAACAGGAAATCCTTGATCCCGCGTTCGGCCTCGGCCATCGCGGCGGAAAAGGCGATGACGGCATCCGGCGCGTTGCGGATGTCGTCGGCGGACAGCGGCGCCAGTGCGTCCAGCCGGCGCGCGGATTCCGCCGCGACGTCCTCGATCATCCAGGTGATCAGGCGGCGGATCAGTTCATGCGCGAAGCGCGCCGGTTCCAGTCCCGGATAAAGCCTGCGAATCTCGCGCACGATGCCGCCGGCAAACGGCACCTGATCGAGGTCGTCGATCGTGAACAGGCCGGCCCGCAGGCCGTCGTCGATGTCGTGGGCGTCATAGGCGATGTCGTCGGAGATGGCGGCGACCTGCGCCTCGGCGCTGGCATAGCTCCAGAGCTGCAGGTCACAGATTGACTGGAAATCTCGGATCGTTTGCGGCACGCCCCGCTCGCGATAGCGGCCGGTCGCCTTTCCGCTGCGGTCGGTCAGCGGGCCGTTATGCTTGACCAAGCCCTCCAGCGTTTCCCAGGTGAGATTGAGGCCGTCGAAATCGGCATAGCGGCGCTCCAGCGCGGTCACGATCCGCAGCGCCTGCGCGTTGTGGTCGAAGCCGCCATAGGGCGCGAGCTCGTCATCCAGCGCGCGTTCGCCGATATGCCCGAATGGCGGATGGCCGAGGTCATGGGCGAGCGACAGAGCCTCGGCGAGATCCTCGTCGAGACCGAGCACCCGGGCCAGCGAGCGGGCAATCTGCTGCACTTCCAGGGTGTGGGTGAGCCGGGTGCGGTAATGGTCGCCCTCGTGGAACACGAACACCTGGGTCTTGTATTTCAGCCGGCGGAAGGCGGCGGAATGGATGATGCGATCGCAATCCCGCCGGAAATCGTTACGGCTGGGGCTCGAGGGCTCCGCGACGATCCGGCCCCGGCTCAACGCCGGGTCGGAGGCATAGGGCGCGCGCGGAGCGGACTGGATTGCCATGCGGCTGGTTTACGCGCGCATGCGCCGGGCGCAAGGCCCCTCCCCGTTACGGCCCGCGCCCGGCTGGAGCAGCCTTGCGCGAATTGACGGAACCGGCAGGCGCACCTAACTATCGGGTATGACCGAAGCCACCATGACCGCTGGAAGCGTCTCCGTCACCGAACGCGCCGTTTCGAAGATCGCAAAGATCCTGTCGAAGGAACCGGCGGGCGCGATGCTGCGGGTGAGTGTCGAGGGCGGCGGCTGCTCGGGCTTTCAGTACAAGTTCGACGTCGAGCGCGAGCGCGCCGACGACGATCTCGCGCTCGGGCGGGAGAATGCGACGATCCTGATCGACCCTGTTTCGGTCGGATTTCTGGCCGG
Organism: uncultured Hyphomicrobiales bacterium; assembly: GCA_964641065.1. GTDB lineage: Bacteria > Pseudomonadota > Alphaproteobacteria > Rhizobiales > Xanthobacteraceae > Pseudorhodoplanes. The sequence continues at coordinate 28 of CAZXJZ010000390.1, read as the reverse complement.
TTCGGAGATCGATTTCGTCGACGACCTG
>CAZXJZ010000389.1:0-3482 GCA_964641065.1 uncultured Hyphomicrobiales bacterium | reverse complement strand
GGCGCCAAGATCAACGTCGAGGACGACGGCACCGTCAAGGTCGCCTCCGCCAACGGCGAGCAGATCCGCGCTGCGATCAAGTGGATCAAGTCGATCGCGTCCGATCCGGAAGTCGGCCAGATCTATGACGGCACCATCGTGAAGGTGATGGATTTCGGCGCCTTCGTGAACTTCTTCGGTTCCAAGGACGGCCTCGTCCATATCAGCCAGCTCGCGCAGGGCCGCGTGCAGAAGACCTCCGACGTCGTCAAGGAAGGCGACAAGGTAAAGGTCAAGCTGCTCGGCTTCGACGATCGCGGCAAGACGCGGCTGTCGATGAAGGTCGTCGATCAGGAGACTGGCGAGGACCTCGAGGCCAAGCAGAAGGCCGAGCGCGAGAAGGAGCCGGAAGCAGCCGCCGGCGGCGCCGAATAGCATCCGCAAGCTGCTGTTCACGGAGAAATTGAAGGGCGGCCCGGTGGGTCGCCCTTTTTCGTTGCGGGTTGTTGCGTCTAACATCGGCCGTAGCATCATTTCCGCTCCGAGCCCCGGACATGCCCGACTGGTATCGCCTCAAATGGTATGGCGCCCTTGCGATCGGAATCGCATTTGTGCTGGCGGGGCTTTTCATTGCCGTGACGCGCGATTCAGGCGGATGGCTCGTCGTCGCTTTTTTTGGATTCGTCGTGGCGATGGCGGTTCACGAATTGTGGCCGGAAGTGATCGAGGGTCGGTTCATCGCACCTGCGACGATATCGGGTCGGTTTCCGGGACCGGCCAAACTCAGGACGCCGCGCCGCAAGCAGATATTCACCCTGCTTGCCACCATCGTATTCGGCGGCTGCCTGTTATGGATGGCGCTCTACTGGGACTTCAGCGGCCTGGAACGATTCTTCATGTGGCTGGGTGCGATCGGATGCGGGGTGGGCATCCCGTTTTTGTTGCTCCCGATCATCCGCGGATCGACATTGCAGATCGACGCCGACGGCTTCGAAGTCCTTCAGGGAATGAAGCGCAGCCGTTTCCTTTGGCGTGACACTGGCGAGTTTTCCGTCGCCGATGTCGGCGCGCTCATCGTCGTGTTCAACAATGAGACGATCGACAGCGGTGCTGTCGCCACCATCAACCAGAATATGATCGGGCATAGCGGCGCCCTGCCCGATACCTATGGCATGGACGCTTGGTCGCTCGCATCGCTGCTAAACGAATGGCGGTTGCGGGCGCTGGCCGCTAACCCACAACCTCCGTTACAATCTTTCCCAATGCGTTGAAGTCGCGCGCGCGCGACGACGTCTTGCGCCAGGCGAGGCCGACGGTGCGGAAAGGCTCGGGCTTGGCGAAGCGCAACAGCTTGACGCGTCCGTCGCGCACCTCGACCGGAACCGCGATCTCCGGGATCAGCGTCACGCCATAACCGTTCGCCACCATCTGCATCACGGTGGTGAGGCTGGTGGCACCAAGCTCGCGCAGCGTGCCACCGGTCGCCTCGTTGCAGAAGGCAAGCGCCTGATCGCGCAGGCAATGCCCCTCCTCGAGCAGGATCAGGCGGCTCGGATCGATGTCGTCGGCCGTGATGCGGGCGCGGTTCGGCAGGTCGTCACCGGCCGGGGCTGCGAGCAGGAACGCATCGTCGAACAGTGGAAGCGTCTCGATCTCCGCATGCGGCGCCGGCAGCGCGATCATCACCACGTCGAGCGCGCCGCGGATCAACTCCTCGACCAGAAATCGCGTCTGGGTTTCGCGCAACTCCAGTTCAAGGTCCGGATGCGTCGCCTGCAACACCGGCAAGAGATGCGGCAGGACATACGGCGCGACCGAGGGAATGACCCCGAATTTCAGCGTGCCGGACAGCACCGCGCCGCGATGGCGTGCGAAATCCTCCAGGTCGGAGACTTCGCTGAGAATCCGCTCCGACCGCCGGGCGATTTCAATGCCGGTTTCGGTCATCGAGACGTCGTTGGTGCGCCGCTCCACCAGGGCCACGCCGAGGCCCTGCTCGAGATCCTTGATCTGCATGGACAAGGCGGGCTGGCTGACGGCGCAGGCCTCCGCCGCGCGTCCGAAATGGCGGTGGCGGGCAAGCGCGTTGAGATAGCGGAGCTGCCGGAGCGTGACCATGTCGATAAGATAATCTTATCGTTGATCCTAATCAATACGATTGGACCTTATAAAAACTAGGGAGCATGGTCCGGCCCGGCAGCCAAAATTTTCGACGATGAGGAGTGCAAGAACATGGACGCAAAAACGGACGATAAAGGCGCGGGCAAATGCCCGTTCACCGGCGGCTCGCGTGGACACAGGAACCGCGACTGGTGGCCGGACGCGCTCGACATCGAAATGCTGCACAAGAATTCCGCGCTGTCCGACCCGATGGGCAAGGACTTCGACTATGCGGAAGAATTCAAGACGCTCGACCTCGATGCGGTGATGAAGGACCTGAAGGCCCTGATGACCGACTCGCAGGAGTGGTGGCCGGCTGATTTCGGCCATTACGGCGGCCTGATGGTTCGCATGGCGTGGCACTCGGCCGGCACCTACCGCATCACCGATGGCCGCGGCGGCGCCGGCGCCGGACAGCAGCGCTTCGCGCCGCTCAACTCCTGGCCGGATAACGCCAACCTCGACAAGGCCCGCCGCCTGCTGTGGCCGATCAAGCAGAAATACGGCCGCAAGCTGTCCTGGGCCGACCTCATGGTGCTGGCCGGAAACGCCGCGCTGGAATCGATGGGCTTCAAGACGTTCGGTTTTGCCGGTGGGCGCGCCGACGTGTGGGAGCCGGAAGAGCTGTATTGGGGCCCTGAAGGCACCTGGCTCGGCGACGAACGCTATAGCGGCGAGCGTCAGCTGCACGACGCGCTGGGCGCGGTGCAGATGGGGCTGATCTACGTGAATCCGGAAGGTCCGAACGGCAACCCGGACCCGATCGCGGCGGCGAAGGACATCCGCGAAACCTTCTACCGCATGGCGATGAACGACGAGGAAACCGTCGCGCTGATTGCCGGCGGTCATACCTTCGGCAAGACCCATGGTGCGGGCGATCCCTCGCTGGTCGGACCCGATCCGGAAGCCGGCGCGCTCGAGGATCAGGGGCTTGGCTGGAAGAGCACGTATGAGAGCGGTATCGGCGCTCATGCGATTACCGGCGGTCCGGAAGTCACCTGGACGCAGAAGCCGACGCAGTGGTCGAACCTGTTCTTCAAGAACCTGTTCGAGAACGAATGGGAGCTGACAAAGAGCCCGGCCGGCGCCAAGCAATGGGTGGCCAAGAACGCCGTCGCCGACGTGCCGGATGCGTTCGATCCGTCGAAGAAGCACCGGCCGACCATGCTCACGACCGACCTGTCGCTGCGCTTCGACCCGGCCTACGAGAAGATCTCGCGGCGCTTCTATGAGAACCCGGACCAGTTCGCGGACGCCTTCGCCCGCGCCTGGTTCAAGCTGACCCATCGCGACATGGGGCCGCGCGCGCGCTATCTCGGCAAGCTCGTGCCGAAGGAAGTGCT
>CAZXJZ010000388.1:0-3509 GCA_964641065.1 uncultured Hyphomicrobiales bacterium | reverse complement strand
GGTGCTGTCGTGGTTCGAACTGTTCGGCAATGGCGGCAAGCTGCAGGACAAGACGCATGTGCTCGACGAGGACGAGCTCGTCGACGGCATCGACGAACTCGGCGTGCTACTCTACGGCCACGCCAAGAACGCCTATTGGTATGGCTCGCAGCTCTCGCTGGAAGAAACGCGCGAGCTTGCGCCTTACCAGAACGCGACGGGTCTGCAGGTGACGTCGGCGATCCTCGCCGGCATGGTCTGGGCGCTGGAAAATCCGAACGAAGGCATCGTCGAGGCCGACGAGATGGATTACAAGCGCTGCCTCGACATCCAGCTGCCGTATCTCGGCCCGGTGAAGGGTTATTACACTGACTGGACACCGCTCGAGAACCGTCCGGGGCTATTCCCGGAGGACATCGACGAGAGCGATCCCTGGCAGTTCAGGAACGTGCTGGTGCGGTAGCGCTTATCCTCCCCACCGCTTTCTTACCCTCCCCCTTGTGGGGAGGGTCGACCGCTTGAGCGTTAGCGAAAGCGGTCGGGGTGGGGCTGGAAGAAATGGGTTTGCGCGGCTGATGATTCATGATCGATCGCAGCCACCCCACCCCGATCATCTTCGCTACGCTTCGATGATCGACCCTCCCCACAAGGGGGAGGGTTAAGTTAAGGCAGACACTTGCTCCCCATCGGCAGCTTGGCGCGTTTGCCCCATTCGTTCGACGGCACCTTGTCGAACGGCGCCGCGAATTGCTGACGCTGCGTGCGGAAGCCTGTCGGCACGCGCGACCCGCTGGTGCCGAACTCCACGATCCAGAAATAGTCATAGGTCTGGCCGGGCCACGTGTCCGGCACATCCGGCAACTTGTCGAGATTGAGAAGCTGGCGCAGCGTCACTTTCTGGTCCGGGAACTGAAGCTCCAGTTTCCGGTCGGCGATGTGATGATGCTCCCACACCATCACGACGGTCTTGCCGTCATAGCGCGGGTCGTCCATCAGCGCGCCGACCGCCTGCTGGGTCCGCAGGTTGAATTGCGGCGTGAGATCGACACCCGGCAGCGGCACCGACGAGAACGTCACCACCGGCATTTCCCATGTCGCGGCTGCGGGCGACGCCAGTTCGAGTGTGTGCAGGGTGATGGCGAAGAAGGCCGCGGGCCGCTCACCCGCCGCAAACAGCGATTGCTTCGCCCCCTGGCCGAGATATTGGGCAGCCAGCGCCAGCGAGCGCTCGACGCCGATCCTGCACAGGGCGAAATCGTTTTCCTTCTCGCCGTGGCGCAGGATGATGACGGTCTTTGGCAAGGCGAATGCGGGGGCGACAAGGCCACCGAGGATTGCGAATGCGAGCAGAAAATCACGGCATCGCCGAATCATGGCAGGCGCCCTCCGACATTTGCGTCAGGCCAAGTCTACCGCCACATCGGGCCAAGTCTACCGTCGGACGAAGTCTACCGTCAGGCCAAGTCTAACTCAGGCCAAGTCTACAACACCGGCGGCACGGTCCTCGCAGGCAAAGGCAAGCTGCAGACCATCACCGCTCCAGGCCAGCGCGGTGACTGGCGTATCGAGATCGGACGAACACGCCAGCACCTCGGCGCCGTCATCGAGCCGCACCAGCAGGATCAGACCGTCCTCGTAACCCACGGCCACTACCGGCTGTTTGGGATGGCAGGCCACGACCGAAACCTTTTTGGCATGGGGCGCAAGCAGCGTCGGCTGCTTGCCCATCGGTCCGTCCTTGCCCGAGAACGGCCACAGGATAAGCTGGTCCGAACCGCCGGTCGCGAGGAACGCTCCATCCGCGGTCCAGCTCATCGAGCGCACCCGCGCGGCGTAGCCGGACATCCGCATATGCTTGCTGTCCATGAGGCGCCAGCCATGCAGCATCGGCTCCTGCATGGTGGTGACAAGAAACCGCCCGTCCGGACTGACGGTCACGCCGAGATGCGAACCTTTCCATTCGAGCGCCTCGGGTTTCACTTGCGCATTCGGAAACCACAGAGAGGCGCCGTTATAATGCGCGATGGCGAGGCGGAAGCCTTTCGGCAGAAAAGCAAGGCCGCCGGCCGTCGATGGCAGGTCGAGCGATTTGACCGCGCCCTTGCTGCCCACGACGCTGACGGCCTTTCCTGCCGACCATGCGGTCGCGCCCTCCGGTCCGAGTGCGACGTGGTCGATCCACTTCCGCTTCGGTTCGGCGAACAGCTCGCGCGTCGTACCATCCGTTGCGATCTCCATCACCTTGCCGTCGTCGCCGCCGGTGACAAGACGTGTGCCGTCGCCGGCAGACGCGAGAATGCCGCCGTCATGAAGCGCGACGCGCTCGGTCTTGCCATCACGGCCGGCCAGCAGCGCGGCCTCTTCGGCCAGCACGAATGCGGCCCGGCCGCCGAGGAAATGCACGGCGATCACAGTGCCGCCGGTCGCGACCGGTTGGGTGCGATCGACGACGGACGGGGTGTTGGTGGGGGAGCGGGTATCGGACATCGTCAATCTCGGTCGTCCCGGAAGCCTGAGCGAGGCGAAGGCTGTCCGGGACCCATCGCCACCAAACGTTCAATCAGGAAAGGTCGGCGTGAACAACCCTCAGAGGGACTGGGGTTCCCGGCCCTCGCATACGCCCGGCCGGGACGACGACGGAGCGGTCACGCGATGCAGGTTTCAAAGCCCTTGCGGATTTTTTCCTCCGGCAGATGCCGGCCGATGAAGACGAGGCGGCTTTCGCGCTTTTCGTCTTCCTTCCACGGACGCTGATGGTCGCCGTCCAGGATCATGTGCACCCCCTGGAACACGAAGCGGTCCGGGTCGTCCTTGAATGCGAGAATGCCCTTGGAGCGCAGGATCGCCGGGCCGTCCTCCGCAACCAGATTCTGGATCCACGGAAAGAACTTGTCGGGATTGAGCGGCTTGTCGGTCGCAATCGAAATCGATTGCATCTCCTCGTCGTGATAATGCTTCACGCCCTTGCCGTGATGGTGATGGGCGTGACCATGGTCGTGGTGATGATCGTGGTCGTGATTATGATCATGACCATGCGCGTGGTCGTGATCGTGATCATGTTCCCCGCCATGCAGGAAATCCGGCTCGATATCGAGGATGCGGTCGAGGTCGAAGGCCTTGCGGTCCAGCACCTCGTCGAGGGCGATCTCCGAGCGCTGCGTGCGATGCAGCTTCGCATACGGGTTGATGCCGCGGATGCGGGCCTCGACCTCCTGCAGACCGGCCTCGTCGACGAGGTCGGTCTTGTTGAGCAGGATCACATCCGCGAAGGCGATCTGGTTCTTGGCTTCGGGCGCGTCCTTGAGGCGATCCTTCAGCCATTTGGCGTCGGCGACCGTCACCACCGCATCGAGCCGTGTCTTCTTGCCGACTTCCTCGTCGACAAAGAAGGTCTGCGCTACCGGCGCCGGGTCGGCTAACCCCGTGGTCTCCACGATGATGGCGTCGAACTTGCCCTTGCGCCGCATCAGGCCTTCGATGATGCGGATCAGGTCGCCGCGCACGGTGCAGCAGATGCAGCCGTTGTTCAT
>CAZXJZ010000387.1:0-3515 GCA_964641065.1 uncultured Hyphomicrobiales bacterium | reverse complement strand
CGCGAAGGCCCAGACCGGTCATCTCGAACACGCCGATCTCATCGGTTGGGCCGAAGCGGTTTTTCACCGCGCGCAGGATGCGGAACTGGTGCGAGCCTTCGCCCTCGAACGACATCACCGCATCGACCATGTGCTCGACCACGCGGGGACCGGCGATCTGGCCGTCCTTGGTGACGTGCCCGACCAGGATCACGCAGGCGCCCGAGCGCTTGGCAAAACGGATCAGCATCTGCGCGGAGGCGCGCACCTGCGTCACCGAGCCTGGCGCGGATTCGACGCTGTTGGTCCACATGGTCTGGATCGAGTCGATCACCACCAGGCGGGGCAATTCGCCCTGCGACAGCGTCGCGATGATGTCCTCGACCGACGTCTCCGAGGCGAGTTCGACCGCGGCATCGGACAGCGCCAGCCGCTCCGCGCGCAGCCGCACCTGCGCCACCGCCTCTTCGCCCGAAATATAGACCGAGCGGTGCTTGAGGCGCGCCATCGCTGCTGCGACCTGAACCAAAAGGGTGGATTTGCCGATGCCGGGATCGCCGCCAACGAGCAGGACCGAACCGCGCACGAGCCCGCCGCCAGTGACACGGTCAAACTCGCCAATGCCGGTCGCAAGCCGCGGTGCGTCATCGCTCGCGCCTGACAGCGGCTGCAGTTGGAAGGCGCGTCCGCGGCCGGACAGCCGTGCGCCGGCCTTGCCGACGGGAGCCTCGGCGGATTCCTCGGCGATGGTATTCCACTCGCCGCAAGACTCGCACTTGCCCTGCCAGCGCGAATAGGCCGCGCCGCAATTCTGGCAGATGAAGGAGAGGCCCTTGCGACTCATGAGGACTATCGGTGGCGGCAGGGCCCGCGCATGTCAACCGCACAGCCGGGACAGAACGATTTGACCGCGGCCGCGCAGTCCATCACAGGAAGCGGCCCCACCACCGTAGCGCCGGTAATGTAAATAGGCTTCGAATTGCCATGAGTGTCTCCGATCGGACGTCGCCCAGTCTCGTTTTCATCCTGGGCTCCCTGAGCGCGATCCCGCCTCTGGCAATCGACATGTATCTCCCGGCGCTGCCGGTCATCGCCCGCGGTCTCGGCTCCGACGAAGGCGCGATCCAGTTCAGCCTGATGGCGTTCTTTGCGGGACTGATGCTCGGACAGCTTTTCTACGGACCGCTGGCCGACAGGTACGGCCGCAAGCCGCTGCTTTACTTTGGCCTGACAGTATTCGTGGCTGCCTCTCTGGGGTGCAGCTTCGCGGCCAATGCGCGCGAGTTCACCCTGCTGCGATTCGTTCAGGGCCTGGGCGGGTCCGTCGGCATGGTCATGGCCTTCGCGATCGTCCGCGACCTCTACACCGGCTTGAAGGCGAGCCATCTGCTATCGCTCGTCGTCATGGTGCTCGGCGTCACCCCGATCGTCGCGCCGCTGTTCGGCAGCGCGATCATTGCGATTGCCTTCTGGCAGGTCATCTTCCTTGTGCAGGGCGCATTGGCCGCGATCCTGATGGTGTTCGTGTCGCGCCATCTGCCGGAAACCCGGTCTGTCGAATTGCGCAAGAATGCCCATCCGGCGTCCACGTTGCGAAACTACGCATCGCTCCTGGTCAACAGGCGCCATATCCCTTTCGTCCTCGTCGTCAGCATCGCGCAGGCCGGTTTCTTTGCTTATCTGTCGGCGTCCGCGCCGCTCTTTATCGAAACCTTCGGACTATCGCCCTTTGCATACAGTGTTGCCTTCGCGCTGAATGCTTTCGGCATGATGGCGGGTGCGCGGGCGAGTGCATTCGTTGTGCGGAAAGTCCGCGCCGAGCATATCGTTCGCATCGCGCTCGCGGTCTACCTCATGTCCGCGCTGCTGCTGCTTGGAATGAGCGTGGCAGGGATCGCATCGCTGATTCCGTCGGCAGCGGCCCTGTTCGTCATTATCACGATGCTTGGATTCCTCATGCCGCTCACCGGCATGCTGGCCATGGAATCGGTGGGTGCGATTGCGGGAACCGCCGCGGCGTTGATGGGCGCCTTTCAGTTCGGAGCCGGCGCCGTGTCGAGTGCGGCCATGGGCGCGCTCTCGGACGGGTCCACATTGCCGCTGGCGCTCTGCATTTTCGTTTGCGGGCTTGTTGCAACCTTGCTGTCGCTGCTGGCTTTCCCGAAACATCCAGCCTGATAGGATGCCGGATAAGAACGCGGCACAGGTTTGCCGGCTCGATAAGAGGAAGCGGGACTATTCACCCGCCCTTGTAGACGCGCGCATAGCGCCGTCCGAGACCGGTCAGCACCTCGTAGCCGATGGTCCCGAGCATCTCGCCGACAGCGTCGACGTCGCGCCGCTCGCCGATGACGGTTGCGAAATCGCCGCGCTTGACGCTACCGGCCGGCAGGTCCGTCACATCGAGCGCGATCAGGTCCATCGAGATACGGCCGACGATGGGGCAGGGCTTCCCGTTGACGAGCAAGCTACCGCCGGCCTTCTGGTCGCTGCCGCTTTGGCCGCGCGAGAAGCCGTCGGCGTAGCCCATGCTTACGATCGCAATGCGCGAGGGCCTGCGCGCGGTCCAGGTCGCGTCGTAGCCCACGGTCTCGCCGAAGCCGATATCGCGCAGCTTGACGATCCGGACCTTCAGATCGACCACCGGTTTCATCGGATTGGATTTGCCGGGCGTCGGATTGACGCCGTACAGCGCCGCGCCCGGCCGCACCAGGTCGAGATGCGCGGAGCCGCCCAGGAAAATCCCGGACGAATTCGCGATCGAGGCCGGGATGCCGCGGAACAGCGCGCGCACATTGCGGAAGGCCAGCATCTGCTCGGCATTGCGCTGGCTCTCGACGAATTGCGCCGCCACGAAGTGACTCATGATGAGCTTGATGCCGTGGTGTTCGGTGTTGATGCGCGGCGCGATCGCCGCGGCTTCCTCCACCGATATGCCAAGCCGGTTCATGCCGGTATCGACATGGAGCGCGAATCCGCCCTCCCACCGGGCATTGCCGGAGAAGGCATCCCACTCGGCAAGTTCCGCGGTCGAGCCGATGACGGGACGGAGATTATGGTCGGCGAAGACCTGCCCGGTGCCCTGCGGCAATCCGTTGAGAATGTAGATGGTTGCCCGCGGCGCGGCCTTGCGCAGCCGTTTGCCCTCGGCCAGATCGGCGACGAAAAAGGTGTGACAGCCTACGTCCACAAGCTGCTTCGCGACGGGCTCGAGGCCCAGCCCGTAGCCGTCGGCCTTCACCACCGCCGCACATTCGGCCGGCACCGCGGTCGATCGCAGCGTCTTGTAGTTGGCCGCGAGCGCCGACAGGTCGACGGTCAGGATGCCGCCGGCCTCATCGGCGGGTGGCCCCGCGGTGATGACCAGGTCGGACAGATGGGACGCGGGCGTCGGTGACAGCATCGGGTCGTTCTGCCGCAAGTTGTGGAATCTGGCCGAGGTCAATAAGCCAGCACGCCCGCGAAAGCAAAATTATGGCAATCAGTCCCCGATACGATCGGGCAGCCGGTCCTCCGGCGCGAGATCGCTGAAGCGG
>CAZXJZ010000386.1:0-3522 GCA_964641065.1 uncultured Hyphomicrobiales bacterium | reverse complement strand
ACGCAGGTGGACAGCCAGGACAGCATCGGCGCACGGCCGGGCACCAGACGCGCCGAGGTTTCCTTGGCGAGATCGTTGGTGCCGAGCACGAAGCCGGCCAACCGGGTCTCGGAATCCTTCGCGGCCGCGGCGATGTCGATAATGTTGAGGATCGCGGCCGGGGTCTCGATCATCGCCCAGATCCGGATCTTGCGGTCGGCTTTCATGTCCAGCAGACGCTGACCGAGAATTTCAAGCTGCTCCGACGAATTCACCTTCGGCACCAGGATCGCGTCAGGCGCCGCCAGCGCCGCCGCGGTCACATCGTCGGAATGCCAGGGCGTGTCGAAGCCGTTCACGCGAATGAAAACCTCGCGCGAACCGAACCCGCCCTGCTTCACCGCAGCTGCGACCTGCTCGCGCGCCGCCGCCTTGGCGTCCGGCGCCACGGCATCTTCGAGATCGATGATCACGCCGTCGGCCGGCAGCGTCCGCGCCTTCTCGATGGTGCGGGCATTCGAGCCCGGCATGTACAGCACGGATCGGCGCGGTCGGTTGGTCATCGGTCCCCCCTTGTTCCTGAACCCTAGCGAGACGGCGTTTCTCATGCCAGCGTAAGCCATGGGCGACAATGGTCGAATGGACGGCAACGACGTCTGGCTTGCCGGGGTGGATGGCTGCCGCGCCGGCTGGCTGGTCGCGTTCGTTCGGCCCAGTGGGGATGAACTCCGCGTCCGCGTCGTGCCGGACTTTCAGGCCATATCCGCCGCGCCCGAAAATCCGGCGATCATTGCGGTCGACATGCCCATCGGCCTGCCGGAACGCGCCGGCACTGGCGGGCGCGCTGCCGAAAATGCCGTCCGGCCGCTGCTCGGCGCGCGGCAATCGGCGGTGTTCTCGGTGCCGTCCCGGGCGGCGATGGCGCAAACCGATTATCGCGAGGCCTGCGCGGCCGCGCTGGCCACTTCCGAGCCGCCGCGGAAAATCTCCAAGCAGCTTTTCATGATCGCGCCGAAAATCCGCGAGATCGATTCCTGCCTGCGCAGCGACCCGACCGCCGCCGCGCGCTGTTTCGAGGTGCATCCCGAGGTCGCGTTCTGGCGCTTGAATGGCGAACGGGCGCTGATCGAGCCGAAGAAGGTCAAGGGCAAGCCCTATGGACCGGGACTGGACCTGCGCCGTGGATTGCTCGCGGCGGCCGGGTTGCCTGCGGCATTGATTGAGGCTGCACCGCCAAAGGGCGCGGCGGTGGACGATCTGCTCGACGCCATCGCCTGCGCCGCGATCGCGCGGCGCATCCATGCCGGAGTCGCAAAGCCGTTTCCGGATCCGCCGCCGGTAGATCGTTACGGGTTGCGGATGGCGATCTGGGCATGATAACCGAACGCCGCCGCAAGCCTTGTAACGCGGCGTTTCGGAGCGCCCATTGAGCGACGTTCTCGGACTTGCTGCACAGAACCTGCTCTCGCCGATGGTTCTGTTTTTCGTTCTGGGCCTCCTCGCCGCGCTTTCAAAATCCGATCTTGCCGTTCCCGAAGCGATTGCCAAAGGCATCGCGCTCTATCTGATGCTGGCGATCGGCTTCAAGGGCGGCGTGCAGGTCGCGGTCTCCGGCGCCGACCTGCGCATGGCCGGCGCGATCCTTGGCGGCATCGCGCTGTCGGTTGTCATTCCGGTCATCGCCTTTTTCATCCTGCGCGTGACGAGTTCGCTGTCGGCGATCGATGCCGCTGCGACCGCGGCGCATTACGGCTCGATCTCGATCGTGACGTTTATCGCCGGCACGCAGGCCTTGCAGGCGATGGGACTGGCCTATGAGGGCTACCTCGTCGCCGTCGCCGCCAGCATGGAAGCGCCGGCGATCGTGGTGGCGCTGCTGCTCGCCCGGCGCTATTCGCGCAGCGCGGACGAGGACGAGCCGCTCGGCCGTGTGCTGCGCGAGGTCGCCGGCAATCCGTCCATCGTCATGCTGGTCGGCGCCTTCGTCATCGGCTGGATCACCGGCGCGCGCGGCAACGAGATGATCAAGCCCTTCGTCGGCGATCTGTTTCTCGGCGTGCTCTGCCTGTTCCTGCTCGACATGGGACTCGTGGCCGGACGCGGCATGCGCGATGGGCGGCGTTATCTGACCGCGCCCGTCATCGCTTTCGCGCTCTACATGCCGCTGATCAGTGCGGCGCTGACGCTGCCGCTATGCCTCGCGATCGGCCTGTCGGCCGGCGGAGCGGCGCTGCTGATGACGCTCGCGGCGTCGGCGTCCTATATTGCCGTGCCCGCTGCGATGCGCCTTGCCTTGCCGCAGGCCAATGCGTCGATCTATCTGACGCTGTCGCTCGGGGTTACCTTCCCCTTCAATCTGATGATCGGCATTCCGATCTATGTGTGGATCGCGCAGACCGCGATCAGGTCATAACGGGCGAGGCAACGATGGAGATGCACGCCAAGAAGCGGGTGGAGATCGTGGTCGAAGCGCCGCTGCTCAACCGCCTGCTTGCCTTGCTCGATGAGGCCAGCGTGTCCGGCTATACGGTGCTGCCGGCCATTGCCGGACGCGGCCATCACGGCGCCTGGAACCGTGAGGGACTGGCGACCGATGCGGGCCGGATGGTGGTCGTCGTGCTGATCGTCGGCGCGGACGCGGTGTCCGGCCTGATGGACCGAATTTTTCCGCTGATCGCCCGGCAGATCGCGATTGTCACGGTTTCCGACGTCCAGGTGGTTCGCGGCGACCGCTTCTGATCTTCTGGCCCTGCCGGCCCCGGCGTTGATTTCGAAGCCCGCATGCCATATCGGACCGGTCATGGGCTCAGCTTCGAACGACCAGCAGAACCAGTCCGCCTGCTTTCCGGCGCGCCTTCTTGACGGGTACCAGCAGTTCCGCTCCGGCCGGCTGGTCGAGGAGCAGATGCGTTATCAGGAGCTGTCCGAAATCGGACAGTCGCCCGAAATCATGGTGATCGGCTGCTGCGACTCGCGGGTCTCGCCCGAGGTGATTTTCGACGCCAAGCCCGGCGAATTGTTCGTGGTGCGCAATGTTGCCAACCTCGTGCCGCCCTACACGCCGGACGGCGCGCAACGCGCGGTCTCCGCGGCGCTGGAATTCGCGGTGCAGGCGCTCAAGGTCAAGCACATCGTGGTGCTGGGCCACGCGCAATGCGGCGGCATCCGCGCCTTTGCGGAAGAGAGCAAGCCGCTGTCGCCCGGCGACTTCATCGGCCGCTGGATGGAAATGATCGCGCCGGCCGCAGCGATGATCGGCGCGCGCGGCGGCGAGCCGATGGGCACTTACCTTGCCCGGCTGGAGCAGGCGTCCATGGTCAAGACGCTCGACAACCTGATGACGTTTCCCTGCGTGCGCATTCTGGTCGAGCGCGGCAAGCTGCAGCTCCACGCCGCGTATTTCGGCGTCGCCACCGGCGGGCTTTCAGTGCTCGATAACGAAAGCGGCGCGTTCAGACCGGTGTCGCAGGCCGAACACGCCAACGTGCTGGCGGAACCAAGGTTTTAACAAGGGGACCTTACCTCTCCCCGCTTGCGGGGAGA
>CAZXJZ010000385.1:0-3524 GCA_964641065.1 uncultured Hyphomicrobiales bacterium | reverse complement strand
CTTTTTCTGCTGGGTCCTGTTCACGCTCGCGGTCTACGCGTTGCCGCTCTTCGTCTTATGTGGCCGGCCACATAAGACAAATTATGTGGCGAGCCTGGATATGTGGCGCACGGGCAGATCGATGCCATTTCCAAGCAAGACCCGCGAGAAGTGCGCCACATATTGCTTCGCCTATAGAGATCGTAGGAAGGTCATCAAATCGGGCCGGCGGGACCAGCCTCCAGATGAGCGTCGCGTGCTTCCTCTCGCCAGCGTCGCCAATGCCCGCTTTTTCGTCGCGAGGTCAGTCTCAGCATAGATGTTTGTGGTATCGAGCGACACATGTCCGAGCCAGGCGCGGATCGTGTTTATGTCGACGCCCGCCTGGAGAAGATGGCTGGCGGTCGTATGACGAATGACATGGGGACTGATCCGCTTGCCTTGTAGGGATGGGATCGAGGTCCGCAACTTCGCGATGTAGCGTTCAACGAGCGTATGAATGCCATAGCGGGTCAGAGGCTCCCCACGACAGTTCAGAAACAGGTTCGCCTCAGCGCGGCGTTCGCCGGCAAGATGCCGGAGGTGCCTCAGGGTCGTCGTCCAGAGCGGACAACGGCGTTGCTTGGTGCCCTTGCCCGTTATCCGAACGGACTTGGAATGCCAGTCTATGTCGGCGATTTGGAGGGATGCTGCCTCGCTTGCACGGGCACCGGAATTGTAGAGGAACAACAACAAAGCATGGTCGCGCTGGCCCTGTTTTGATGATTGGTCCGGAGCAGCGAGCAAGCCGTCCACTTCCGACTTCTCAAGATAGGTCAAACTGGCTGTAATGCCCTTCTTGATTGGTATCATCCGAATCTGGGTGCACCACTCGATGTGTTGCGGGCTGTGTTCGCCGATGAAACGCGCCAGAGCATGGATCGACGCGAGCCGCTGATTCCGCGTGGCTGTGCAGCATTGCCGCTCTTTCTCGATGTGGACGAGAAAATCACGCACGAGTTCGGCCGACAGGTCTGTTATCGACAGGGCGTCGGTCGCCATGCCGTTACGCTTTGCTGCGTAAGGCAGGAGCAGAACGAGCATGTCGCGATAGCTTGCGCAGGTGTTGGCGGACAAGTTCCGCTCCGCTGTCGCGTACTCCATGAGGAAACGGCGAATCCAGTGCCCCGCCGAGGTCCGATCAACCATGACGATGCCCTCCCGCGAACGCTTCGAAGCGAGCACCGGCTTCGGCCAACAGATCCTGGGTCATGGTCAGGTAGCGCTGGGTCCCGGAAAGCCCCGCATGGCCGAGATAGGTCGCAAGCTTGGGCAGAAGATCGTTCAGATCGGCATCGCTGCGATACCACGCGGTCACCCGGTGAACTGCCGCCGAATGCCTGAGGTCGTGCATCCTGGGCTGGTTGCTGCGACCACTGTTCCTATGGATATCTGCGATCGCGCATAGGCGACGGAAAGCGACGCTGAGAGCAGTGCTGCTCAAGGCCGTTCCGTTACGGCTGGAGAAGAGCCTGCTCTGGCGGTCGGCGGAATTGCGATTCCCCGGTCTTGCGATAAACGCCCGTACTATGCCTGTCAGGCTGACGCTCAGGGGCACGATGCGCGTCTTGAAGAACTTCGTCCCCCGAACATGTATGAGCGACTGCGATAGGTCGACATCTTGGATCTTGAGACGCACCGCTTCTCCGCGCCGCAGTCCGGCGCCGTACAGAAGCAACAAGAATGCGCGCAGCGTATCGGCGTCGATTGCACTCTGTGGATTTGCCGTTGCAGCCGGAATTGCCGCGAGAAGCCGCTTGAGCTCGGCCTCAGAGTAGATGTAGGGGACAAAGGATGGGTAAACCCGCTTCCGGGGACGCTTCGGCATTGGGGACGTGCGCAAGTAAGCGCGGGTGACGGCGAACAAAAACAGATACGACAGTGTCCGATACTTCTTGCTCCTGGTCTCGTAGCTCGTTCCACCTCGGTCCACGAAGCGCAGGATCATCTCCGGCCGAACATCCCGCACAGGTATATTGCCGATCGATCTTCCAAAGGCCTTCAGAGTGTTTGCCTCACCCAAGTAGCGTTTGCCGAGAGAACGCTGGTGCGCGATGTAGTTGGCAATGAGGTCTTCCAGGTTCATAGCAGCGCTCCCAAGTCGAACTCAGCCACCTGACGCAGGCCGCGCATGTCGATTTTGGTATAGATGCGCGTGGTGTCCAGGCTACGATGACCGAGATGGTCGGCGATCTGCTTCAACGTAAAGCCGGCATCCAGAAGCTAGCTAGCGCAGGCGTGCCTCAGGCAATGCGCGCCGCGCTTGTCGAGCTGCACGCCTTGCTTGGTCAATCGCCCTCTCACCATCGCAGTGATACTGTGACCTGACAGCGGCCGGATGGGCGCTTGGATCGTCAAGAACAAGCTGCGATATCGGCTTCGCGGTCGTGCGCGGCGAAGATATCTGAGGATTGCTTCACCAACCGGCACCGACATCGGATAGATTTGGGCGCCGCGCATCTTCGGCCGGGTGATGTGAATCGTCTCGGTTGCCCAGTCCAGATCGTCCAGGGTCAGCCGCGCAACTTCCCCGCGGCGCAGACCATAATGGGTCAACAGCAACAGGATTGCATGATCCCGGATGCTGACCGGATCGTCTCCGGCGGCCATGCCTTCGAGAAGCCGGTCAACCTGCTCAATGCTCGGCGCCCGAGGCACGTCTTCAAGAACATACAGGTACGGTAGATCAAGACCTCGCGGGAGGTCGGATTGACACCATCCCTGATGCGCAGCGTAGTGGAGAAAGCAGCGCAGCCTGCAGCCGAGTCCATATAAGGATCTGCGGCTCCATCCGTGGCGCGCTTGCCTCTCCAGAAACGCATCGACATGCGCAATGGTGACCGACCGGAGCGACCGCACTTGAGATGGCAAGGACGCGAAGAACCAGCGTATCGCCTCGTCAGCGGAGGCAATCGTTACCGGCGAAAGGCCACGTTCGACATGCATGTACTGCTTGTAAGCGGAGAGTTCTGCAGCGAATCGCGGTGGCCGCTTCGGTTCGTCCACCAATGCGCCCATGCCGCGCAGCCAGGGCTTTCCGCTCTCAAGGATGAGCTTGATGGTATGTGGTGAGGGTGGGCGTCCTGGGCGTTTCGATCCGACGTCCCGCAACAAGGTACTCCTCAGTCGGTCAAGCGTTATGCGCCCTCGGTTACGGTGAACGATCTCCGCAACGATCAGCAACGCCCATGCAATGCGCGCCACCGTCGCTGACGAATAGCCGTCCGCACGCGCCCTCTTGAGAAACTGCTCGCGGGATACCGCATACGGGCCAGTCCGATAACGAGCGATGACGGTTGGCACCTCAAAAAGTTCGTCGTACATGATCGATCTCCATCACGATGATGGATAGCGATCATCCATACAAAAATATGTGGCGTAAGAAGCCTGCTAGTTGGTTCCACAGAAACCCAAATCGCCCGTTCGCCACATATCCAGGCTCGCCACATAATTCGTCGGCATGACCGCCGGTCTGTACGCGCACGAGTCCGGGACCGGACCGCTCG
>CAZXJZ010000384.1:0-3539 GCA_964641065.1 uncultured Hyphomicrobiales bacterium | reverse complement strand
ACGGGATCGACTTAGCACGATCCGACACCGCCGGACTATCGCGCCTCGCAATCCTGTCCTGCAATCTCGCGATGAAAAGCGGGAACCCGCGAGAAGCGCTCTCGCGGAAGAACGCCCGCGAGAGCAACAGGTTTCAGACTTTCGGGAACCGGTCGCTTAGCTGTTGTCCGGCTCCAGCATGCCGGACTTGAACAACATGCCTGCCACGCCTGCGCCGATCAGCGGAGCGATGATGAACAGCCAGAGCTGTCCGACCGCGGCCGGGTTGCTGCCGGCGCCGATCAGGGCAGGGCCGATCGAGCGGGCCGGGTTTACCGAGACGCCGGTCACGTTGATGCCGACGATATGGATGGCGGTGAGCGTCAGCCCGATGGCGAGGCCGGCGAAATGCACCGGCGCCCGGCCATGGGTCGCGCCCAGAATGCAGACGAGGAACAG
Source organism: uncultured Hyphomicrobiales bacterium (assembly GCA_964641065.1). GTDB lineage: Bacteria > Pseudomonadota > Alphaproteobacteria > Rhizobiales > Xanthobacteraceae > Pseudorhodoplanes. Next base: position 3,101 of record CAZXJZ010000384.1, on the reverse strand, counting down.
GAACGTTGCCACCGCCTCGAATACAAAGGCCGATGTGACATTGTACTGGCCGAGATAGCCTGCGCCCCAGCCGTTCTGGCCGAGACCGCCGTTCCAGCCGGCCGACTTGCCCGACAGGATGAGATAGAGCACCGCAGCGCCGGCAATGGCGCCCAGCACCTGCGCGATCACGTAGGCGACAAATTCGCCGGCCGACATCCGGCCTGCGATCAGCACACCGAAGCTGACGGCCGGATTCACGTGGCAGCCGGAGATCGGCCCGATGCCGTAAGCCATCGCCACGATGGCAAGGCCGAATGCGAAGGCGATGCCGAGCACGTCGATCGCGGTGGGTCCGGTCCCCATTCCGGCGATCACGGCCGCGCCGCATCCAAAAAAGACTAGTGTGAACGTGCCGATGAATTCGGCGAATGGCTTCTTCATGGTGGCGTGCCCCCCCGGCGGCTGACTGCAATGACCGATGGAACTTTGCCGGTTCCATGATTCCTTGCAAAGCCAATTTGCGAATACCTGACCGCCTGGCTGGGCGACGTGAGGCAGCCCAATACCGGAAACGGGGGAAGATTCGGCTCGCGCGGCTGTCCGCGCGTTTTTTGGCTAGGCCGGCTCCCTGAACGGGTAAGCCTCACCGTCCGGCAGCGGCACGCGAAAGACATTGAGGGTCATCGCGACCAGCGTGTAATAGCCGAGGATGCCCACGAACTCGACCATGCCGGCATCGCCGAAGAGGGCGTGGACGCGGGCATAGGTCTTGTCCGCGACGCGCCTGGTCTTGTGCAACTCGGCGATGAAATCGTAGATCGCGCGCTGTTCTTTGGTCAGCCGCGGCTCGCGTCCGTTTCGCAGCGCTTCGATGGTCGCAGCCTTGACGCCGGCTTTTTCCGCGATCGGCGCATGCACCCAGAACTCGTATTGCGAGCGCCAGAAGCGTGCCAGCACCAGGATGGTGAATTCCGACAGGGCTGGCGGTACAGACGTCTTGTAGCGGCAAAAGGCGCCGAGCTTCTGTGCGAGGTCGCCGAATTCGGGCGCTTCCAGAAACACCGCGAACGGCCCGCCGAGCGGACCCTTGCCACGGGTCTTCTGGATGTCGGCCAGCAGATCCCGCTGCTTGGGTGTCAGGTCATCTTCCGACGGGATCGTCAGGCGGGGAGCGGGCATCTTGGCGGGCTTGCGCATCGTTATTCGCTTTCCGGCTTTGCAATTGCGGCAGTTGTTTGTGGCATGGCACACGCCCCTCGCAAAGCCGTGGCTTGACGGGCGGGGCATCATCCCGGTCCATGCCGGACCAGCTTGATCCGATGGAGGGCAGCATGCCGGCGGACCGCTTCGATTTTCACAACGAGCACGGCGAATTACTGTCCGCTCTGCTCGACCGTCCGGCGGGAAAGCCGCGTGCCTACGCCCTGTTCGCGCATTGCTTTACGTGCGGCAAGGACATCCATGCCGCCAAGCGGATATCGGCAGGGCTGACCGCGCTCGGCATCGCGGTCTTGCGGTTCGATTTCACCGGCCTCGGATCGAGCGAGGGCGAGTTCGCCAACACCACGTTTTCCTCCAACGTCGCCGACCTGATCGCGGCGGCCAGGCATATGGAGGGGCAAGGACACGGCCCCGCGCTTCTGATCGGGCACAGTCTCGGTGGCGCTGCGATCCTCGCTGCGGCTGGTGACATCGCGTCGGCGCGGGCGGTCGTGACGATCGCTGCGCCCGCCGATCCCGCGCATGTCACGCATCTGTTCAGCGACCATGTGGACGCGATCCGCGAAGCGGGCAAACTCGAAGTCTCGCTCGGCGGGCGCCCGTTCACGATCAAGCGCGAATTCCTGGACGACATCGAGAGCCACAAGCAGACCGAGCGGATCGCGCATCTGCGCAAGGCGTTGCTGATCTTTCATTCGCCGACCGACGAGACCGTGGGGATCGACAACGCCACCGCCATTTTCGTCGCGGCCAAGCATCCGAAGAGTTTCGTTTCGCTGGCCGGCGCCGACCATCTGCTGAGCCGGAAAGAAGACTCGGCCTATGTCGCGAATGTCATAGCCGCCTGGGCCGAGCGCTATCTCGATATGCCGATGCCGACGGAGAATCTCGAAGCCGACGCCGGCGGGGTGACGGTGACGGAAACAGGACAGGGCAAATTCCAGCAAATCGTCCGGGCCGGGCGTCATGCCCTGACCGCGGACGAACCGGTCGCGCAGGGCGGTCTCGATACCGGGCTAACGCCTTACGATCTGTTGCTGGCCGGTCTTGGCGCCTGCACCTCCATGACGTTGCGGCTTTACGCCGAACACAAGGGGCTGCCGCTGGAGCGCGTGTCGGTCGCGTTGAAGCATTCGCGCATTCACGCAGCCGATTGCGAAGCCTGCGAAACCAAGGAAGGCAAGATCGACCGCATCGACCGTGTGCTGACGCTGACGGGCAATCTCGACGCCGAGCAGCGCAAGCGGCTGCTGGAAATCGCCGACAAGTGTCCGGTTCACCGGACGCTCACGTCAGAGATCGACATCCGCACGATGGAGCGCGAATGATTGCCGTGACGGAGAGTTTGGCGGTTAAGCCTCGCCGAACACGCGGCTGAAGATCGTATCGACGTGTTTGAAGTGATAGCCGAGGTCGAAGTTTTCCTCGATCTCGGCTGTGCTCATCTTCGCGGTGACGCGGGGATCGGCTTTCAGGAAGGCGAGAAAATCGCCTTCGCCGCGCCAGACCTTCATCGCCGAGTCCTGAACGATCTTGTAGGCGTCTTCGCGCGAGACGCCCTTGTTGGTGAGTGCGATCAGCAGGCGCTGCGAATGCACCAGCCCGCCGAGCCGGTCGAGGTTCTTCTGCATGTTTTCGGGATACACGACGAGCTTGTCGATGATGCCGGCCAGCCGGTTGAGCGCGAAATCGAGTGTGACCGTCGCATCCGGGCCGATCATGCGCTCGACCGAGGAATGCGAGATGTCGCGCTCGTGCCAGAGCGCCACGTTCTCCAGCGCCGGCACGACCATGCCGCGCACGAGGCGAGCGAGGCCCGTCAGGTTCTCGGTCAGCACGGGGTTGCGCTTGTGCGGCATCGCCGAGGAGCCCTTCTGGCCCGGCGAGAAGAACTCCTC
>CAZXJZ010000383.1:0-3539 GCA_964641065.1 uncultured Hyphomicrobiales bacterium | reverse complement strand
CGATCACCGAAATGATGTCGGAAATCTTGCGCGAGGATTCCTCGATCCGCGCCATGGCCGAGACCGCCTCGGACACGACCTGCCCGCCCTGATCGGCAATCTGGGCGGTGCCCTGCGTCAGCGAATTGGCGTTCTGGGCGTTCCCTGCGTTTTGCTTCACTGTCGCGGAGATTTCCTCCATCGAAGCCGACGTCTGTTCGAGGCTGGCCGCCTGCTCTTCGGTCCGCTGCGACAGATCGGTGGTCGCCGCCGCGATTTCAGCCGCCGCGTTGGAGACCTCGTCATTGGCCTGTGCGATGGCCTCGATCGTCGACTGCAGGCGATCGAGTGTCGCGTTGAAGTCGTCCCTGATGCCCCGATAATCGTCCGTGAAGCCCTCGTCGAGCCGAATGGTAAGATCGCCATCCGACAGCCGCTTCAGGCCTTCGCCGAGCGCGCGCATGGCGCTGGCCTGTTCGTCGGCGGCACGCGCCCGCTCCTCGGCCGCTTTCGCCTGCAATTCGGCCTCGGCGGCCTGACGTCTCAGCGCCTCGTCGGCTTCTTCCTTCGCCTTTTCGACCACGACAACCTTGAAACGCTCGACCGCATTGGCGACGGCACCGATTTCGTCCTTCCGCTCAAGCCCCGGAAGCACGACCGACACGTCACCCTCCGCAAGCTTGAGCATCGCGCCCTGGATGCCATGCAGCGGGTTGGTGACGCGGCGCGACACCAGGATCATCATCGCGGTTACGAAGATGAGAACACCGAACAGAACGCCAAGCGCCACCATCAAATGCATCAGCGACGAACGGGCCTTCTCGGCGGCATGCTCGCTGGCGATATTCAACGAGGCTTCCGCGACACCGAGCAAGGATGCGAGTTTGCCGACTGACATCGGCGTCCAGTCCTGCGCCTTGATCCCGGTATCCTCGCCGGCGAGCACGGATTTCAGCACCTTGAGGCGCAATTCCGCGAATTTCGGATCGAAGAAGTCATCCTTGGCCTTGCGCATCGCTGCGCTGAAGGACGGCTGCAGGTTGTGACCCTTGGTCGTATCCTCGAGGACCTGCCAGACGGCATCGGTTTTGGCGAGATTGGCCATGTAGATGGACAATGCGTCCGGCGGCAGTTTCAGGCCGCCAAGGCCATTCGATATGATCACCGTCGCGTCGCCCGCTGTATTGCGGGCAACCCAGGCGAGTTGTTTCAGTCCCAGCATCTGATCGACAAATGCGTCATCAAGCTTGACCATGGCGGTCAACTGCTCGGAGAGCCGATCGAGCGCGACCAAGAGGCCGGTGGTGAGGTCGCTGTACTCCTTTGCGAGATCGGGCCGGCGGCCGGACTTCGGCAAGGTGATGGCCCGCTCGGTTTCCTGGTGCATGGCCGTCAGCCGCTGCACCGACTGGATGAGCGCCGGCAGAGTGGCGTCCTTGCCGGGGAAGGACAGACCCTTGAGCGCCTCGATCGCGGGCGCAAGCGCCGCCATTTCTGTTGCACGGACCTCCAGAGTCTGGCGGCCAAGGCCGGACAGGGCGGCATCGCTGTTGAGATCGCGCATCGTTGTCGAGCGATCGACACGCAGATTGTGGAGTGCGGTGAACAGATCGCGGGAAATGTCCACGACAGCCGCGCTGCGGGTGGCGGTCTGGTACTGAGTCCAGGCGGTGTATGCGTCGCGACCGACCAGGAGGATCGCCAGCACCGCCAGAATTCCGATCACCGATTTCAACAGCGTGCCAACGGATATGCTATTCAGCATGATGCAAAGCCCTTTCGCCCTCCGGCCCTGATGAGCCATAAGTGCCGAAAGTAAATTGCTGGTAATGGGAGAAAGGGCGCCGTTGAAATTCAGGCCGAATAACCTGTTTTAGGTAACTCGTTTCCGGCCGGCGGTGACTTGGCAAGGGCCGGCACGACTGAGACGACCGAATTCTGTCTGAGAAACATGCAAGCCGCGCAACAATTGAGCGGCGCAAGTTCAATCGTGAAGAATTTTACGGTCGGCCTTTAGAACAAATCAAAATACTCTTTCTGTTCCCAATGCGTGACGTCGGCGGTGTCGCTTTCGACCTCCGTGCGATAGCGCACGATCTCCGCCTCCTTGATACGAATGTAGTAATCGACGAAATCCTGACCGAAGGCGCCGCGGAAACAGGCATTGTCACGCAGCGCCGCCAACGCCTCGCCGAGATTCTTCGGCATCATGTCGGCTTCGGTCTCGTATGGCGTGTCGGCCGAAGGACCCGGATCGAGCTTGCGCGATACGCCGTCCATGCCGCAGGCGATCTGCGCAGCGAGATAAAGATACGGATTGGCCGCGGGCTCGCCGATCCGGTTTTCCAGATGCGTCGCCGGATCGCCCTGCTGGCCGATCACCCGCACCATCACGCCACGATTGTCCTGACCCCAGATGACGCGATCCGGCGCCAGCGCATAGGCGCGGTAGCGCTTGTAGCCGTTCAGCGTCGGCGTGGTGAAGGCGGCCGCGGCGCGCGCATTGGCAAGCAGGCCCGCCAGCCAATGCTGGCCGAGCGGCGGCAGCGTCTGCCCGGGATCGTGCGAGACGAAGGCATTGGCTTTGGTTCTGGTATCGATCAGCGACTGATGCAGATGCCAGCCGCTGGAGAAGGCGTTGGGCAAGCCCGGCCGGCACATGAAGGTGCAATGCAGGCCGTGCCGGCGCGCGATCTGCTTCATCGCGCTGCGGAACAGCACCATCATGTCGGCGGAAGCGAGTCCGATCTCCGGGCGAAAGGTGAACTCGCACTGGCTGGGTCCGAGTTCGACTTCCAGCGACCGGAACGGCAAACCAAGCGCGGTGACCGCCTTCCAGAACGGCTCCAGCACCGGCTCGATCTGGTCGGACCGCGCCTCGGTCAGAAGCTGGAAGCCCTGATGGATATAGCTGACATCGACCGGCTCGCCCGGCCAGGTGGCGTCGGCAGGCGAGAGCCGCGGATTTTCGATCCGGTAGAGATGAAACTCAACCTCGAGCCCCGCCATCATGTCGAAGCCGGACGAGCGCAGCGCTGCGAGCTGATCGCGGCAGAGCTGGCGCGTCGAGAACGGCACCGGCTTGCCGTTCGGGAAATACATGTCGCACAGCACCCAGCCGGTATTCGACGCCCAGGGCAACACCTTGAACGTCGACGGATCGGCGATCATCAGGAAGTCGCCGGCGCCCTGCATCTCGGGCATGGCGAAGCCGCCGCCCGGCGTGAACACCGGAAACACCGTGCGATGCGAGGTATCCTTGGCGAGCAGCGTCGTCGTCATCGAGACGCCGTTGCGCATCAGCTTCGCGGCCTCGGCGGCGACGAGGGTCTTGCCGCGCAACACGCCATGCTGATCCGGGAAGGAGAAACGCACCAGTTCGAGCTGGCGCTCCTCGATTTCCTTTTCGACCGCGGCGGCGAGGCGGAATTGCTCCTCGCTCCACAGATTGTGGCGCTCGACGAAACTCAAGGATGCGCGGTCGCGGGATGACATCATTGCATCAGCTTCCTTACCTCCGCCTGAAAGGGGGAGGCCGACTGCCGAAGCATAGCGAAGGC
>CAZXJZ010000382.1:2063-3540 GCA_964641065.1 uncultured Hyphomicrobiales bacterium | reverse complement strand
ATCGAGCCGACCTGCAAGGGCGGTCTCGGCAGCCCCGGCCTGAACGAGCGCTACAGCCAGTGCATCTCCGAGGAGAATGCAGCCCGCTCAAAGCTGGAGGCCAACTGGTCGAAATATCCGGCCGGCGACCGCGCCAATTGCGCGCGCACCGCGGGCATGGCCTCGCCGAGCTATGTCGAGCTTCTGACCTGCCTCGAGATGGATGCCGACGCGCGGCAACTGAAATTCAACACGAAGTAGCTGCGCCTGACGGACCGACCTCATGAGCATGGCCCCGGCCGACGCCGTCAAGGACCTTGCGCCGGCCGGCGTGCTACGCGCCGCGATCAATTACGGCAACGGCGTATTGGCGCAGCGTGGCGAGAGCGAGCAGGCGCCGCGCGGCACCGCGTCCGATCTCGCCCGCGAATTGGCCCATCGCCTGGGCGTGCCGGTGCGGTTCGTATCCTTTGACGGCGCCGGCGGCGTATTCGACGCCGCGAAAGCGGTGCCGCCCGAGCCGCAGGCCTGGGACGTGGCCTTTCTCGCGATCGAGCCGGTACGCGCCGCCGAGATCGCCTTCACCGCGCCGTATGTTCTGATCGAGGGCACGTATCTCGTCCGCAAGGACGCGCCATACAAAAACGTCGCCGAACTCGACGCGCCGGGCCGCCGCATCCTGGTGACACCGAAATCGGCCTACGACCTGTATCTCACCCGCACGCTGCAGCATGCCGAACTGGTGCGCCTGCCGCCGCCGGACGCCGCGTCGCTGCCCGATCTGTTCGCGCGCGAAAAGCTCGACGCCATCGGCGGCGTGCGCCAGCTGATCGGCAAATATGCCGATACCAATCCGGACCTGCGGCTGCTGCCCGACAGCTTCATGGAGATCCGCCAGGCGATGGGGACCAAGCCCACCCGCGCGATCGGCGCGCGCTATCTGCGCGCCTTCGTCGAGGAGATGAAGGCCACCGGCTTCGTCGCCGACGCATTGAGGCGCAGCGGGCAGAGCGCCACCGTCGCGCCGGCTGAAGCTTAAAGCGAACCGCGCACCCGCCGTTACGGCTTGCCGATGGTGCAGTCGCCGCCGGTCGCCTTCACGTCCAGCAATTCGACCTTGCTGTCATTGGCGAGACTGAGCGTCAGCACCGGCTTGTCGCCCTCGCGCGCGACCAAAGCCGAAATCGCGCAGGTCAGCTTGCCGTCCTGCCGGTCGAGGCTGACGACCAGCCGCCGCGCGCCGGAATACAGCGTCTCGATATAGACCAGATTGCCGTCCTCCAGCGCCCAGCGCACAAAGCCGATGCCGGTTGGCTGCGACTTGCCGAGGATCATCTGCCGGTTCTCGGTGCGCGAATTCTTGCCGGCGACGCGGACCAGCTTGTGCTGGATCGCGCCGTTCGGACCGAAAGCCAGCGTCACCTGGCGCGGGCTCGTGGTCTTGCGCGGCGTCTTTTCCTTCTCCGGCCGGAAGGTCATGGCCTCGATCCAGTTCGCC
>CAZXJZ010000382.1:0-2053 GCA_964641065.1 uncultured Hyphomicrobiales bacterium | reverse complement strand
GCGTCAGGCCTTCCAGATCGGCGAAGCTGACGGGCTGGGCGAAAGCCCCTGTGCTGGCGAGGCAGAACGCGGCGGCAAGCAGGCGGCGCATGGCGGGGACTCCGGTCGGGCTGCGCAAAGGCTAACGCAGCGCCGCGGGCGAGTCATCGCAGGCCTGCACCCGACGCGATCACGCTCGCGTGCCATCGAGCCGCGGATCGCCCCGATGAACGGTCACTCAGGCGTTCATCGTTCCTCACAAAGGAAAGAATAAATGCCGCGAGGCTTCGGAACGATGGCGGGCGCGTTCCGTTTCCCGCGGGTACAGAAACCCCAGAGGACGAACCATGAAGAAACTGTTCCTGATCGCCGCGGCGTTTGCTGCTCTCACCGTTGCCGCGCCCGCCAATGCGCAGGTGAACATCCGCGCTGGCGAACATGGTGTCGGCGTCCGCGTCGGTCCCGCTCCCGGCGTGCATCGTCACGGCAACTGGCGCCGCGCCAATGCTCGTACGTGCCGCGTGATGAAGACCCGCACCGTGACGCCCGGCGGCCGTGTGATCGTGAAGACCCGCCGGGTCTGCCGCTAACGCTGATGCGCGACTGAAGCGGGAGTCCAGGACGGCCTCGCGCGAGCGGGGCCGTCTTGCTGTGTGGGCTTGCTGTGCGACAAGCGAAGCGCTCTGTCGTCGTCATCCTGAGGTGCAACGCGTGAATGCGTTCTCTTTGCCGTTATCCTGAGGTGCGACGAGCGCATGCGCTCTCTCACCGTCATCCTGAGGTGCGACGAGCGCAGCGAGGAGCCTCGAAGGATGCACGGCCGGCGCCGCTGCCACGCGGGCCTTCGCCCTTCGAGGCGCGGCGTTCGGTCGATTAGCCCAGCTTCGCGTGGCGCGTGTCGCCGCGCACCTCAGGGTGACGGGTGAAGCGACGGATTCAAATCTCAAACAGCCACGGCGGATCGTCCTCGCGATGCAACGCGCACCCGAGTGATGAAGAGAGGGGCGGACGGCGCGCCGACAGGCGCAGGGCCGTTCCTGAATGCCGCGTTCCATTACTGGAGCGCAGCCGCCTCTCGGCGCGCCGCCCCAGACAAGCTTGCGCCGTCCGGGACTTGTCCTTGGCAGCGATTTATCGGCGCCGGGCCGCGCTTTGCCTCCATGCGTCTAAAGCTACGCATGGCGTCAGCCAGCTCCTGGCAGGGGTCCGTAGTGACCCCGGGCGGAGCCCCGGACGCCGCCCGGGTGCCGGCTTGCGAAGCCAGCCCGCAGGGCGCCGCACCTCGCTCCGCTCAGACGACGCCTCGCGAGAGCGCCCCTCGATGAGCGAGGTGGCGATAGGAATATTATGCTATAGGAATTCTGTCAAGGCCCTTTCTTGATTTTCACGGTCGTCTTTTCGGCGGCTCGACCCACGGCCAACAGATCCGGTAGCTGGCTGTCGCCGATAAATCCGGCTTCAAGGGCGGCGGCCTTATTGAGAATAGCTGTCTGTGCGTGACGACCCCAGGTGCTTCAAGCCGTAAACCAGTGGCATGATTAGACCATCCGGATAGCGATGCTTAACTGGTTCATTCAGGTAGTGTGTCGTTGGCTGAGTAGCGACAAAACCGCTTTTGTCTTTCGCTGCGCCGCGTCTCGCCGGATCGTAAATTTTTACGATCGGATTGGCTCCAAACCTAAATCCGTTCGAATTGTAAGCGTCTGGGAAGTCCGCATAAATTTTGTCGTACAGCTTTGGGAGGTCAGAAAGAATATCGAAGCAGCTTTCAACTGTTGTATTGATCAATTCGTGTACTGGACCGTCACGACGTTCTGAAACCCCCTCGTGACCCATCAAGCGGTCGAATTGCTTCGAGCACTCGCCCTTGTTTCGATAAATGTTCTGTGGCGTTACCGAGATCTGCAAGGGCAGAAGAACGAAGCACGCCCTGACTTTCGCCAAGGTGCTACACCGCTATCCAGCGGCGAATGCGCCGAAACCATCTCAGGTTTCATTTTCCAGCTCCCGTCCGGGAGCGGCGTTATCAATACACGAGTCGAAAAAAAGCACAACCGGTTTGCGCCCCCTCCTC
>CAZXJZ010000381.1:0-3546 GCA_964641065.1 uncultured Hyphomicrobiales bacterium | reverse complement strand
GGATGAGGAATTCGGTGACGGTCAGCGTGACCGGCTCGTTCTTCCAGGTGCAGGTGTGACGCTCCGGATCCATCCGCAGCAGACCGCGTTCCAACACCTTGGCGGTGTCGACCTCCTTCGGCGCCGTGCCGTCCTTCGGCGCACCACGGCGGAGCACCGCCTTGACGCGCTCGACCAACAGCCGCTGCGAGAACGGTTTGCGGATGAAGTCGTCCGCTCCCATTTTCAGGCCGAACAATTCGTCGATCTCTTCGTCCTTGGAGGTCAGGAAGATCACCGGCATGTCGGTCTTCTGACGGACCCGGCGCAGCAACTCCATGCCGTCCATCCGCGGCATCTTGATATCGAGAATCGCGAGGTCCGGTGGCGACGACTTGAAACCGTCGAGCGCCGAAGCGCCGTCGGTGTAAGTCATGATGCGGTACCCCTCCGCTTCCAGCGCGATGGACACAGACGTGAGAATGTTGCGGTCGTCGTCGACGAGAGCAATGGTCGGCATGACGCCTCTTTTCTTCGGCTCGGTGGAATCCCCGAGTGGCTTGAAGCCCGTAAAGCTGGGCCGAAATGTGACTATTCGGCAACAACTCCATGATTCTGCTTGAATGACGACCATATCCCTCTTTTGTTCCCCCGGCCAGCACACGAATGCTTTCAGTCGATGTGCGCCTGGCAATGCCAGAATGAGAGTCCGATGAAGCCCCAAGCCGATTTCGACCCGAAAGTCGCCGCCAGGAAACTCATGCGCGAAGCCCGTTCCGGCGCCCTCGCGACGTTGATGCCGGGCTCGGGCGACCCCTATTGTTCGCTGGTCAATGTGGCCACCGCCTTCAACGGCGCGCCGCTGCTGCTGATCTCGACGCTGGCGATCCATACCAAGAACCTGACCGCCGACGCCCGGGTGTCCCTGATGCTCGACGAGCGCAAGGAAGGCGATCCGTTGGAAGGCGCTCGCGTCATGCTGATGGGCCGCGCGGTCGTGACCACCGACGCGCATGACCGGCGCCGCTACCTCGCGCGCCAGCCCGAAGCCGAAATGTTCGCGGGCTTTTCGGATTTTGCGTTCTACCGGATCGAGATTTCGGCGGCGCATCTGGTGGCTGGCTTCGGCCGCATCGTCGACCTGAAGCCGCAGGATGTCCTTCTCGATATCGCGGGCGCGGACGACCTGCTGGCGGCGGAGGAACGCGCGTCGGCGCATATGAACGAGGATCATGCGGATGCATTGCGGCTCTACGCGACGAAGCTGTCCGGCGCAGCCGACGGCGACTGGCGCTGTGCCGGTTTCGATCCCGAGGGCCTGGAATTGCAGCACGGCCGCGTCGCTGTGCGGGTCCCCTTCCCGCAACGCGTGAACGGTGCCGGTCCGCTGCGGGCGGTGCTGGTGAAGATGGCGGAAGAGGCGCGAGACCGCTGACGATACGATCTCGGCGGTTGAACCTGCGATCACGCCGGCGCGACCAAGCTGTGACCGCTTGCGCCAGCGGGCGGTCTGCACGTCACTGACGTGCTGTGGTATAAATGTGGTCGCATTTGCCGTCCGACCGAGGGGAAGTCTCATGACGCCGATTTCAAGAGTCATCATCGCCGGCATCGCAGCCGCGTTCGCGATTGCAGGCGCGGTTCCGTCCTATGCGCAATCGAGCCGGATCGAAGAGGCGCTGACGCCGAAGACCACGCCGGGCAAGACCCGCAGCCTGACCCGTTCACTGAATGGCAATCCAAACGCCGCGGCCGACCAGCAAGTGCTGCAGAAGGCGCGCACCCGCGCGATCTCGATCGAGGCGGTGGCGCCCGCGGGCAAGGAAGAGCGCGAAGAGATTGCCAAGGTGATCGTCGACAAGCCGAAGATCGATATCGCGATCTTCTTCGACTATAATTCCGACGTGATCGGCCCGAAGGCGGTCGGCGCGGTCAACGAACTGGGCGTGGCGCTGCTGTCGCCGGCGCTGAAAGGCTCGACCATTCTGCTCAACGGCCATACCGACGCCGCCGGCAGCCCCGACTACAATCTCGCGCTGTCGCACCGGCGCGCGCAATCGGTGCGCAAATATCTCATCCACACCTTCAAGATTCCGGAAGACCTCTTGCTGGTCGCCGGCTTCGGCTTCGAACGGCTGAAGCTTCCGGACCAGCCGCTCTCGGGCGAGAACCGCCGGGTCGAGGTGGTGAACACCTCGAACTGACTTAGCGCGCGACCGCCGATACCGTTTTCAGGGGCGGCCTTGCATGGCCGCCCCTTTTCATTTGCATGGACGCTAACTGGGCGCCCGCGGTGCACTGCAAAAACTGCACAAGCCGCGCGCATTCCGGAAGCTGAAAGTATTCTTAACGGCGTTACCGTGCGGCAGATCGACACTTGTTGCATTGCAGCGGAGCTATGCCTGCAACCGTCCAGCTTCAAAGGACTTGGCATGACGCAAGCGCGGCTCTAAGAAATCGCGCGGCCGCCGGGCCGTGATTGAGTTATCTCAAGGGCCACACCGACATTGACGTGTGACTGAAAGCTGGCGGCGCTAGGCAGCCGGTGCGTTGCGGAGGGCATTTTCGTGCAGGAAACAGGCGTCAGAAACCAGGCTTACGGGGCAGACAAATTCGGCCTGAAGGATCTAAAGGCCGTCCACTGGAACCTGACGGAAGCGCCGCTCTATGAGCGCGCGATCGAGAATGGCGAGGGCAACATCGTCGCGGGCGGCGCGCTCTGCGCCGAGACCGGCCATCACACCGGCCGCTCGCCGAAGGACAAGCATACCGTCGTCGACGATCTCACCCGCGACAGCGTGTGGTGGGACGGCAATCGCAAGCTCTCGAAAGAGCATTTCGACAATCTCTATGCGGACTTCCTCGCCCATTGCAAAGGCAAGTCGCTGTTCGCGCAGGACCTGTATGGCGGCGCCGACAAGACCTACCGCATCAAGGTGCGCGTCTATACCGAGCTGGCTTGGCACTCGCTGTTCATCCGCACCCTTCTGATCCGTCCCGAGCGCGCCGAACTCGCCTCCTTCGCTCCGGACATGACGATCATCGACCTGCCGTCGTTCCGGCCGGACGCGGCGCGCCACGGTGGCCGCGAAGGCTCCGACACGATGGTCGCGATCGATTTCACCCGCAAGATCGTGCTGATCTGCGGCTCGTCCTATGCCGGCGAGATGAAGAAGTCGGTGTTCACCACGCTGAATTTCTATCTGCCGGCACAGGGCGTGATGCCGATGCATTGCTCCGCCAATGTCGGCCCGAACGGCGACTCCGCCCTGTTCTTCGGCCTCTCCGGCACCGGCAAGACCACGCTGTCGGCCGATCCGAGCCGCACCCTGATCGGCGACGACGAGACCGGCTGGAGCCCGGACGGCATCTTCAATTTCGAAGGCGGCTGTTACGCCAAATGCGTCGATCTCACCCATGAGAAAGAGCCGCTGATCTGGGACGCCACTAACCGTTTCGGCGCGGTGCTGGAAAACGTGGTGTTCGATCCGAACACGCGCGTCCCGGACTACACCGATATCTCGAAGACCGAGAATACCCGCTCGGCCTATCCGCTCGACTTCATCC
>CAZXJZ010000380.1:0-3585 GCA_964641065.1 uncultured Hyphomicrobiales bacterium | reverse complement strand
GCCGGTCGGTGAGCAGGCTCTCGGTGCGGGTGGCGAGCCACTTCACCGGACGGCCGAGTTTCTTCGACGCCCACAGCGTCACGCAATCGTCCGGGAATGGGCTGCCCTTCAGACCGAAACCGCCGCCGACGTCGGGCGACACCACGCGGATCTGGCTCTCGGCGCAATGGAAGATGTGCGACAATTCCATGCGCACGCCATGCGGGTTCTGCGAACAGGTATAGAGCGTGTACTGGTCGTCGGCCTCGTCGTAATCGCCGATGGCGACCCGTGGCTCCATCGCATTGGGTGCGAGACGATTGTGCTCGATGCGCGCCTTGACCACATGTTTGGCCTTGGCAAAAGCGGCATCGGTCGCGGCCTGGTCGCCGAACATCAGGCCGAACGCCCAGTTGCCCTTCTCGTTGGCTTCCCAAACCTTGGGCGCGCCCTCCCGGGCGGCGTCCTCGAGATCGGTGACCGCCGGCAATTCGTCATACTCGACCTCAACCAGATCGGCGGCATCGCGGGCCTGCATCTGGGTTTCGGCGATCACGAAAGCGACGCGGTCGCCGACATAGCGGACACGGTCGTCGCAGATCAGCGGCAACCAGGTGCGGAAGCCGGCCGGCGCGCCAACCTCTTCCGGCATTGGATGCGCGGTCAGTTCACCGAGATTGTCGGCCTTGGCATCGGCGCCGGTCAGGACCAGCAGCACGCCCGGCGCGGCCTTGGCTTTCGACGTATCGATGCGCTTGACCCGGGCGTTGGCGTAGGGAGACGCCACGGCCACCGCATAAGCCTGGTTCGGCAGGTTGATGTCGTCGACATATCGCCCCTTGCCGGTCAGAAAACGCTGGTCCTCGACCCGCTTGACCGCTTGCCCGATGCCGAATTTGGCCATTCCATCCCTCGCGCGCATTAGAAGCTTTGGAAACAACGATAGCGGCAATTGCGCCGTCTCGACAATGGCTTATTCGCCGCGCTCCCGAACTTCGCGTGGGCCAAGGGGTGGGCGGCTCGACGCGGCCATTGCAGCCGATTAGGCTTCGTCAAAACAATGCCGGGGGGAAACGCAACATGACCGAGCCGCTGTCCGCGATTCTGCCGCAGGAGATGAAGGACTTGCGGCTGCGGCCGTTATTCCTGTTCGAGCTGACGGTGAAGCCCGCCAGCGTCATCGGCAAAACCCCGGGAGTCGACCGCCGTGTCGGCGAAATCACCGGCGGCCGCTTCGAGGGCGAAAGACTGCGCGGCAAAATTCTCTCCGGGGGCAGCGACTGGCAGGCGGTGCGCACCGACGGGGCGTGGATGCTTGACGTGCGCTGCGTGATGGAGACCGACGACGGCGCCCTGATCGGGATGACCTATCGCGGCATCCGCCACGGACCTAAGGATGTGCTCGACCGCATCGCCAAGGGCGAAGTCGTCAATCCTTCGCTCTACTACATGCGCGCCACGCCCTATTTCGAGACCGCATCGGAGAAATACAATTTTCTGAACCTGATGGCGGCAGTCGCCTATGGCCACCGGCTGGCGACCGGCCCGGTCTACAGCGTGTTCGAAATCCTCTGAGCCGAAATCATTCAAGAAAAAGTCAGACAACATGAACCCGATCCTGCGTCTGGTTGAGGACGTTTTCAGCGACGGCGCCGTGATGACGCTCGCGGCCGAGCCGCGCATGATTTTCGTTCTGCACGGGGCGATATCGGTCGCGGGGGTGTCGGCGATCGACGGCGAAACCTGGCACGGCGACGGCGCCGCCAGGATTGTCGCCGGCCCCGGCGGGGCGATGTGCTGGCGTTACGAACTGTCGCAATCGGCGGGCGACGATGTGGTGATCGCAAACGGCGTTGCGTCGCGTACCAGGCTTGCCGCTCCACTCGAATATCTGCCGGCCGGTGATCTGCTGCTTCGCGGCGACAGCGTCGCCTTTCCACCCGGGGGAGTGGCCTATCTGCACAGGCACCAGGGCCCAGGGATCCGATGCCTGATCGAAGGCGGCATCCGCATCGATACGCACGGTCGCTCGACCAGTTACGGCCCGGGCGGAGCGTGGTTCGAATCCGGACCCGAACCGGTCTTCGCCCAAGGCGCGCTCGACCGGCCGAGCCGCTTCATCCGGGTGATGATCCTGCCGCAAGCGCTGCTCGGGAAGAGCTCGATCCAGTATGTCAACGAAGAGGACAAGGCGAAGCCGAAATCGCAGTCCTACAAGGTCTATGCAGACATGCCGATCGTACGGCGACCTTGAAGGCGCTGACATCTGGCCTAGCCGAAAGGCGCGGTTCGGTTGCTGAATCAAACCTCGACAGGCCCCTGCCGCGCCGCTAAATAGCGCCGTCCGAAAGCACCCCTTGGCTGCTAACTATCGGGCCGAAAGGTAGAATTTCCCGACCGGCCCGCCCCGCATGGAATTTTTTTCCCCAAACGGCCATCATGACCCGCAACCTCTCCCGCCATCTGTCCAGTCTTGAGACGGAAGCTATCGTCATCCTGCGCGAGACCGCGGCAGCGTTCGAACGCCCGGTGCTGATGTATTCGATCGGCAAGGATTCGAGCGTCCTCCTGCATCTGTGCCGCAAGGCGTTCCACCCGGCAAAGATCCCGTTCACCGCGCTGCATATCGATACCACCTGGAAATTCCGGGACATGATCACCCATCGCGAGCGCATGAGGTCGGAACTCGATCTGAACCTGATCGTCCACACCAACAAAAAAGCGCTCGAGAACGGCGTCCATCCGATCCGCTCGGGATCGTCCGTCTGGACCCGGGAGATGAAGACCGTCGCGCTCCGCGAAGCGCTCGACGCGTACAAGTTCGACGCCGCCATCGGCGGTGCGCGGCGTGACGAGGAGCCGAGCCGTTCCAAGGAGCGCATCTTCTCGGTGCGCGGACCGAACCATTCCTGGGATCCGCGGCGGCAGCGGCCAGAACTCTGGCATCTGTACAATCCGCAGATCGCCGACGACGAGACCATGCGGGTGTTCCCGCTCTCGAACTGGACCGAACTCGACGTGTGGGAATACATCCTCGCAGAAGACATCCCCGTGGTGCCGCTGTATTTCGCCGAGAAGCGCCCGGTGGTCGAACGCGGCGGCAGCCTGATCATGGTGGACGACCACAGGTTTGAAATGCTGCCGGGAGAGCAGAGCCGGGAGGTCTTGATCCGCTTCCGCTCGCTCGGCTGCTATCCGCTATCCGCGGCGGTGTTGTCGGAGGCCGCAAGCGTATCCGACATCGTCGAGGAATTGCGGACGACGCGACAGTCGGAGCGCGCCGGCCGCCTGATCGATGCCGACGAGGTGTCCTCGATGGAACGCAAGAAGCGCGAGGGTTACTTCTGATGCGCGCCCCTGTCAGCGAACGCGATCATCTGCGCTTCCTCGCCTGCGGCGCGGTGGACGATGGCAAGTCGACCCTGATCGGCCGCTTGATGGTGGAAACCGGCTCGGTGCCGGACGACCAGATGGCAAACCTCGTTCACCTGTCGAAGAAATTCGGAACCACCGGCGACGACCTCGACTACGCCTTGCTGCTCGACGGCCTGGAGGCCGAGCGCGAACAAGGCATCACCATCGACGTCGCCTATCGCTATTTCGGCA
>CAZXJZ010000379.1:0-3585 GCA_964641065.1 uncultured Hyphomicrobiales bacterium | reverse complement strand
GCTTCTCGATTTCCTGCGATGCACTTCATCATGGACGCTCGGTGCCGATGCGACGCACGAATAGGTCGCGATCTCGCAGATTGCCTTTGAATGGAAACAGTGCGGGCGAAACAGATGCTGGCAGTTCGGCTGCCGGCGGGATAGCAGCCGCGCTGCGCTCGGATTGCTCTGCCGACAGTTTAGACTTGGTCGGGAACAGTGCGCTCGACCAGCCGCGCGCCTGCTCGGTAAATGTCGATGTGATGTCGACCACGAGCGGTTCAGAGTCTACGTCGTGATCGCCAACGACGTCCAAAATGTTCGTACGGGTGCCGCGCGGCATGTCGAAGTTCGGGGCGTCGCCCTTCCTGACGGTTGCCACGACATCGGCCGCAAAGGTGATATCCGGCCGCTCCCACGAGCCACCATAGACCGCAACAGAACATAGCGTCGGATCAGTCTTGAGCTGAGGATGGACCTTGCAGCGGCTCGCAAGCTTGGCGATCTGGATCGCCGCCATTGCAACATTGCGGCATGGTAGAAGGACGGATGCTGAAACTTTCGATGGTAGCACCGGAACGCCAGCGAGGCCGACACGCACGACATTGCCGCCAGACGGGTTGTGGGTTTCCTCGATCGCGTCATGCATGCTCCGGTAGGCGCGCGGATTGGCTTCCCCCTGCACCGCGATTGCCCACGGTTCCCCGCCCGATTGGTGCCAGACCAGCGCGTGCATGAGCTTCGGATCGACGGCGAGCGTGCATGCCGTCACCAGTGTTATGAGGTCCATCGCGTTTGTTCCGTGCGCTGTCCTCCGCCCGCTGAGCGAAAGGCCGATGCCATCGTGCTCGCAGCCGTCAAGGGCAAGCCGCGAGCGCCGGCCTTACGGCCGCCCTTGACCGCTGCTGCGCGCGACGGCCGCGTGAACCGCGAGCGGGACGGAGGAATGAGTCGAGTTTTCCGCGAACAGAGGAATGACCGGGATTTCGTTCGGTCAGGCTATTGTCCGGGGAAGCCAACGGATTAGGTCCTTGCTTCGCGTTTTGTGGGGCGCGTCCAGAGCAGGTGGAATGCGGAACGATCGCTTCCAGATTGGAACAGGTTGGCGCGGATCGGCTGTGTGAAAGCAGGGTCGTCGATCTGGAGGGAGACGTATTCGCCGGCCTTCTCGCCGGTGCGGGTCCAGCCTGCGCCGACCTCCGGTCCCTCCTCGTTGCCCGCATGAATGCGGTAGTTCGGAGCGTTTTCGGCATCCGAGTGATCCGCCGGCACGATGGCGAGCTCGATGTCGAGGGAAAGGGTCCGTAGCCGCCCGGAGAAGCCGTTTCTGGTGCGAATGAAGCTGCCTATCTGCGCCATGTCGTGTTTCCTTTCTGCGGTTGGTGAGAAGGTCGGTGGGCGGTCAGCGTGCCGCGGCCCACCATTGGAAGCGGCCATCGCCTGCTTCGTCGGTCCAGACGGGCAGCGCGCTGCCGATGACCGAAGCGCGCGGGAACGGACCGAAGTAGCGGCCGTCCACGCTGTCCGGAACATCAAAGTTCATGAGGAAGACTTCGTCATCGCCGATGCGGCGGCAGCCCTGCCAGACCGGCATCTTGCGGCCGGCCTTGTCTCGCGCGCGTGCGTGGCCGATGGTCGAGCCGTAGACGATGATTTCGACGCCGTGTCGACAGACGGTCACGCCGGGAAGCGCCAGGATGCGCTTCATCATGGGGATGCCCATCGGAAGATATCCGCGATCGGACAGGAATTCTGCGATCAGCGGTGGTGCCGTAACGGCGACCAGATCGGTCACATCAAGGTCGTCGGCTGGCTGGATGAGATAGAGGCCGATGGGTGCGCTGGCGCTTGCATTCCAGATCAGCGTCATCGGTGGTTCGACAAAGGCCGAGGTGCCGAGTGTGATGCTGAAAAGCGCTGTTGCCAACACGGTGGCGATCCGGGTCATCAGCTGACCTCCCGCCGCTTGAGCCACGCCTGATGGCGGGTGCGCGTGTAATTGCGCGGCGTCTCGTTGACCGAGATTCGGTTGTGGACATGCTGCCAATAGTCCGGCGCCGCGTCGGCTGGATCGATGCCGAGCGCCTCCACGGCGTCGATCGCCTGCAGCACGCGCTCGACCTTCGGCCAGCCGTCCATGCGCAGGAGGATTTCTCCGCCGGGACGCACGAAAGGCAGCGTCTGGTAGCGTTCACCGGGAGAGACCGCACGCACGATGTCAGCGCGCGACAGAATGGTGCCAAAGTCGTTGGCGGCCCAGCGTACGAAGCAGAAGATGCTGCCGGATGTGAAGCTGAGGATACGCCGATGGCGGTCGAGAATCTGCTGCCCTGCGTGTTGGCCGAATCGAATGCGGTTCTCGATACGCTGCTTATGGAAGGTCAGCTCGACGAAGGTGAGCGATGCATCCGCATTAGCGGCGCGCGAGATATGTTGGAGGGTAACGCCCTTCATCGCCGGCGGCTTTTCGTGCGAGGAAAGGCTTTGAGCAGGAGAAGACGCAGCATGTAGGCCACCGTGATCCCGCGCTCGAAAGCTGCGATCTTGATCCGGGCGCGCAAGTCGGGGGTGACGTCGATGGTTAGTCGCGCTGCGAAGGGACGATGCTTGGTGCGTAGCCGGGACCAATTTCCTCGCGGTTTGCCCCAGCGCGCTGCGTTGCCAGGCTGCGACACGAAAGTGCTCTCGCGCGATCGCCGGATCATGGCGTTCCTCCGTCGCGGCGTACGGACAAGGTGACGGGCTGGATGCGCGTCATTTGGCGTGGTGTAGGAGAATTCGGAGTGATGCATTCGAATGCTCCGTCAGCGATTGCGTGGAGGTGTCCGATGAGGCGGCAGTGCGGCGAACGATGATGGCTTCGAACCGGGGTCGGAGGTCGAATTGCGCGCGCGCTCGGCGGCCCAGGCTTCGAGATCCTCGATCGCATAGACCACGCGGCCGCCGAGCTTGCGGAAGACCGGGCCGGTGCCAGTGCAGCGGTGCTTTTCGAGCGTGCGGCCGGACAAACCCAGAAAAGCTGCGGCATCGTGTGTTCGGACGAAGCGCGGCGTGACGCGGGTAGGTGAGGAGTTCAAGGTGAGCCTCCGGGCCGTTCAGGGCCGTTGCCGGACACGGCAACGGAACGAAGGCAAGCCTGACGGAGGATCGGGGTCACGGGGGAGACCCGCTGCAGAGCGGCTCCTGGGATGTCCCCCTTCTTTGGGAGGACTCCTTGGACCGCGATCTCGGCTGTTATCGTCGTTGGAATCGCTCGGCTCGCTCGGACTCTCCACGCAGTAGCGCGAGGTAGCCGCCGTTCATCAATGCAGTGGCTGCCGTGACCGCGCGATTGATTCTCTTTCGCAACGGCGAGTTTTTCCACTCGACGGCTGGAATATCGCGCGCGCCCTCATCAAGGAGAACCGCAGCAAGCTCTCGTCGGGTCCCGCCTTCCTGTTCGCCGTCAAGCACCCGAAGAAGAAAGGTAAGTCGAGCGCGTTGCCCGACGGAAAGCCGCTGACTGCGAAGTTGCGGTCCAACTTTCTTGCCGGTCAAGCGACGATACAGCCGCTGGACGCTATGCAAGCGGGCGCTGAAGTCGCCGTCGAAGGGAATCAGGAATGC
>CAZXJZ010000378.1:0-3651 GCA_964641065.1 uncultured Hyphomicrobiales bacterium | reverse complement strand
CCCGACCCCTCCCCACCACTCGCTGCGCTCGCGGGGAGGGGAGCAGCGACGTTAAGCCACCACCGGCGTCTTCAGCGGGCGTTTCTCCAGCCCGGCCGCCAGATTGTCGATCATCAGCTGACCCATCTCGAGGCGCGTCTCGATCGCGGCCGTGCCATGATGCGGCTGAAGGATGACATTCGGGAAATCGAGAAACCGCTTGTCGAAATTGGGCGAGTTCTCGAACACATCGAGCGCCGCCCAGCCCAGCCGCTTGCTGGCGAGCGCATCGAACAGCGCTTCCTCGTCGACCACGGAACCGCGCGCGACATTGATCAGCGTACCCTGCGGCCCGAGCGCATCGATCACGGCGCCCGACACAAGATGCCGCGTCTCCGGACCGCCCTTGCAGGCGACCATCAGGTAGTCGCTTTGCCGCGCCAGTTCCACGACATCGCCGACATACTTGTAGGGCACATCCTTCTTTTCGCGCGTGCCGAAATAGAGAACCTGCATGCGGAAGGCGACGGCGCGATCCGCGATGGCGCGGCCGATGCCGCCAAGCCCGATCACGCCGCAGGTCTTGTTGGCGACGCTGCGGCCCAGCGGGATCGGGCCCTTTTCGGCCCATTGTCCGCTTCGTGCATAATGGTCGGCGAAAATAATCTGCCGCGCCGATGCCAACATCATGCCGATGGCGAGGTCGGCCACTTCCGGCCCGATGATGTCCGGCGTGTTGCCAAGCGGGATGCCGCGGTCCTGGATTGCTTTCACATCCACTAGATCGAGCCCGACGCCGAACACCGACACCGCCTGGAGCTTCGGCAGCCTGTCGAGCATCGCACGGCCGATGCCGCGATTGGCTTCGGTTGCAACACCAACGATGCGCGCGGCGACATCGGACGGAATCTCGTCGGGCCACGGCATCTTGAAATAGTGATGGACGTTGTAGCGCCGGTTGAGCTCGGCGACGGTGTCGTCCGGGAATTTTCCGAAATACAGGATGTCCGGCTTCATTCTTGAATGCCCTGAATCGATTGATGCGACGCGCCTTGCGACCCTTGTCTCACAGTTCGAACACTTGCTTCGGTGTCTTGTGCAGGCACTCGCCCGGACCGTCCTTGCCGACCAGATAATTGTCGCAGATGACCGCGAACAGCGCCGGCGATTCATAGCCCGGATGCACCGCAAGATTCATCCCGGCCTGTATGGTCATCGTCTCGTCGGCGCGGATCAGCGGACGTTCGACCAGATCGTAGCCCTGGCCATGAGCATAGAGCCGCTTCTCGGCGCCGAAGCCGCGCGCAGTCATGAACGCATCATGCGCGGCGGCGATGTCGCGCGCCGGCACGCCCGGTTTGATCTTCGACAGCGAGTGGACCTGCGCCTCTTTCACGGTCTCGAACCCGTCGATGACTTCGTTCGAGGCCTTGCCGAACACCATGGTGCGCGCGATCTCGGTATACATGCCGCCGGGGCCGGCATTCTCGATCAGCAGGGAGAAATGCTCGCCGTCCTTCAGCACGCGGCCCTGCAGATAGCGGTCGACGAAGTTCGAGGCTTCGCCGAGCGGTGCCGACGAGCCGAGAAACAGCCCCTGTTCGGAACCGAGCAGCCGTCCTTCATACTGCGCGAGCGCGGTGACGTCGTTGTCGCGCATGCCGGGTTTGATCTTCTTGCAGACGCGCGCGAAGATCTCGTCCTGCATCTCGGCGCAGCGCCGGACCAGGATCATTTCCTCCTCGCTCTTGATCGCCTTGATCGCGTCGATCTCCTCGGTGGCGTCGACGATCTCGGTCTTGCCGGCAAGTCCCTGCTCGATCTGCGTGACGAAGCGATACGGCATCGCGCCGCGGCCGAGGATGCCGATGCGCTTGTAGGCGCGGCGCTTCAATTCGCCGAGCGCAAGCTCGCCCTGGTAGCCATCGGTATAGGCGATCGAGGTGAAGGCCGGCGTGGTGAGCAGGTCGCCGACGCCGCGGTGAATCTTGTGCGTGCCGCCGAACGAGCGGGTTGCACCGGACGGTCCCATATCGACCACGGTCATCGCGTCGTCGGCATGGAAGATTACCGTTCGGGGATAGCCGTTATAGGCCGGAAAGTCCGTGAACCATTTCACGTAGCCGCCGAGCCAGTCGTTGTTGTTCTGCATCAGCAACGCATCGAGACCGCGCTCGCGCATCATCGCGCGTGCGGCTTTCCAGCGACGCTCGAGTTCGGCATCGGAAATCGGATTCAGCCTGCGGTCGCTCATGACGGCTCCTTGATCGTTCCCTCGGGCGATATGCATCTATCGCACTTCTTGTGGTCCCCTGGAGTAAAGCGACCGGACGTAACCGTCCAGTGGTTCATCTGAACCACCATGCGGTACAGGCCTCCGTTCTTCCGGAGCGGACGCGCGGCGCTTGTCCGGGCGTCCAGGAAGGCGTCGCGCCGTGGGCAAAATGAACGCAGGTGTTCGGCACCGTGGCCCAATAACTGGGCTTCGTGTCGGCGTCGTTGCTGCGGCCGCCTGAGCGCAACGGTTTGGCCGTCCCAGGCCGCAGCCACATGCTGTGTTTTGCATAATTGACTCTCGGTTCGGCAGCGTGTTGCCATGGTCTCAAAGCCGGGTTTCTGGCTCTGTTTTCCAACCGGAGGGTTCTATGAAGTTCAAGCTCATCCTGGCCGCGGCCGGCCTTGCCATGCTGGCTGCGCCCGCGTCTGCCCAGACCAAGGTCAATATCGGCATTTCCGGCTGGACCGGCTTTGCGCCGCTGACGCTCGCCAAGGAGGCCGGGATCTTCGCGAAGAACGGCCTCGACGTCACCATCAAGAAGATCCCGCAGGCCAGCCGCCATCTGGCGATTGCGTCCGGCGATATCCAGTGCGCGGCGACGACCGTCGAGACCTGGATTGTCTGGAACGCCAACGGCGTGCCGACCACGCAGCTGTTCCAGCTCGACAAGTCCTACGGCGCCGACGGCATGGTCGTGCGCAATGACGTCAAGTCGATCAAGGACATCAAGGGCAAGACGGTCGCGGCCTCGGCGCCCGGCACGGCGCCTTATTTCACGCTGGCGTGGTTCCTGAAGAAGAACGGCCTCTCGGTAAAGGACGTCAAGGTCGTGAACATGGAGCCCGGACCGGCCGCGCAGGCCTTCATCGCCGGCCAGAATGACGTGGCCATGACCTACGAGCCGTATCTCTCGGCGGTGCGCGACAAGCCCGAAGCCGGCAAGATCATCGCCACCACGCTCGACTACCCGATGGTGATGGACACCTTCGGCTGCACCCCGGACTTCATCGCCAAGAACGAAGGCGCGGTGAAGGCGCTGGTGAAGAGCTATTTCGAAGCGCTCGACATGATCAAGAAGGACGAGAAGAAGGCCTACGAGATCATGGGCGCGGACGTGAAGCAGGATGCCGAGAAATTCGGAAATTCCGCAAAATATCTGCGCTGGCAGGACCAGGCTGCCAACAAGGCGTTCTTCGCGGGTGATTTCAACACCTTCTCCAAGGAAGCCGCCGACCTGCTTCTCGAGATCGGCGTGATCAAGCAAATCCCCGATCTGTCGAAGCTCGCCGATCCGCGTTTCGTGCAGTAATTTTTCTTTTCCCTCTCCCCGTGTAACGGGGAGAGGGTGCCGAGCGAGCGTTTTGCGAGTGAGGCGGGTGAGGGGCTCTTCCCAA
>CAZXJZ010000377.1:0-3670 GCA_964641065.1 uncultured Hyphomicrobiales bacterium | reverse complement strand
AAGCCGCCGAGCGGCCCGCCGACGCGCGCCACCACGGCCACCGAACGGACGCGGAGCAAGACAAACCCAATGCTTCTCTGCGACGAATATCTGACGGCGACCACGCTCGATGAGGCATTCCATCTGATGGAAACGCATCGCGGCCGCTATCGGCTCATTGCGGGAGCGACCGATCTGCTGCCCTGGGCGCGCGAAGGCCGCGCCGGCGACGTGCATATTCCGGTGCTCATCGATGTCGCACGCATCCCCGAACTGCGAGAGCGTACAGTAACCGATACGCTGGTCCGTCTCGGCGCCGCGACCCCGCTTCAGCGCTTTCTCGACGATCCGGTGCTTGGCCGCGTCATGCCGTCGATGCCGCGTTGCGCGATCTGGTTCGCCGACGATCAACTGCGCGAATCTGCGACCATCGGCGGCAACATCGTCAATGCCTCGCCCGCGGCCGACGGCGTCCCGCCGCTGGTCGCGCAGGACGCGATCGTCGAACTGGCCAGCCGTCGCGGCGGCAAGATCGAAACCCGCCGCGTACCGATCCACGATTTCATCACCGGTCCCGGCAGAACGACGCTCGCCGACGACGAAATCCTAACCGCCATCGAATGTGTTGCTCTGCCCGGCTATGGCGGCAGTTTCGAAAAGGTCGGCCATCGCCGCTCGCTGGTGATCTCCACCATATGCCTTGCCGCCATGGTGAAACTCGACGCGTCCGGCCGCAATTTCGAGGATGTGCGCCTCTGCATCGGCGGTATCGGCCCGGTGCCGGATCGCCTGCATGAGGTGGAAGCGTTTCTGAAATCCGGTCCGCTCACCGCGAGCCGGCTCGAACAGGCGGCGGAGATGCCGGTATCGCTGGTGCGCTCGCGCACCCGGCAGGATTATCGCCGCGACGTGGTCCGCGGTTTCATGCTGCGGGGCCTGTTCAACGCCGCGCAGCGCGCCGGGGCCGGTCCCGATGTGCTGACGCACGATATGGAGGCTGCCTGTGCCTGAGCTTCGCATCGAAGCTGTCGTCAATGGCCGCAAGGTTACGCGGAGCGCGCAGCCCTATCAGCGGCTGCTGGATTTCCTGCGCGAGGACCTGCACCTCACCGGCACCAAGGACGGCTGCGGTGCCGGCGAATGTGGTGCCTGTTCGGTGTTTGTCGACGGCGTGCTGATGAAGTCCTGCCTGATGCCGGTCGGCAAGGCGCAGGGATCGAAGATCGACACCGTCGAGGGCTTGGCGCAGAAGGGCGAATTGTCGCTCCTGCAAAAGGCCTTCCACAAGACCGGCGCCAGCCAGTGCGGCTATTGCATTCCCGGCATGGTGATGGCGGCGACTGCCGCGCTGCGGGTCAATCCGTTCGCCGATCGTGAGGAGATCAAGGAGCGGCTCGGTGGCAATATCTGCCGCTGCACCGGCTACCAGAAGATTTTCGACGCGGTGGAACTGGCGCGCGACGTTCAGAACGGCCGGCTTCCGGTCTCCGCGCTGGCCGAGACCGAGGTCGCCGACGGCAAGTTCATCGGCGCCAATGTTCGCCGCCTCGACGCGCCGGGCAAGGTCTCGGGCGCACTGAAATATGCCGGCGACATGACCATGCCGCACATGCTGCATCTGCAGGTGCTGCGCTCGCCGCATCCGCACGCGCTGATCGAATCGATCGACACCAGCGAAGCCGAGGCGATGGAGGGCGTCGAGGGCGTCATCACCGCCGCCGACGTGCCGGGCGAGGATGGCTTCGGCGTGTTCGTCCACGATCAGCCGGTGATGGCGCGCGGCAAGGTGCGCTATGTCGGTGAAGCGGTCGCGGCCGTCGCCGCCGAGGACGTCGTCACCGCGAAGCGCGCGCTGGCGAAGATCAAGGTGGTCTACAAGCCGCTGCCGGCGGTGTTCGATGCCTTCGCGGCGATGCAGCCGGGCGCGCCGGTGGTTCACGATTACGCGCAGGACAACGTCACCAAGCATATCCCGATCCGCAAGGGCGACATCGAGAAGGGCTTCGCGCAATCCGACCTCGTGGTCGAGCAGGATTACGAGACCCAGGCGATCGAGCACGCCTATCTGGAGCCGGAAGCCGGCCTCGGATATGTGGACCACGACGGTGTCGTCACCATCGTGTCGCCGAGCCAGAACATCACGCATCATCGCCACATGCTGGCGAAGATCATCAAGAAGCCGATCAGCAAGGTCCGCTTCATCATGTCGCCGGTCGGCGGCGGCTTCGGCGGCAAGGAAGACATGATCTATCAGGGCATGCTGGCCCTGATGGCGATGAAGACCGGCCGGCCGGTGCGGCTGGTGTTCACCCGCGAGGAATCGATCGCAGTGACCGCGAAGCGCCATCCGTCACGCACCACGCTCCGGATGGGCCTGACACGTGACGGTCGTATCCAGGCGGTGTCGCTGAAGATGGTCTGCGATGGCGGTGCTTACGGGTTGTCAACCGAGGGCGTGATGCGCAAGGCGGCGATCCTCGGCGCCGGCCCCTACGCGATCCCGAATTTGCAGGTCGATACCTACGGCATCTACACCAACAACACGCCGTCCGGCGCCTTCCGCTCCTTCGGTGCGCTGCAGACGCAATTCGCGACCGAGTCCCATCTCGATATCTGCGCCGAGCGGCTCGGACTCGACCCGTTCGAAATTCGGCGCATCAATGCGATGCGAGACGGCGCCGAAACCCATACCAAGCAGCAGCTCAAGTCCGTGAGCTATCTGCGTGTGCTGGAAGCAGCGGAAAAAGGCTCGCGCTGGGAAAAGGGCGTGCCGGTCTCGCGCGGCGACACGCGCTCCGATCTCTCCGGTGAGGGTGTGCGCGAGGCCTGCACCCTAGGCGCGCGGTTTGCTGCCGACGGAAGCAAAGACGGCAAGCTGGAGGCAGCGGAATAATGGCACGCAAGCGCGGACGCGGCATGGCCGGCTGCTGGTACGGGATCGCCCGCACCGCGACGGTGGATCGTGCCGGAGCGTGGGTCGAGATCGATGACGGTGGCTCGGCGAAGGTCGTCACCGGTGTAACCGAGATCGGCGAGGGCATTCTCACGGTGCTGGCGCAGATCGCGGCCGAAGAACTCGGCGTGCGGCCGGAGGACGTGACCATCGGCGACAACGACACCGCGCGCTCGCCGGAAGCGGCGCATGCCGGTGCCACGCGCCAGACCTACATGATCGGCAATGTGGTGGCGCTGGCCTCGCGCGAAGCCTTCGGCAAGTTGGCGCAGGTGATGGCGAATGAATGGGGCGTGCCGCCGGAGACGATCGAGGCCGCATCCGGCGAAATCTGGGCCGCGGGCACCAATCATCGCACCACGATGGACAAGGCGGTGCATCTGGCGAAAGGCCGCGGCGTGGTGCCGCTTGGCTCCGCGAGTTTCGGCACCGACACCACCGGGCTTCATCCGGTCGATGGCGCGGGGCGTCCGTGGCAGGCCTATGTGTTCGGCTGTCAGGTTGCGGAAGTCGAAGTCGACACCATCACCGGCGAAGTGCAGGTGCTCGGCATGTGGGCGGCGCACGATGTCGGCCGCGCGGTGAATCCGAAAGGCGTCGAAGGTCAGATCGAGGGCGGCATCGTCCAGGCACTCGGGCAGGCGCTGATGGAGGATTACAAGCTCGAGAATGGCCACACCACGACGCCGGGCTTTGCAAAATACATCCTGCCGACCTCGCTCGATGTGCCGCACATCA
>CAZXJZ010000376.1:0-3683 GCA_964641065.1 uncultured Hyphomicrobiales bacterium | reverse complement strand
AACGGGCTGGACAACGAAGGCATTCGGGACATCTCAAAGTCCTTTCCAGCGACTTTGACACGGGGCCCAAAGAGGCACCCCCTGATTTTCCCGGCGGACCCGCCAAGAGTTGACCTTTATATGGGCAGGAATCCGGGCGCTGCAAGCGGGGCTGGAACCGGTGCGAGAACCTCAGGGGCGGGCACGCATCGCGTCCTTTCTCCCGATCGCTCCCCCCTGTTCGACGGCTCACGGCGCGGCTCACCGCACCGGAAAAAATCAAAGGCCGCCCGGAGGCGGCCGCAAGATCAGGGCTGGACTATGATCAAAGCCGGTCGTGGCTTCGGGTTGGTGGAGCCAGGCGGGATCGAACCGCCGACCTCTTGCATGCCATGCAAGCGCTCTCCCAGCTGAGCTATGGCCCCGTCACCAGACTTCCGCCCTCACGGGTTGCGGGCGGATAGCTTAACTCGACCGGACGATCAAGTCTCCTCGTCCTTTTCGAGGCCGTCACCGATGATATCGGTCACGTCGTCGTCGCCTTCTTCATCTTCCTCGATGAAGGTGGAATCGTCGTCGCCGCCGTCGTCCTCGACCTCGATATCGTCATCGACCGCATCCGGCAGGTCAGCCTTCTTGCCGGTCGCTTCGGCGTCGGCGTCCTCCAGCGATACGAAGACGGCGCCTTCGGCCTCGGCCGTCTCGAGTTCGGGCTCGGCGGCGGGCGAAGCTTTCGCTTCCGGACGGCCGCGGGAGGCGATCGGAGCGATCGGCACGACCTCGCCAGTATAGGGCGAGATCACCGGATTCTTGTTCAGGTCGTAAAACTTGCGGCCCGTCACGGGACAGACGCGCTTGGTACCGAGCTCTGGCTTTGCCACGTTCGGAGGTTCCTTGAAGGGCTTTTAGAAATGAGCGGCTGAATTGGCGGCTTGAGCGACCGGTGTCAATACCGATTATGGGCGATTTTGCGGCTTTCGGCCCGGGATCGGATGACGTGGGAAACGCCCGGTGCTAGGACGGCGCCCACTTTCGCGCCGGAAAAGCCGTCTTGAGCCATTCGCTGCCCGCCATGCCGTTGACCGCGCGCCGCTCGCCTGCGCTGAAGGGGCGTCTGCGCGTGCCCGGCGACAAGTCGATTTCGCATCGTGCCCTGATCCTGGCGGCGATGACCGTGGGTGAGACCCGCATTTCCGGCCTGCTCGAAGGCGAGGACGTGATCAACACCGCCAAGGTAATGCGCGCCCTCGGCGCCACGGTGGAGCGAACCGGGGAGGGCGCATGGTCGGTGCGCGGCGTCGGCGTCGGCGGTTTCGCGCAGCCGTCGGGACCGCTCGATTTCGGAAATTCCGGCACCGGCTGCCGCCTCGTCATGGGTGCAGTCGCCGGTTGCCCGGTCACGGCGTTGTTCGACGGCGATGCCTCGTTGCGCAAGCGCCCGATGCAACGCGTGCTGGACCCGCTCAGCCGGATCGGCGCGCGCGTGGTTGATGCCGCCGAAGGCGGGCGACTGCCGCTGACCCTGCAGGGCGCGCGCGACCCGCTCCCGATCGAATACGCACCGCCGGTCGCGTCCGCGCAATTGAAGTCCGCGGTGCTGCTGGCCGGTCTCGCGGCGCCGGGCGAGACGATCGTGATCGAGAAGGAAGCGACCCGCGATCACACCGAGAAAATGCTGACGCATTTCGGCGCCGACATCCGCGTCGAGACCATCGGCGAGCACGGCCGCCGCATCACGCTGACCGGGCGGCCGGAGCTTTCGCCGGCGCCGTTGCGGGTGCCGGCCGATCCCTCATCGGCGGCCTTTCCGCTGGCGGCGGCGCTGATTGTTCCGGGCTCAGACATCGTGCTGGACGGCGTGATGATGAATCCGCTGCGAACCGGGCTATTTCTCACGCTCCGTGACATGGGCGCCGATATCGAGACGTTGTCGACGCAGAACGATGGCGGCGAAGAGGTCGCCGATTTGCGCGTACGGGCCTCGAGCCTGCGTGGCGTCGACGTGCCGGCGCCGCGTGCGCCATCGATGATCGACGAATATCCGATCCTTGCCGTGCTCGCGTCCTTTGCCGAGGGCACCACGCGGATGCGGGGCTTGAGCGAATTGCGGGTGAAGGAATCCGACCGGCTGGCGGCGACCGCCGACATGCTGCGCGTCAATGGCGTGGTGGTCGAGATCGAGGGCGACGACCTGATCGTGCATGGACATGGCGGGGCGCAAGGTCGCGCCCTTGGCGGCGGCGTGGTGGCGACGCATATGGATCATCGTCTAGCGATGTCGGCGCTGGTCATGGGGCTCGCGAGCGACAAGCCGGTCGGCGTCGACGACGCGGCATTTATCGCGACCAGTTTCCCGGGCTTTGTCGAATTGATGCGCGGTTTGGGCGCGGATTTGTCGTGATCATCGCCATCGACGGGCCGGCCGCCTCCGGCAAGGGCACCATCGCCAAGCGCCTCGCGATTCACTACGGCTACCGGCATCTCGACAGCGGCCTTTTGTACCGCGGTGTCGGGCTCGCCGTGCTGCAGGCAGGCAAGCTCGATGACCCGGCTGCTGCGGTGGCGGCCGCACGCAGCTACGATCCCTCGCGATTTCCGGAGGACGACCTGAAATCCGACGAGGTGGCGAAAGCCGCATCCATCGTCGCAGCCATCCCTGAGGTCAGGACGGCCTTGATCGCACTGCAGCATGAGTTTGCGCGCTCGAAGCCGGGCGCGGTCATCGACGGGCGCGACATCGGGACCGTCATCGCGCCGCAGGCGAAGGTTAAGATTTTCGTAACCGCGACACCCGAGGAGCGCGCGCGGCGTCGGGTCATGGAACTGAGGGGCCGCGGCGAGGCGGTCGATGACGCCGCCGTGCTCGCCGACATCAAGGCCCGGGACGAGCGCGACATGAACCGCTCGGTGGCCCCGCTCAGGCAGGCCGAGGATGCGGTCTTGCTGGATACGACACTTTTGGCTATATCCCCAGCCGTCCGGGCCGCCATCGACATTGTCGAGGCCGTCCGAGCGGGCCGGAGGCCGGCTTAACCGCCCTTCGTCGTTGGAGGAACGCCCGCTTCGCCGCCTCGTCCGGAGGCCTTGGACAAGTCCTTTTAGGACAAGCAATCATCGTTCCGGTCGAACGGCTTAACGCGCCGACCCGTCGCTCATGCGGCGGAGCCACTGGTCTTGCGGGGCCTTTGGCCCGTGCGTTCGGAACATCCTAATTCCAATCGGCGCTCGCTAACAGGAGAGTTCATGGCCCAAACAGCCACCGCCACACCGTCGCGCGAAGATTTCGCCGCGATGCTTGAAGAGTCCTTCACGTCAGGAAACCTGCATGAAGGCTCGGTGATCAAGGGAATCGTCGTCGGCATCGAAAAGGACGTCGCCATCATCGACGTCGGACTGAAGACCGAAGGCCGCGTGCAGCTGCGAGAATTCACCGGACCCGGCCGCGGCAACGAGATCAAGGTCGGCGACGAAGTCGAGGTCTACCTGGAGCGCGTCGAGAACGCGCTCGGTGAAGCTGTCCTCTCCCGAGACAAGGCACGCCGCGAAGAGAGCTGGGGCAAGCTCGAAGGCGCGTTCAAGAACCAGGAAAAGGTTCAGGGCATCATCTTCAACCAGGTCAAGGGCGGATTCACCGTGGATCTCGACGGCGCCGTGGCCTTCTTGCCGCGTTCGCAGGTCGACATCCGTCCGATCCGCGACGTCGG
>CAZXJZ010000375.1:0-3684 GCA_964641065.1 uncultured Hyphomicrobiales bacterium | reverse complement strand
CAATCGGGGCTTACACCGCTGCGATCCTCACCCTGAACGGCGTCAGCTTCTGGCTGGCTTTCCCGATTGCGGGCGTGCTCGCCGGTGTTGTCGGCGCGCTGCTGGCGTTGCCGGCTTTGCGCGTCACCGGTCCCTATCTCGCGATGGTCACCATCGCCTTCGCCTTCATCGTCGAGCATGGCACCATCGAA
The DNA here is from genome assembly GCA_964641065.1 of uncultured Hyphomicrobiales bacterium. Taxonomy (GTDB): domain Bacteria; phylum Pseudomonadota; class Alphaproteobacteria; order Rhizobiales; family Xanthobacteraceae; genus Pseudorhodoplanes. Next base: position 3,493 of record CAZXJZ010000375.1, on the reverse strand, counting down.
TGGCGCGACCTGACCGGCGGTCAGAACGGCCTGATGGGCATCACGCCGCCGTCGGTCGGCTCGTTCACCTTCTCCGAGCGCGACATCGCACTGATGGCGGTCGCCTGCGCCGGGCTCGCGCTCTACTTTTTCCACCGGCTTGCCAACAGCACATGGGGCAAGGGCATGGTTGCGGTGCGCGACGCCGAAGTCGCTGCGCGCTCGACCGGCCTCAATCCGGTGATCGTGAAGACCGCCGCTTTCGCGCTGTCCGCCGTGCTGACCGGGCTTGCGGGCGCGATGTTCGCGCCGTTGATGATGTTCGTGGCGCCGTCAAATTTCCCGTTCTCGCAATCGATCCTGTTCCTGCTCGCGGTGATTGTCGGCGGCGCCGGCTGGACGCTCGGACCGGTGATCGGCGCAATTGTGAGCGTGGTATTTCCGGAAATGCTGGGCTGGCTTGCCGAATACCGGCTCTTGTTTTTCGGCAGTCTGCTTCTGGTGGTGCTGTGGCTTGCGCCGGAAGGTGTGCTCGGCTCGCTGGCCAAGCTGTGGCGCCGGGTCGATCCGCGCGGTGCTGCGGCGGGCGGCATCGATGTCGCAACGTTCCTGAAACCGACATCGCCGCGGGACCTTGTCGTGCGCGATATCGGCATTGCCTTCGGCGGTATCCGCGCCGCCACCGGCGTCAGCTTCGATGCGAAGCCCGGCAAGGTCACCAGCGTGATCGGCCCCAACGGCGCTGGCAAGACCACGGTGCTGAACATCGTCGGGGGCTTCTATCGCCCCGATACCGGCTCGGTGAAGCTCGGCGATCACGACCTGTCCGGCGCGTCCGCCTGGAAGGTTGCGCGCGCCGGCATTGCGCGCACCTACCAGACCACCAAGCTGTTCACGACGCTCAGCGTCCTCGACAATGTGCTGATCGCGCTCCGCCGCGGCGAACTTGGCGCTCCGTTGTCGTCCGTGGAAAACACGGAGGATGTCGAAGCGGCCGAGGCGCTGCTGGCCTTTGTCGGCTATTCCGGTCCAGTCGCGACCGCGGCGGGCGACCTTCCGCATGTCGACCGCAGGCTGGTCGAGATCGCACGCGCGCTCGCCTCCCGCCCCGATGTGCTGCTGCTCGACGAACCCGCCGCCGGCTTGATGCGTTCCGATAAGGATAAGCTCAGCGCGCTGCTGCGCCAGATCGCTGATATCGGCATCGCCGTGATCCTGGTCGAGCATGACATGACGCTGGTCATGGGCATCTCCGACCATGTCGTGGTGCTCGACGCCGGAAGTGTGATCGCACAAGGCACGGCGGTCGAAGTGCGGCACAATCCGCGCGTGCTGAAGGCCTATCTCGGCGGCGGCGATATGCGAGACCGTCCCCGCAAGGAAGCGTTCGAGCCGCCGGCCGATGCGATCCTGTCGGTGGTGAAACTGACTGCCGGCTATGGCGCGGCGCCGGTGCTGCAGGCGATTTCATTCGATGTGCGGCCAGGGGAGATGGTGGCCATGCTTGGCGCCAATGGCGCCGGCAAATCGACCGTCATGCGGGCTCTGTCCGGTCTGCTGCGACCGGTCAGCGGCAATATCGTGCTCGACAACAAGCAGGTCTCGTCTCTGGAAGCCTATCGCATTGCCCGCGAGGGACTGGCGCTGGTGCCCGAAGGCCGACAGGTGTTCGGCGAACTCGACGTGCGTGACAACCTTCTTCTCGGCGCCTTCTCCCGCAAGGATGCCGATCTCGACCGCGAGATCGAGACGCTGCTCAATCGTTTCCCGCGGCTGCGCGAACGGCTCACCAGCCGCGCCGGCCTTCTGTCCGGCGGCGAGCAGCAGATGCTGGCCATTGCGCGCGGGCTGATGGCGAACCCGCAACTGCTGATGCTGGACGAGCCCTCGCTCGGTCTGGCGCCGGCGATGATCAACGAACTGTTCGACATTCTCGCCGAATTGCGCGACGAGGGCGTCACCATTCTGCTGGTCGATCAGATGGCGGCGCTGGCGCTGACTGTCGCCGATCGCGGTTATGTGCTGGAGCAGGGTCGCTTTGCCCGCGAAGGCGCGGCCGCCGAACTCGCCGCCGATCCGGCGCTGGAGGCGGCCTATCTCGGGGCCAAGGAAAAATCTGTCGCTTAGGAAGCGCGATCCCAGCGGCCGCCGGTTCGCAATGGATCATGCTCGAATGGGAAAACGGAGTGTCTTGTGGATTTCGATCTGATCCTGCGTGAAGCGCGCCTCGCCGGCCAGGCGGAACGGACGACCGATATCGGCATCAGCAAGGGCAAGATCGCGGCTGTCGCACCGGATCTGCCGAAAGGCGCGCCGGAAAGGCGGCTCGATGGCCGTCTGGTAGTGCCCGGCTTCATCGAGACGCATATTCATCTCGACAAATCCTGCCTGCTCGGCCGTTGCCAATGCGAGAAAGGGACGCTCGACGAGGCAATCCTCGCGGTCGCCGACGCCAAGCGTGGCTTCACCGAGGACGATGTCTATCAGCGCGCGACCAAGACCCTTGAAAAGGCGATCAAGCAGGGTACAACACGCATGCGCACGCATGTCGAGGTCGATCCGCGCATCGGCCTGACCAGCCTCAAGGCGCTGTTGCGGCTCAAGAAAGATTACGCCTTCGCGATCGATCTGCAGCTTTGCGTCTTTCCGCAGGAAGGCTTGCTCGACGATCCCGGCTGCGAGGACGTAATGGTCGCGGCGCTGGAGGCCGGTGCGGACGTGGTCGGCGGTGCGCCCTATATGGACAAGGATTCGCACGGCCAGATCGCGCGCATCTTCGCGCTGGCGCAGCGCTTCAATGTCGATATCGATTTCCACCTCGATTTCGGGCTCGATACCGGCCATCTCGACGTGCTGGAAGTCTGCCGTCTTGCCGACGAGACCGGCTGGGGCGGTCGGGTGGCGGTCGGACATGCCACGAAATTCTCAGCCATGAAGGCCGCCGATCTGGTGACGCTGGCGAAGCGGCTTGCCGCCTCCGGCGTCGCCGTAACCGCGCTGCCGTCGACCGATCTGTTCCTGATCGGCCGCGACTATGACGGCAACGTGCCGCGCGGCGTGGCGCGGGTGCATCAGTTGGTGGAGCACGGCGTGAACTGCTCGATCTCGACCAACAACGTGCTGAATCCCTTCACGCCGTTCGGCGATTGCTCGCTGGTGCGGATGGCCAATCTCTACGCCAATGTCGCGCAGATCGGCGGCCGCCCGGCGGATATGGAGCTCTGCCTGTCCATGGTCACCGAGCGGTCGGCGCGGCTGCTCAATTTGCGTGATTATGGAATTGCGGAAGGCAAACAGGCGGATGTCGTCGTCATGGACTGCACCGACGGAGCGTCCGCGATCGCCGAACTGGCGCAGCCACTGATGGTGTTCAAGCGCGGCGAAATGACGGTGTCGCGGCCGGCCGCTATGCTGGTGCGGCCGGGCACAGGGCAGGCGGACTCTGCGGCGGCTTGAGGGTTTCTGATTGCGGCACAGGCGCTGTGCTCCCTCCCCCCTTGCGGGGGAGGGTTGG
>CAZXJZ010000374.1:0-3707 GCA_964641065.1 uncultured Hyphomicrobiales bacterium | reverse complement strand
CCCCATTGCCGACCTTCCGGTCAACATGTTCCTTCTGCTGGGCATGGGGCTGGCGGTCGGCTTCATTTCGGGAATGTTCGGGATCGGCGGCGGTTTTCTGATGACGCCGCTCCTGATCTTCATCGGCATCAATCCGGCCGTCTCGGTGGCCACCGTCGCGAGCCACATCGCCGCATCTTCCACCTCAAGCGCCCTCAGCTATTGGCGGCGAAACGCCATCGACATGCCGCTGGCGATGATGTTGCTCGCGGGCGGCATCGTCGGGACCGCGGGCGGCGTCTGGATTTTCACCGTCCTGCGATCCGCCGACCTGCTCGATCTGGTGATCGCGCTGTCCTACGTGGTGCTGCTGGTTGCTGTCGGCGGCATGATGGTGAACGAGGCCATTCGCGCCATCATGCGGTCTTACCAGGGCTATCCGGTGGTCCTGCGCCGTCCTGGCAGCCACACCTGGCTGCATGGATTGCCGTTCAAAGTCCGGTTCAAGCGTTCGAAAATCTATGTGTCCGCGATCCCCGTCCTCGGGATCGGATTCATCATCGGATTCATTGGCGCCCTGATGGGCATCGGCGGCGGCTTTCTGCTGGTGCCGATGCTGATCTATTTCCTGCGCGTGCCGACCGCGACTGTGATCGGTACGTCCACGGTGCTGACATTGATCACCATGGCATCGGCGACGGTGATGCACGCCGCGACCAACCAGTTGGTCGATGCATTGCTCGCCCTTATCCTGATGGTCGGCGGCGTGGTCGGCGCGCAGTTCGGCACCCGTGCCGGGCAGCGGATGCGGGCGGAACGGCTGCGGCTCCTGCTTGGCTTGCTGGTGCTCGGCGTCGGCGTCCGCTTCGCGCTCAACCTTGTGATCGAGCCGTCCGAACTGTTCTCCATCCGCTTCACGGGAGACGGCGGATGATCAAGCGCATCGCCATTTCCTGTGCCCTGTTGCTGCTTGCGGCCATCCCCGCTTCCGCGGAACGGCTGATCACGTCGCTGTCCAGCCACCAGGTATTGGTGACGTCCAGCTTCACGGGTACCGAACTGGTCCTGTTCGGCTCGATCGAGCGCGATGCCAAGACAGTGTCGCGCAAGGGCGAGTACGATATCGTCGTCACGGTCACCGGCCCGCGCGAGACCCTGGTGGTGCGCCGCAAGGACCTGGTCGTCGGCATCTGGACCAATACAGAATCGCGCAGCTTCCTGAACACGCCGACCTATCTCGCGGTGCTCAGCGACCGTCCGGTGAACGAAATTGCATCGGCCGAATTGCTGCGCCGGCAGGAAATCGGCATGTCGCTGGTGCCGCGCGCGGCGCTGACATCCGCGATCCAGTCCGGCGAACACGACGTCTTCCGCGAAGCGCTGATCCGCCTGCGCAAGCAGCGCAACCTCTATATCGAGGATCCGACGGGCGTGACTTTCCTGACTCCCAATCTGTTCCGTGCCACCATCAGGCTTCCCGCCGAATCCCCGGTCGGTTCCTATGATGTCGATGTGAGACTGTTCGCAGACGGCACCGAGCTCGCGCGCGCCAACTCCGCGCTGGAAGTCGTAAAGGTCGGGGTCGAGCAATTCATCGTCAATGCCGCCGCCAATCACGGCATACTCTATGGTCTGTTCACGACCCTGATGGCGCTTGCGACCGGCTGGTTTGCGGCGCTGATTTTCAGGAAAGACTGATCAGCCCGGCAGGCAGCGCGACGCATCGACCGCGTAAAGCCGGGTGGCGCCCAGCATGTGGGCGCGGAACGACAGTGCACCGAACACGGTCATGAAGGCCGGTGCGCGGATGTTGAGGCCGCCGGTAAACGCGCCGAAGGCCGGCATCACCATGCGCTCGGCGTCGATCGCAAAACACTTGCGGCTGACCGAGCGGCCGCGCGCGCTGATCCGCGCCATCGGATGCAGATGCCCTGCGATCTCGCCCGCCTGACCGAGCGGCTCATGGCGGAAAACCACCGATCCGATCGCCAATTCAGGCGTGAACACGCCGCCGATCCCGACAGCCGGATCCGGATCGTGATTGCCCGCCACCCAGATCCAGTCACGGCCCTGCTGAAGCGCCCCGATCGCCTCACGGTCCGCATCACCCAGCCGCTGCGGCCCGTCGCCATCATGGAAACTGTCGCCCAGCGCGAGTACGGTGCGCGGCCGGTAGCGCATGATCGCTTCGCACAGCCGCGCCAGAGTCGCTGCGGTATCGAATGGCGGCAGCAGGGCGCCATAGCGCGCGAAGCTCGATGCCTTCTCGAAATGCAGGTCGGACACCGCGAGCAGCCGTTCCGCCGGCCACCACAGAATGCCCGCGGGATCGACCACAAGCCTGCTGCCGGCCAGTTCCACCTCGTCTGTCTGATAATCCGGCCAGCTAATTGCCGCTGTTGCGACCACCCGAAGCCCCTGTCATTGCCTCTTGTACCAATTCGTCCGCGGTTTCCGCCAGAAGCGCATCCGCAGCCTCGCCGTACACCGTCTCGCGGCCGATTTCGAGCATCACCGGAACCGCGAGCGGCGATACGTGCTCCAGCGGCTTATGGACGATTCGACCCCTGATCCGGGAGAGCATTTCGCCGAGCCGCTTGATATCGAGCAGACCTGTTGCCGCATCGGCACGGGCCGCCTTCAGGAGCAGGTGATCGGGCTGATGCTTGCGCAGCACATCGTAGATCAGGTCGGTCGAGATCGTGACCTGCCTGCGCGTTTTCTCCCGGTCGGTCGAGCGGCGCTGGATCAGGCCGGCGATCACCGCATTGGTCCGGAACGTCCGTTTCATCATCATGGATTCGGCGAGCCAGGCTTCCAGGTCGTCGCCGAGCATGTCCTCGTCGAACAGGTCCGCAAGCGAAAGTTCCCCGCGGCGAACCTTCAGCCCGATATCTCCCAGTCCCCACACCGCCAGCGCATATTCGTTGGCAACGAAGCCCAGCGGACGCATCCGGGCGCGCTCGAGCCTTCGTGTCAGCAGCATGCCGAGGGTCTGATGCGCCAGCCGGCCCTCGAACGGATAGCAGACAAGGTATTGCTTGTCGGCGCGCGGGAATGTCTCGACCAGCAATTCACGCGGGCCGGGCAGAACCGAGCGCCGCTGCTGGATCTCAAGCCATTCGCGGACCGGCGCCGGCAGCGCCTGCCACTCGGACGGGGTCGCGAGAATGTTGCGCACCCGTGACGCCAGATAGGTCGAGAGCGGGAACTTGCCGCCTTCATAGGACGGCACTTTCGGGTCGTCATCGGTCGCGCGCGAGACATAAAGCTCGTCCTCGACCATCGCCTCGTAGCGCAGCACTTCGCCCGCGAACACGAAGGTATCACCCAGCGCCAACGTTTCCGCGAAATATTCCTCGACCTGACCGAGTATGCGTCCGCCGCGCCCGATCGGCCCGGTGCGTCCGCTTGCGCCGCCGCGCGACCGCACCAGCCTCACTTTGAGCATCACCGCCTCGACGATGGTGCCGACATTCATCCGATAGGCCTGCGCGAAACGCGGATGCGTGACGCGCCAGCGGCCGGTCCTGTCCTGCCTGATCTTGGCGAAGCGCTCATAGGCCTTCAGCGCGTAACCGCCGGTCGCGACGAAATCGATAGTCGCCTCGAAATCGGTGCGCGTCAGATCGCGATAGGGCGCGGCGCTGACCACCTCGTCGTAGAACGCATCCGCATCGAACGGCTCGCCGCAGGCGGTGCCGAGCACATGCTGGGCGAGCACGTCG
>CAZXJZ010000373.1:0-3719 GCA_964641065.1 uncultured Hyphomicrobiales bacterium | reverse complement strand
TCTGCTGGGTGGTGTGCTGGATCGACTGACCGATGCGGTGGGTGACGGTGTCGAGTCGCTCGGAAAAGGCTTTCTCGAATTGCGACTGCCGGTTCGCCAGCATGTCGCCCATGGCGCGCACGAGCCCGGTGGTCTCGGCCTGCAGGCGGCGAAGCTCCGCCATCCGGGCCTCGTTCTCCTCCGCCTCCAGGCGCTCGGCTTCGGCGGCCTCTTCGGCCCGCCGCCGGCGTCGCCCGATCAGCAGGATCGTGACGCCGATGGTGGCGGCGAGGATGAAGGCGCAAACCGCGGCAATGACCGCGACCACCAAGAGCGGGTCGAGGCCGGCGAGCCGGTCGCGGATCAGAGCGAAAATGTCCATCTGCCCCTTTTAGCACGATTCGGAATACGTCAAGAACAAAAAGAGAACTTATGGCCGGGGGCGCTGAAGCCGCGATCCTTTCCCTCTCCCCGTGAAACGGGGAGACGGTGGCGAGGACCGGAGGTCCGAGCCGGGTGAGGGGCTCGTGTTTTCGTCTTGGCGATCAGCCCCTCACCCGCCTCGCATACGCTCGGCACCCTCTCCCCGCAGGCGGGGAGAGGGAAGGACGGCCGCGAGCCAGGGGCGGAGGCGCGGGGAGAAGGAGGGGTCAGCGAAGAACGAATTGACCGCGCCTGTCCCAATAATTACATCGCGCGCATGGCCCTGCGCGACATCCTCATCCTGCCCGACAAGCAACTCCGCCTCGTCTCCAAGCCGGTGGCGACGGTCGACGCGTCCATTCGCGCGCTCGCCGACGACATGCTCGAGACCATGTATGACGCGCCGGGCATTGGACTGGCCGCGATCCAGATCGGCGAGCCGCTGCGCCTCGTGACCATGGACCTCTCGAAAAAGGACGACGAGAAAGCGCCGCAGGTGTTCATCAATCCGGAGATCACCTGGTCGTCGGAGGAGATGAACCTGCACGAGGAAGGCTGCCTCTCGATCCCGGAATATTACGAGGACGTCGAGCGGCCGGCCAAGGTGCGGATCAGATATCTGGACATCGACGGCAAGGCGCAGGAGGTCGAGGCCGACGGCCTGTTCGCCACCTGCATCCAGCACGAGATCGACCACCTCAACGGCGTGCTGTTCATCGACCATATTTCGAAGCTGAAGCGCGACCGCGTCATCAAGAAATACACCAAGATGGCCAAGCAGGGCGCGGACTAGTCGCTCACCGTCTTCCCTCTTCCCGCAAGCCGGGGGAGGGAAAGGACCAATCCATGCCGCTCCGCCTCATCTTCATGGGCACGCCGGATTTCGCGGTGCCAACGCTGATCGAACTCGCGGGCGCGGGCCACGAGATCGTCGCGGTCTATACCCGTTCGCCGAAGCCGGCCGGTCGTGGCATGGAATTGCAGGATACGCCGGTGGCGCGCGAGGCCAAGCGGCTCGGCCTCACCGTGTTAACGCCAAAGACGCTGCGCACCGAAGAGGCGCAGGCGGAGTTTGCGTCGTTCGGTGCCGATGCTGCGGTGGTGGTGGCCTATGGCCTGATCCTGCCGAAGCCTTTGCTCGACGCCGTGCCGCTCGGCTGTTTCAACCTGCATGCCTCGCTGCTGCCGCGCTGGCGCGGCGCTGCTCCGATCAACCGCGCGGTGATGGCGGGCGATACCGAGAGCGGCGTCACCGTCATGAAGATGGACGAGGGGCTCGATACCGGCGGCATGGCGATGATCGAGCGCGTCGCCATCACGCCCGACATGACCGCGGGCGACCTGCATGACCGGCTGGCCGCAATCGGCGGCGACCTGATGCATCGCGCGCTCGGCGCGCTGGAGCGCGGCTCGCTGCAGATCGTGCCGCAGCCAGCCGACGGCGTGACCTATGCCGAGAAGATCAGCAAGGCCGAGACCCGGATCGACTGGGCCAAAGCTGCGCGCGATGTGCACAACCACATCCGCGGGCTGTCGCCGTTTCCGGGCGCCTGGTTCGAGATGCCCGACGAGAAGACTCCGATGCGGGTGAAGGTGCTGCGTTCGACGCTGGCTGCCGGACATGCCGCGCCCGGCACGGCGCTGGACGACAATCTCACCATCGCCTGCGGTGAAGGCGCAATCCGCATCATCGAATTGCAGCGCGCCGGCAAGCAGCCGATGAAGGCAGACGAGTTCCTGCGCGGGAACAGGCTGTCCCGCGGCGCGGCTCTGCGCTGATGCCCCGCTACAAACTTCTCATCGAATATGACGGCGCGCCCTATCGCGGCTGGCAATACCAGGCCGATGCGCCGAGCGTGCAGGGCGCGATCGAGGACGCGATTGCGCGCTTCGACGGCCAGCGCGTCACCATACAGGGCGCGGGCCGCACCGATGCCGGCGTGCATGCGCTCGGACAGGTCGCGCATTGCGATCTGCGCAGCGAGCACGACGGCGGCACGGTGCGCGATGCGCTGAATTTTTATCTGCGGCCGCAGCCGGTCGCGATCCTCGCCGCCGAGCGGGTCGGCGACGATTTCAATGCGCGGTTCTCGGCGACCAGGCGGCATTATCTCTATCGCGTGGTGAACAGGCGGCCCGATCTGGCGCTCGATCTCGGCCGCGCCTGGCGGGTCGGGCGGCCGCTGGATATCGCCGCGATGCGCGCGGCGGCGACGCGGCTGATCGGGAATCACGATTTCACCACCTTCCGTTCGACCGAGTGCCAGTCGAAGTCGCCGGTGAAGACGCTCGATCAACTCGACATCGAGACCGACGGCTGGAACGTGAACATCACCGTGTCGGCGCGCTCGTTCCTGCACAATCAGGTGCGCTCGATGGTCGGATCGATCGTGCATGTCGGCGAAGGCAAGTGGACGCCGGACGACATCGCCCGCATCCTTGAGGCGCGCGACCGCACCTTGTGCGGGCAGGTGGCGCCGGCCGAGGGGTTGTATCTGGTCAAGGTGGATTATTGAATCTGTCATTCCTGGCGCTGGCGCCTCAGGCGCGCCCCGAATGACCCTAGCCGAAATACCGGTCCAGTATCTTTCGGTACACGGCGGTCAACTCAACAAGCTCCGTCACCGGCACGCGTTCGTCGATCGCATGCATGGTCTGGCCGACCAGGCCGAATTCGACCACCGCGCAGTAATTCTTGATGAAGCGCGCGTCGGACGTGCCGCCGGTGGTCGAAAGCACCGGCTTGCGGCCCGTCACCTCGGTCACGGCATTTGCCACCACGTCCGTGAACGGGCCGGGCTCGACAACGAACACATCGGCGTTGGATGGCTCCCATTCGAACGAGAACCGGATCTTGCCGCCGGAGGCTGCGATCGCACGCTGTTCGAGCAACGCCTTCAGCGATTCGTGACTGTGCAGGCTGTTGAAGCGGATGTTGAAGCGCGCGCGCGCTTCGGCCGGGATCAGGTTGACGGTCTTGTTGCCGATATCGATCGAGACGAATTCGAGATTGGACGGGTCGAAAAGGTCGGTGCCCTTGTCGAGCGGCTCGCCCTTCAATGCGGCGATCAACGTCACGAGGCCGGTCACCGGATTGTCGGCGCGCTCGGGATAGGCGACGTGGCCCTGCTTGCCATGCACGATCAGGGTGCCGTTCTGCGAGCCGCGCCGTCCGATCTTGATGGTGTCGCCGAGGACTTCGCGATTGCTCGGCTCGCCGAGAATGCAGTGATCGAAGGTCTCGCCGAGCTGCGCGGCCCATTCGAGCAGCTTCGGCGTGCCGTTGATCGCGACGCTTTCCTCGTCGCCGGTGATCA
>CAZXJZ010000372.1:0-3732 GCA_964641065.1 uncultured Hyphomicrobiales bacterium | reverse complement strand
ACGATTCCATCCTCCTCGCGCTTGTAAATTGCGCCAGACGGACAGGCCGCCACGCAGGCCGGATTGAGGCAGTGCTCGCACAGCCGCGGCAGATACATCATGAAGGTATTTTCAAACTGACCGTAGATTTCCTTCTGCACGCCCTCGAAGTTGTAGTCTTGAGAACGCTTGGCGAATTCGCCACCCAGAATCTCCTCCCAGTTCGGCCCCCATTCGAGCTTTTCCATCCGCTCGCCGGTAATCAGCGAGCGCGGACGCGCCGTCGGGAACGCCGGTACCTCTGGGGTTTTCTGCAGATGCTCATAGTCGAAGGTAAACGGCTCGTAATAGTCGTCGATTTCGGGCAAATCCGGATTGGCGAAGATATTCGCCAGCACCCGCCATTTCGATCCGATCTTCGGCTCGATCTTGCCGTTGCGCTTGCGGGCCCAGCCGCCGTTCCAGCGCTTCTGGTTTTCCCAGTCCTTCGGATAGCCGATGCCCGGCTTGGTCTCGACGTTGTTGAACCAAGCATATTCCATGCCTTCGCGATTGGTCCATACGTTCTTGCAAGTGACCGAGCAGGTGTGACACCCGATGCATTTGTCGAGATTGAGCACCATCGCAATCTGTGCGCGGATCTTCATTCTGCTGCCTCCAGCTTGTGGGCGACGGTGAGCGTTTCGGGCTGTTCTGCGGTCGGCTTGTCGAGCCAGTCGACCTTGACCATCTTGCGCACGATCACGAATTCATCGCGATTGGTGCCGATCGTGCCGTAATAGTTGAATCCATAGGATTGCTGGGCATAGCCCCCAATCATGTGCGTCGGCTTCAGCACGGTGCGCGTCACTGAATTATGGATGCCGCCGCGCTGGCCCGTTATCTCGGAGCCCGGCACGTTCACAATCTTCTCCTGTGCATGATACATCATGCACATGCCCTGCTTTACGCGCTGCGACACCACCGCACGCGCCACCAAGGCGCCATTGGTGTTGTAAGCCTCGATCCAGTCGTTATCGACGATGCCGGCCGATTTCGCGTCAACTTCGCTGAGCCATACGATCGGCCCGCCACGCGACAGCGTCAGCATCAGCAGATTGTCGGTATAGGTCGAGTGGATCCCCCATTTCTGATGCGGCGTGATGAAGTTAAGTACGATCTGCTTTTCGCCGTTCGGCTTCTGGTCGATAACCGGCTTTGTGGTCTTCAGATCGACCGGTGGACGATAGACGCAGAGCGCTTCGCCGAAGGCCCGCATCCACAGGTGATCTTGATAGAGTTGCTGACGTCCGGTCAGCGTGCGCCACGGGATCAGTTCGTGCACATTGGTATAACCGGCGTTGTAGCAAACCTTCTCGCTCTCCAGCCCCGACCAGATCGGCGAGGAGATGATCTTGCGCGGCTGTGCCACCACGTCGCGGAATCGTATTTTCTCATCCTCTTTGTGGATGGCCAGATGGGCGTGGTCGCGGCCAGTGAACGTGGAGAGCGACTTCCAGGCCTTGACCGCCACTTCGCCATTGGTCTCCGGCGCAAGCGACAGGATCACCTCGGTTGCGTCGATGTCGGTTTCGATCTTCGCAAGCCCCTTGGTCGCACCTTCCTCGGTCACGACGCCATTCAGGCTTTTCAGGAATTCGACTTCATGCTCGGTGTTCCAGGACATTCCCTTGCCGCCATTGCCAAGCTTCGACATCAGCGGACCAAGCGCGGTGAAGCGCTTGTAGAGATTGGGATAGTCGCGTTCGACCACCGTCACCGACGGCATGGTCTTGCCCGGGATCGGATCGATCTCGCCTCTCTTCCAGTCCTTGACGTCAATCGCCTGCGCGATTTCGGCTGGCGTGTCGTGCAGGATCGGGGTCAGCACCACGTCCTTCTCAACGCCAAGCACTTCCGGAGCGATCTGCGAGAACTTCTTGGCAATTGACTTGTAGATGTCCCAGTCGCTGCGCGATTCCCACACCGGATCAATCGCAGCGGTGAGTGGATGGATAAAGGGATGCATGTCGGAAGTGTTGAGATCGTTCTTCTCGTACCAGGTCGCGGTCGGAAGAACGATGTCGGAATAGACGCAAGTCGTTGACATGCGGAAATCGAGAGTCACCAGGAGGTCGAGCTTCCCAATCGGCGCGTCCTCATGCCAGGCAACCTCTTTCGGGGTCTTGCGGCTGGTCTCGCCGAGATCCTTGCCCTGCACGCCATGCGAGGTGCCGAGCAGGTGCTTCAGGAAGTATTCATGGCCCTTGCCGGATGAGCCGAGGAGATTGGAGCGCCACACGAACATGTTGCGCGGCCAATTATCGGGATGGTCCGGATCCTCGCAGGACATCTGCAGTTCGCCAGACTTTAGCGCTTTTGCGACATAGTCCTTCGCATCCATGCCCGCAGATGCGGCACCTTTCGCGATCGACAGCGGGTTCTGCTTGAGCTGCGGTGCTGACGGTAGCCAACCCATCCGCTCCGCCCGCACATTGAAATCGATCATTGCACCGTCCCACGGCCCGGGAGGCGCGGTCGGGGAGATGATTTCTTCTATACCGAGTGTTTCGTAGCGCCACTGATCGGTATGCGCGTAGAAGAACGAAGTAGAGTTCATCTGGCGTGGCGGGCGGCTCCAGTCGAGGCCGAACGCAAGCGGCAGCCAGCCCGATTGCGGACGCAATTTTTCCTGTCCGACATAATGCGACCAGCCACCGCCCGATTGGCCGACGCATCCGCACATCACCAGCATGTTGATGACGCCGCGGTAATTCATATCGCAATGATACCAATGGTTCATTGCGGCCCCGATGATGATCATCGAGCGGCCATTGGTCTTCTCGGCATTGAGCGCAAATTCGCGCGCCACCGTGATGATCTGGTCGCGCGGCACGCCACTGATCTGTTCCGCCCAGGCCGGTGTGTACGGCACGTTCTCGTCGTAGGACTTGGCAACATGTTCGCCGCCGAAGCCGCGATCGACACCATAATTGGCGAGGAGCAGGTCATAGACCGAGGCGACCAGCGCCTCGCCGTCCTTAAGCATGACGCGCTTCGCAGGAACCTTGCGCATCAGCACGCTCGGGTGGTCGGTGCCGGCGAAATGATCGTGTTCGCGGTTGCCGAAATAGGGGAAGGCAACGTCAGCGAGTTCGTCCTTCACGTCATCAAGTGAAAGACGGAGCTTCGTGTCATGACCCCCGGAGTCCCTTTCTTCCAGATTCCATTTGCCCTTCTCGCCCCAGCGGAAGCCCACCGAACCGTTCGGGACCACGATTTCATCGCTCGTCTCGTCGATGGCGACAGTCTTCCATTCCGGATTATTGGTCTCGCCGAGATTTCCGGTGAAGTCCGAGGCGCGCACGAGCCGCTCAGGCACGAGCCGTCCCTCGGATTTCACCAGCCGCACCAGAAATGGCATGTCCGTATACTGGCGCGCGTAGTCGATGAAATACTTGGCCTGCCGGTCGACATGGAATTCGCGCAGGATCACGTGCCCCATCGCCATCGCAAGCGCTGAATCGGTGCCTTGCTTCACCGAGATCCAGAGATCGGCGAATTTCGAGGCCTCTGAATAGTCCGGACAGATGACGACGCTCTTGGCGCCGCGGTAGCGCGCCTCGGTGTAGAAATGCGCGTCGGGCGTGCGGGTCTGCGGGACGTTCGAGCCCCACAGGATCAGGAAGCCTGAATTGTACCAGTCGGCGCTTTCCGGCACGTCGGTCTGCTCGCCCCAGGTCTGCGGCGAGGCCGGCGGCAAGTCGCAATACC
>CAZXJZ010000371.1:0-3736 GCA_964641065.1 uncultured Hyphomicrobiales bacterium | reverse complement strand
CAAGGGGGGAGGGAGAAGAGGCTACGCCAGCCATCGCTTGCGCCGCTTGTAATGCTTGCCCTCACGGAACGACTTGCGCTTGCCCTCGGCGATACCGAGGTAGAATTCCTTGACGTCCTCGTTCTCGGCTAGCGATTTCGCATCGCCGTCCATCACGACGCGGCCGTTTTCGAGAATGTAGCCATAGCGGGCATATTTCAGCGCCATGTTGGTGTTCTGCTCGGCCAGCAGGAAGGACACATTTTCCTTCACATTCAGATCGTTCACGATCTCGAAGATTTCCTCGACGATCTGCGGCGCGAGACCCATCGACGGCTCGTCAAGCAGGATCATCTTGGGGCGCGACATCAGCGCGCGGCCGATCGCGCACATCTGCTGCTCGCCGCCCGAGGTATAGCCCGCCATCGAATTCTTGCGCTCGCGCAGCCGCTTGAAATAGCCGTAGACCAGTTCGAGATCGCGCGCGATCGCAGCGCGACCATCTTTTCGGGTGAAGGCGCCGGTCAGCAGGTTTTCCTCGATGGTCAGATGGCCGAAGCAATGCCGGCCTTCCATCACCTGGATGCAGCCGCGGCGCACCAGTTCGTTGGGTGACAGCGACTGCACCTCGGCGCCCTCGAACACGATCGAGCCCTTGGTGACCTCGCCGCGTTCGGAATGCAGCAGGTTGGAGATTGCCTTCAGCGTCGTGGTCTTGCCGGCGCCATTGGCGCCGAGCAGCGCAACGATGCCGCCCTTGTCGACCTCGAGCGAAACGCCCTTCAGGACGAGGATGACGTGATCGTAGAGCACCTCGATATTGTTGACGGAGAGGATTTTCTCCGTGGCGGGTGAAGCTTGTTGCGCGGCTGCGGTGGACATGAAGGCTCCGACGTTTCGGCAGGCTTACCTTTCCCCGCGTTGCGGGGAGAGGTCGATCCGGTGAGCGAAGCGAAGCCGGATCGTGTGAGGGGCTGGCGCAATGCGTGCCACGAACAAGCCCCTCACCCGGCTCGCATCGTCGATGCTCGCCACCCTCTCCCCGCCTCGCGGAGAGAGGGAAAAGCAAGCGGGGAAAGAGAAGTTACGACGCCTTGTCGCATTGCTCCGTGCGCTTCGGCCAGGGCTGGTTCTTGCTGACATAATCCGCGGCCGCGGCTTCCAGCAACGGACGCACCCGCTCCTTCATCGGCGCGATCCAGTCGGTGATCTTCACCCATTTGGAGCCGTCCCATTGCTGCATATAGGCGGCGTGGTGGCCGTTATGATCGGTGCAGGACAGGTTCTCGACCGGCGCGCCGAAGTCCGGCAGACCGAGTTCCTTCCAGCGCGCCGCCGAGATCGTCATGGTCTCGAAACCACGCCGCACATCCTCGCCGGTCACGGCCTTCTTGCCGGTCAGCTTCTGCGCATTGCGGATGGCTTCCGCAATCAGCACCGAATTGTAGACGCCGCGATTGTAGAGGTTCTCGCCGAACTTGTCGGCGGTCACCTGGCTCTTGCCCTTATCGACCACGTGCTTCTTGATGTCCTGGAGCGCCGGATATTGCGTGCCGAGACCGTTGAAGTTCAGGGTCAGATAACCCTTGGCGGCCTCGCCGCCGCCGCGCGCATCGTCCTCGCCGCCCGACCACCAGACGCCAACCATCTTGTCCATCGGGTAATTGATGCGGGTGGCTTCACGCACCGCGGTCGGGTTCATCGCGCCCCAGCCCCACATGATCATCCAGTCCGGCTTGTCGCGGCGCACGTTCAGCCACTGCGCCGACTGGTTCTGCATTTCGGTCGCCGGCACCGGATAGAGCTTGACGTTGAAGCCATAATCCTTGGCGAACTGCTCAAGCAGCGGGATCGGCTCGCGGCCATAGCCGCCGTCGAAGAAGATGTAGCCGATGGTCTTGCCCTTGAGCTTGTCGAGCCCGCCTTCCTTGCCGCCGATATAGCGGAAGATCATCGACAGTCCGTCCCAATAGGTCGCGGGCGGATTGAAGATCCACGGAAACTCGTTACCGACCGCCGAAGCCGACAGGCCATACGCCATCGACAGGACCGGGATCTTGTCGACCGCGGCCTTCGGGATCAATTGCAGCGTGATGCCGGTCGAGTATGGATTCACCACGACGGGTTTTTTCGCCTTCACCTGCTCGTAGCATTCGACACCCTTCTTGGTGTCATAGCCGGTCTCGCATTCCTCGACGGTGAGCTTGACGCCGCCGATGCCGCCGTCGCGCTCGTTCAGCATTTCGAGATAATCCTTCATGCCGTTCGCAATCGGGATACCGGAGCCCGCGAACGGCCCGGTGCGGTAGGTCAGAAGCGGCACATAGATCGAGTCCTGCGCGACTGCAGGCGCGGGAATCGCGGCACCGCCGAGAAGGCCTGCGACGGCCGCTCCAATGGCAAGATGCTTGAGACGCATTGCGTATCTCCCTTGGTGTCGCCGGCGCTGAGGCCGGTCGTCTTGTTTCCCGCGGCCGGTGACCCGCCCGCGGGTTTGGATTCGAGTGTGCCTCGTCAATACGGGAAAGGCCACACCCGAAGTTTCTGCTTTCCGATCTGCCAGAGCCTTGCGAGCCCATGCGGCTCCACGATGAGGAAGAAAATGATCAGCGCGCCGACCACCATGAACTGGATGTGTTCCACGGTTGCCGCGTGCAGCGATATCCCAAGCAATGCCGGAATGAATTTGAGCAGGATCGGCAGGCCCCAGATGAAGGCCGCACCGAAGAACGAGCCAACCAGGCTGCCAAGGCCACCGATGATCACCATGAACAGGATGATGAAGGACTGGTTGATGTTGAACGAGTCCGCCTCGGCAGCACCGAGCCACAGAAACACCATCAGCGCGCCGGCGACGCCGCAATAGAAGGAAGAGATCGCGAAGGCGAGCAGCTTGGTCCGATAGAGCCTTATGCCGATCAGTTCGGCGGCGATATCCATGTCGCGCACCGCCATCCAGCTCCGGCCGATGCGGCCGCGCACGAGGTTGGAGGCGATCCATGTCATCGCCACGACAACGGTGAGCACGACGAGATAACGCGTCACCGGCGATGCATTGGGGCCGGTGAGCGGAATGTCGAACATGGTGCGGGTCGGCACCTCGATGGCGTTGGACACGTTGTAATTCACCAGCCAGGGCACCCGCACGAAGCACCATGACAGAAAGAATTGGGCCGCAAGGGTGGCAACTGTCAGATAGAAGCCCTTGATACGCAGCGACGGCAATCCGAAGATCACGCCGACCGCGGCCGAAAAGAAGCCGGACAGCAGGATCAGCAGGATGATATTGGCGTCCGGGAAGAAAGTGGTGAGCTTGTAGGTCGCGTATGCGCCGACACCCATGAAGCCCGCGGTGCCGAGCGAGATCAGGCCGGTATAGCCGGTGAGCAGGTTGAGCCCGATCGAGGCCAGCGAGAAGATCAGGATCGGTATCATCACCGCCGACAGCGTGAAGCTCGACATGGTGAGCGGGATCACCACGAAGGCGACGATCAGGATCAGCACGATGCCGATCCGGTCCTGCCGGATCGGGAACAGCGCCATGTCGGCGGCGTAGCTGGTCTTGTATTGGCCAGTCTCGCGGTAGAACATCAGCGCATCCTCAAATCCGCTCGATGATGCGTTCGCCGAACAGGCCTTGCGGGCGGAACAGCAGGAAGACGAGCGCGATCATGTAGGCGAGCCAGCTTTCGATGCCGGAGCCAAGCAGCGGGCCCCAGTAGAACTCGCCGAGTTTCTCGCCGACCCCAATGATGAT
>CAZXJZ010000370.1:0-3752 GCA_964641065.1 uncultured Hyphomicrobiales bacterium | reverse complement strand
TCGAATTCGTCACCACGCGCACCGAGACCGAGGCGCTTCTTCTCGAAGCCAATCTGATCAAGCGATTGCGGCCGCGTTTCAACGTGTTGATGCGCGACGACAAGTCGTTTCCCTATATCGTCATCAGCGGCGATCATCCGGCGCCGCAGATTCTCAAGCACCGCGGCGCCCGCACCCGTCCGGGCGATTATTTCGGTCCGTTTGCCTCGGTCTGGGCGGTGAACCGGACTATCACCGCGCTGCAGCGAGCCTTCCTGATCCGCTCCTGCTCGGACGCGGTGTATGAGAGCCGCACCCGCCCTTGCCTGCTGCATCAGATCAAGCGCTGCTCGGCGCCCTGTACCGGAGAAATCGCACCCGACGCCTATGCCGAGCTGGTGCGCGAGGCACGTGAATTCCTGTCCGGCAAGAGCCATGCCGTGAAGCAATTGCTGGCGCAGGAGATGGAAAAGGCATCGCAGGCGCTGGACTTCGAACGCGCGGCAATCTACCGCGACCGTCTGGCGGCGCTGTCGGCGATCCAGTCGCAGCAGGGAGTCAATCTGCGCGGTGTCGACGATGCCGACGTGTTCGCGATCCACCAGGCTGGCGGCTACAATTGCGTGCAGGTCTTCTTTTTCCGGACCGGACAGAACTGGGGCAACCGTGCCTATTTTCCGAAGGCCGATCGAGGGCTGCCGGCCGAAGACGTCCTCAACGCCTTCATTGCGCAATTCTACGACGACAAGCCGTGCCCGCGGACGATCCTCGTGTCGGAAGAACTGCCCGAGCGCGCGCTCCTCGCCGCGGCGCTGTCGACAAAGAGCGGACATACGATCGAAATCAGCCGGCCGAAGCGCGGCGAGAAGCGCGACGTGGTCGACCATGCGCTTGGGAATGCGCGCGAGGCGCTGGGCCGCAAGCTTTCGGAAACTTCGTCGCAACAGGCCCTGCTGAAATCCTTCGCCGAGCTGTTCGGACTGCCCGCACTGCCGCGCCGGATCGAGGTCTACGACAACAGCCATATTCAGGGATCGAACGCAGTCGGCGCGATGGTGGTCGCGGGGCCGGAGGGCTTCGTCAAGAACCAGTATCGGAAGTTCAACATCCGCTCCGACGACCTGACGCCGGGCGACGATTTCGGCATGATGCGCGAGGTGCTGGAGCGGCGCTTCAAGCGGCTGATCAGCGAGCATCCGCGTGCGTCATCCTCCGCCGCCGCTTCGCCTCTTTCTCAAACGGAAGATGAGCAGCCCGCGGAACTCGAGGAGCAAACGAACGACGTCGCGGGCGCGGACACGCCCTGGCCCGATCTCGTCCTGATCGACGGCGGACAGGGCCAGTTGACGTCCGCCCGCGAGACGCTGAGAGCGCTCGGCGTCACCGATGTCCCGCTGGTCGCGATCGCCAAGGGCAAGGACCGCGATGCCGGCCGCGAAACCTTTTTCATGGACGGCCGCGAGCCGTTCCGGCTGCCGCCGCGCGACCCGCTGCTGTATTTCATCGAACGGCTGCGCGACGAGGCGCACCGTTTCGCCATCGGCTCGCACCGGACCCGCAGGAAACGCGACATCCGGGAGGGCGGCCTGCAGGAAATCCCCGGCATCGGACCGACGCGAAAGCGCGCGCTGCTGAACCATTTCGGCACGCTGAAAGCGATCGAGCGGGCCTCGCTTGGCGATCTCGCGAAAGTTCCGGGCATCAACGCCGATACCGCACGGCGAATCCACGACTTTTTCCATGAACGGCCGGCCCGATAATGCCGCGTTTTCAGGTCTCCGGTGAGGTGCGGGACAAGTTGCGCCATTCGCCACCGGGCGGGTTGACGCGGGCGTACCGGGTGTGTTCGCTGAGGAGATGAATTCCGTGTCGTCGCAACGCGTCGAGGGGGGCGCATTCTCGCTGCCCAATGTGCTGACCTATTGCCGGATCGCGGCGGTTCCGATGGTCGTCGCCTGCATGTACTGGCAGGCGATCCTGCAGGGCGGCCTCTGGCTCCGGCTGGTTGCGCTCGGAATTTTTATAGCGGCTGCCATCACCGATTTCTTCGACGGCTATTTCGCCCGCTCCTGGGGCCAGCAATCGCGGCTCGGCCGCATGCTGGACCCGATCGCCGACAAGCTCCTGGTCTCTTCCTGCCTGCTGATGCTGGCCGCCGACGAGACCATCAAGGGCTGGTCGCTGTTCGCTGCCATCATCATCCTGTGCCGCGAAATCCTGGTGTCGGGCCTGCGGGAATTTCTCGCCGAATTGCGGGTCAGCGTTCCCGTGACGCAACTGGCCAAGTGGAAGACGACACTGCAGCTGATCGCGATCGGATTCCTGCTTGGCGGCGAGGCCGTGGATTATTATCTGCCGACCAGCTTCATGGAATGGCGCTGGAAATACGCCGACGAGATGCTGCCGCTGACCACGACCATCGGTCTGGTGCTGCTGTGGATTTCCGCCATCCTGACGCTCTATACCGGGTGGGACTATTTCCGCGCCGGGTTGCGGCATATTATCGACGATTGAGGCGCGCAGCCTGCCGGTGCGACGCCTCTTGTGGACGTGAGGCGTGAGGACATCGTGAAGCTTCTGTATTTCGCCTGGGTGCGTGAGCGCATCGGCAAGACCGAAGAACAGGTCGCGCCGCCCGCGGACGTCTCGACTGTGGCCGAATTGATGACCTGGCTCGCCGGGCGTGGCGAGGAATATGCCTATGCCTTCGAGAATCCGAAGGTGATCCGCGCCGCCATCGATCGAAAACACGTCCAGCCCACGACGAAAATCGCCGACGCACACGAGATCGCATTCTTTCCGCCGATGACGGGGGGATGATGGCCGCCACCATCCGCCTGCAAAGCGAGGATTTCGACGTCGCCGCCGAAGCCGCAAAGCTGACGCGCGGACGGACCGATATCGGCGCGGTTGTCACCTTCACCGGCATCTGCCGCGATCACGAAGGCGGACACGGCGTCAGCGCCATGACGCTCGAGCATTATCCCGGCATGGCCGAAGAAGAGATTGCGCGCCATGTCGCCGAAGCCGAACGGCGCTGGCCGCTTCAGGGCGTGACCGTGATCCACCGCTTCGGCCGCATGATGCCCGGCGACAACATCGTGCTTGTTGTCACCGCCTCGGCGCATCGCCAGGCCGCGTTCGAGGCCGCGTCATTCCTGATGGATTATCTCAAGACGCAGGCGCCGTTCTGGAAACTGGAGGAACGCCCGGACGGTCAGGACTGGGTGGCGGCGAAGGACGCCGACGACGAGGCCGCGGCAAGGTGGGCGAAGCACAAGACGGCAAACTAGGCGCGTCGTCGCCCCCGCGCAGGCGGGGGCCCATATTCCAGAGCGGTGGCTATAGGTCCCCGCTTTCGCGAGCACGACCACGACAGGTTAAAACCGAAACTACGCCGCGCGCGACTTCGGCTGCACTTCCGCCGTGTAGTCGTCCATCAATTGCTTGGTGATGGCGCCCGGCGTGAAATTCCACTTGTCGATCTGCGCCACCGCGGTGACTTCCGCCGCAGTGCCAGTGATGAAGCACTCGGAGAAGCCCGACAATTCCTCGGGCATGATGCGCCGCTCGATCACCTCGATGCCGCGCCGCTTGGCGAGATCGATCGCGGTGCGCCGGGTGATGCCGTCGAGGAAACAATCGGCGGTCGGCGTGTGGATCTTGCCGTCCTTGATGAAGAAGATGTTGGCGCCGGTGCATTCCGCGACCCGGCCCTCCCAGTCGAGCATCATCGCATCGGCAAAACCGCGCCGCTCGGCGCGATGCTTCGA
>CAZXJZ010000369.1:0-3772 GCA_964641065.1 uncultured Hyphomicrobiales bacterium | reverse complement strand
CCCCTTCAGGATGGTCTGGCCGCTTTCGGTGTCGGTCGACACGCGGAAGGACGGATCCTCGGCAGCGAGCTTCGCCAGCGCGACGCCGAGCTTTTCCTGATCGGCCTTCGACTTCGGCTCGATCGCGATCTCGATCACCGGCTCCGGGAACTCCATCTTCTCGAGAATGACCGGCTTGTCCGGATCGCACAGCGTGTCGCCGGTGCGGGTCTCCTTCAGACCGGCCAGCGCAACGATGTCGCCGGCATAGGCTTCCTTGATGTCTTCACGGTTGTTCGCATGCATCAGCAGCATGCGGCCCACCCGCTCCTTACGCTCACGGGTCGAATTGACGACGCCCGTGCCGCTCTGAAGGATGCCCGAATAGATGCGGCAGAAGGTGATGGTGCCGACGAACGGATCGTCCATGATCTTGAAGGCGAGCAGCGACATCGGCTCGCTGTCGTCGGGCTTGCGCACCAGCTCGTTGCCCTTGTCATCGACTCCCTTGATGGCGGGAACGTCGATCGGCGACGGCAGATAATCCACGACCGCGTCAAGCAGCGGCTGCACGCCCTTGTTCTTGAAAGCCGAGCCACACAGAACCGGATAGAAGGCGCCGCTCAGCACCGCCTTGCGCAGCAGGCGCTTCAGCGTTGCTTCGTCGGGCTCAACACCATCGAGAAATGCCGTCAGCGCGTCGTCGTCGAGTTCGACAGCGGCCTCGATCATCTTCTCGCGATATTCCTTCGCCTGGTCGAGCATGTCGGCGGGAATGTCGATGTCCTTGAAATTGGCACCGAGCGCCTCGTCTTCCCAGATCACGCCCTTCATGCGCACCAGGTCGATGATGCCCTTGAACTGGCTCTCAGCGCCGATCGGCAGCTGAATGGCGACCGGCTTCGCGCCCAGACGCTTCACAATGTCATCGAGACACTTGAAGAAGTCGGCGCCGATCTTGTCCATCTTGTTGGCGAACACGATGCGCGGGACGCGATACTTGTCGCCCTGGCGCCAGACAGTCTCGGTCTGCGGCTCCACGCCCTGGTTGCCGTCGAGCACAACGACCGCGCCGTCGAGCACGCGCAGCGAGCGCTCCACCTCGATGGTGAAGTCCACGTGGCCCGGGGTGTCGATGATGTTCAGGCGCTTGCCGTTCCAGAACGCGGTCGTCGCAGCCGACGTAATGGTGATGCCGCGCTCCTGCTCCTGCTCCATCCAGTCCATCGTCGCGGCGCCTTCATGCACCTCGCCGATCTTGTGGCTCTTGCCGGTGTAATAGAGAATCCGCTCTGTGGTCGTCGTCTTCCCGGCATCGATGTGAGCCATGATGCCGAAATTGCGGTAGTCCTCGATCTTGTTGAGACGGGGCATTGGACGTCCTTTACCAGCGGTAATGCGAGAAGGCGCGGTTGGCTTCCGCCATGCGATGCACGTCTTCGCGCTTCTTGACTGCATTCCCCCGGTTATTCGATGCGTCGAGCAGCTCAGCGGAGAGCCGATCCATCATGGTTTTTTCGTTGCGATCACGCGCGGCCGAGATCAGCCAGCGAATGCCGAGCGCCTGACGGCGGGTCGAACGCACTTCGACCGGCACCTGATAGGTCGCGCCACCGACGCGCCGCGAGCGCACTTCGATCGACGGCATGACGTTGTCCAGCGCCTGCTGGAAGACCTGCAGCGGATTGGACTTGGTCTTGCCCTCGATGATGTCGAAGGCGCCATAGACGATCCGCTCGGCGGCCGACTTCTTGCCGTCATACATCAGCGAATTCATGAACTTGGAAACAATGAGATTGCCGAACTTCGGATCCGGATTGATCTCGCGCTTCTCGGCAGAGTGACGACGGGACATGACGCGCTACCTCACTTCGGCCGTTTCGCGCCGTACTTGGACCGGCGCTGCTTGCGGTTCTTCACGCCCTGCGTGTCGAGCACGCCGCGGACGATGTGATAGCGAACACCCGGCAGATCCTTCACGCGGCCGCCGCGGATCATCACAACCGAGTGTTCCTGCAGGTTGTGGCCCTCGCCCGGAATGTAGCCGATCACCTCGAACTGATTGGTCAGGCGCACCTTGGCGACCTTGCGAAGCGCCGAGTTCGGCTTCTTCGGGGTCGTCGTATAGACACGCGTGCACACGCCGCGCTTTTGCGGCGAGGCCTGCAGAGCCGGCACCGTGTTGCGGTAGGTCGGTTTGACCCGGCCTTTGCGGATCAATTGATTGATCGTCGGCATCCGATTTAAGCCTTCATCCTCACCGTCGGGACCGCCATCCAGATGGCCCCTCGCCGGAACGCGCGTTTCCACGCGCAAAACGAAACCACGCCATCCGCTCCGGCTTTTGCGGATTGGCGCTTCGCGATGCAGAGGACCACGAAGCTCATCGCCTCGCGGTCATGACCTTTCTAACTGGCTTCTTGCCGTCAGCGGCAGCGTTTGAGAATCATTCGTCGAGGCTTTGGGTCGCCGTCCGCAGCGCGTCAAAAGAGCTTTTCAACTCAATGACTTAGATGCTGCTTTCGGGATGCCGTGCCGACGAGGCGAAACTCACCGCCTGCCGAAAGTGGCGCGTGTGTATCGGCCATGGGGGGTGAAGTCAAGCAAAGAAGTCCAGATTTTCCGGGCCTTTCGGGCGATTCATCTCCGGCGCCCGAAGCCTGACGGCATCGCCGGAATTACCGCCGCCCGGCAGCGTGAAATCGCCGATCAGCCCGAATTTCGGTCAAACAGTTCCAACGAGCGCTCGCGCCCCTATCATAGCACCGCAACTCGCGTCGCATCATCAGGCTCTGCACGAATGAACGGCCATATGGTACCGGCGAGTTGAGTCCGCCTGCTCTCTGCAAGACGCTGCCTGGCCAGAACGCGAATCGTCTACGCCTGAATCGGCCACCGGCCCACACGTCACCATACGTAGCGGATGTGACCCTTGCCGCCGTAGCCGCGGGTGGTGCTGGAAAACTCGCCCTCGAACGATCCGCCGAGACTCACATTATTTGCGAGTCTCAGGTCGGCGCCGGCACTGACCAGCGCCAGGTCGCGCGCCGGCGCGGCCCCATTGATGGTGAAGGTCGATCCCGGCAGCGATGCGAAGGTGGCGGACACCGCGCCGTCATTGCCCTCGTCATGGGCCCAAGCCGCACGGCCGCGCAGCGTCAGCAATGCCGCTTGCATCGCGATAGAATGCTCCATGCGCGCACCGAGTTCGGTGCGGGTGATGGTCGTATCGTTGCTGCCGTAGCTCAGCGTCCTTAAGCGAAGCGAGCCAAGTCGCCTGCGATCCGGCGCGAGCTCGATCCGCGTGACTCGACCGCTCAAAGAGAAAAGGCCGCTTCTCAGCGGCCTTTTCTTCAGTTCTCGAGACTTCTGCTCGCGACTATTCCGCTGCCGGCTCCGGCAGCGCCGCAGGGGCTGCGGCGGAACGGGCCGCCGCCTCCTTGGCGCGCTCATCGAGGATGAGGGTATCGCGCTTGGTCGCGATCTCGCGCAGCGAGCTCATCATGGCGCCGGTACCGGCCGGGATCAGCCGTCCGACAATGACGTTTTCCTTGAGCCCGTCGAGCGTGTCGGACTTGCCGTTGACGGCAGCCTCGGTGAGCACGCGCGTGGTCTCCTGGAACGACGCCGCCGAGATGAACGACCGGGTCTGGAGCGAGGCCTTGGTGATGCCGAGCAGAACCGGATGTCCGCTCGCCGGCTTCTTGCCCTGCTCCACCGCCTTCTCGTTGATCTGGTCCATCTCGACACGGTCGAGCTGCTCGCCCTGGATCAGGTCGGTCTCGCCCGCGTC
>CAZXJZ010000368.1:0-3805 GCA_964641065.1 uncultured Hyphomicrobiales bacterium | reverse complement strand
CCCCGCGCCCGAAAAGCGTCTTGTCGCGGCGTTGCCCCTGTGGCGGAACTGGTAGACGCGCCTGACTCAAAATCAGGTGGCCGTAAGGTCGTGCTGGTTCGATTCCGGCCAGGGGCACCACTCAACGCGAAGCAAGCTTGGATCCTCATCTCCATCGCGGCACTGACGGCTGCCGACCAAGCGCGCTCGCCGAACGAAGTCATGCGCCCGTCTGCTCCACACTGATCTCGCGCTGGATGTCGTCGGCCTTGAAGCCGATCGCTTCCGCCGCGCGCACGCCAGGCAGCACCGCGACGTCGTAGAGTTCTTCGATCGTGTGTTCGAACCGCAGCCATTCGACGATATGGCCGGTATCGATGTCGATCACGAGCAGGCCGCAGCGGGCCGCGGCGTCTTTCGCGCGCAGCCGTTCGTCGAGCGCCAGTCCATCGAAGGTCTTGTTGCGCCGCGGCTTCGACAAGCCGATCACGGCGTGACGGCCCACAAAGGCGAGGCCGCGCGCATAGCCCGGACAGAATGCAACCGCCGTGAAAGCGCCGGTCGCCGGATCGATGATGCCGAATTCCCCGGTCCCGGAATTGTGCAACCACAGTCTGCCGTCATAGAGCCGCGGTGAATGCGGCATGGACAGGCCGCTCGCCACGATTTCGTTCGATGCGACATCGATCACCACACCGCCATCCTGCCGCCGTTCGCGCCAGCCGTCCGCGACATCGGAGCGGCTCACCGCGGTGACAAAGGCGGGCCGCGTCCCGTCCATCGCAAGGCCGTTGAGATGACAGCGATCCTCCGGAGCGAGCGCGCTCAGGAATTTCGGGTGCCACAACGGACGGAAGCTCGCGGTCTGGCTTATGGTGGCGAGGCAGCCGTAAAGTGTGTTGACGAAAATCGGCCGCCGTACGCCCTCGACAGCGCCAAGCGCGATGTCATGGATGTCGGTGCGGCCGGTGATGCGGCCCTCGCGCGGCACGAATTTGCGGTCAGCACCGGCTGGCGTCGTCTCGCCTGCGCGCAGCACATTCTCGAACCGCCAAAGCGTGTAGAGCCCGCTGGTCCACAGCGTCTGTCCGTCGGTCCACAACCCCTGGCATTGCTCGATGATGCGTTCATGCGCCCGCACGCTGCCGTCCGGCTTTCGACCTATGAAAAACAGCCGCCCGGCCTGATAGGTGGTCAGCGCGAGGCTCACATCGGCCGCCTCCAGCCACGCTGCGAAGCGCGGCGATAGCATCAGCGGGTTGGCGTTGCGGGGGATCTCGGTCACGGCGCTTTCCTGCCAGGTTCAGACGGCAGCTCTATCAGCAAAGCCCTACGCCTTGGCTAAGCTGGCGCAATATCCGCTCCGGTTGCGCAACGAATCCGGCTGCGCGGTAACCATCGGACAGATTGTCACGCGTTTGTGGGTCCTGCCGGGTTGACCGCAGCATGGAACATCGCGCAATTTGCAGTTAAGAAACGTTTAATTCTTGCGGCCAGTCGCTTCCTGTCCGGCGGCAAGCGCAACCAGCCGCTGCGGGGAGCGGTCTTTTCCCTCTGATGCATGTTGCAGTTGCGTCGCCGGTTCGGCGCGCAGGTGTTGCGGTTGCGTGGTGATGTAGAGAGTGAGGAATGCCGCATGACTGCGCCGAAATTAACCGGCCTGACCTCGCCGGCCACGTTTCTGGAAAACACGATCAACGCGGCACCGCAACTGCTTGCCGCCAGCATCATCTTCACCGACCCCGACAACAACTTCGACGGTGGCACGCTGACCGTTGCCGGGCTGTTGGCGGAGGACAGCATCGCGATCCGCAATCAGGGCGCGGGCGCGGGGCAGATCGGCGTCTCCGGCAGCAATGTCAGCTTCGGCGGCACGGTGATCGGCACGTTTGCCGGCGGCAATGGCGCGACGCTGACCGTCACCTTCAACGCTTCGGCCACGGCGGCGGCGATCGACGCGCTGATCCAGAACCTCACCTACGCCAATGCGTCCGACACCCCGACCGCGAGCCGCACGCTCACCGTCACGGTCACCGATGCGGCGGCCGAAGCCACCACGCGCGCGAGCTTCGCCGCGGCGACCGGCTCCGACAATCCGTTCAACGGCTTCGCTGTGGGTCGCGTTGCAGCCCCCACGCTGGCCGACCTCGACGGCGACGGCGATCTCGACGCCGTGGTGGGGTCAACATACGGAACCCTGAACTATTTCAAGAATACCGGCAGCGCCACGGCACCGGTGTTCGTTGCGCAGACCGGCGCCACCAATCCGTTCGACGGCATTGATGTGGGCAAATGGTCCGCCCCCACGCTGGCCGACCTCGATGGTGACGGCGATCTCGATGCCGTGGTCGGGGAATTCGACGGACATCTGATTTATTTCAAGAACACCGGCAACGCCACCGCGCCCGCCTTCACGCAGCAGACCGGCACTGACAATCCGTTCCACTTCATCGACGTGGGCTATTGGGCCAATCCCACGCTCGCCGACCTCGACGGCGACGGCGATTTCGATGCCGTGGTGGGGAATTACTACGGCCCCTATTTTGGGAATTCCCAATTCTCCTATTTTCTGAACACCGGCAGCGCCATCGCGCCCGCCTTCGCATATCAGCCCGGCGCCGCCAGCCCGTTCGACGGCATCGTTGTGGGGTCCAGCTCAGCCCCCACGCTGGCCGACCTCGACGGCGACGGCGATCTCGACGCCGTGGTGGGGTTAAACTACGGAACTCTGGCCTATCTCCTCAACACCGGCAGCGCCATCGCGCCCGCCTTCGCATATCAGCCCGGTGCCGCAAATCCGTTCAACGGCATCGATGTGGGACAGAGCTCTGTACCCACGCTGGGCGACCTGGACGGCGATGGTGATCTTGACGCCTTGGTGGGGGCAAACAATGGAACGCTGCCCTTTTTCCTCAACACGCCGGCGGCGGGTATTCCGATCGTGGTCAATGTCACGGCGCAGAACGACGCGCCGGTCCTCACCGACGTGACCTCGTCGGTCACGTTCCTGGAAAACACCGTCAACGCTGCGCCGCAGCTGCTCGATACCAGCGTCACCTTCACCGACCCGGACAGCAACTTCGACGGCGGCACGCTGACCGTTGCCGGGCTGTTGGCGGAGGACAGCATCGCGATCCGCAATCAGGGCAATGGCGCGGGCGAGATCGGCGTCTCCGGCAGCGATGTCAGCTTCGGCGGCACGCTCATCGGCACGCTCGCTGGTGGCAATGGCGCGACGCTCACCGTCACACTCAATGCCGCGGCCACCGCGGCTGCGATCGAGGCGCTGATCGAGAACCTCACCTATGCGAATTCATCCGACGCGCCGGCCGCGAGCCGCACGCTGACCGTCACGGTGACCGATGCAGCGGGCGCTGCGACCACGCGGGCGAACTTCGCGCAAGCCACCGGCACTGCCAATCCGTTCAACGGTGTCTATGGTGGCTACTCCAAGCCCTCACTGGGCGACCTGGACGGTGACGGCGATCTCGACGCCATTGTCGGGCAAGGTGACGGTACGCTGCATTATTTTCTCAACACCGGCAGCGCCAGCGCGCCCGCCTTTACGCGGCAGACCGGCGCCGCCAATCCGTTCAACTTGATGGATATAGGGGACGATGCAGCACCTGCGCTGGCCGATCTCGACGGCGACGGCGATCTCGATGTTGTGTTGGGAGCTTTTTTTGGAGATCTGAATTATCTCCTCAACACCGGCAGCACCACCGCGCCCGCTTTTACGCGTCAGGTCGACGCCGCCAATCCGTTCAACCTCATCCGTCCGGGCTCTTATTCCACCCCCGCCCTGGCCGACCTCGACGGCGACGGC
>CAZXJZ010000367.1:0-3920 GCA_964641065.1 uncultured Hyphomicrobiales bacterium | reverse complement strand
AGATCGGCGTCAAGCTGACCGAACTGCGCAAGGACCAGGCCGACTATATCGGCGTGAAGCAGCAGGGCCCGTACAAGTCGGATCACTACCGGTACTGAGGCCTCTTCGTTCTCCCCGCTTCAGCGGGGAGATGGTGCCGAGCGAAGGCGAGGCGGATGAAGGGGCTGTGTTGAATTTCGGAATGGCCGGGCAATGCCCGGCCATTTTTTTTGGTATATCCTTGTCAAACTGGGGCGTGCGCGATGGCAAAGACGGCGTCAAAGACCGCAGCGAAAGCCGGAAAGAAGGGCGCGAAGACGGTTGCGGCAAAGCGCGCGCCGACAAAGCCCGCGAAACCGAAACCGACGCTGCTCTCCGGTGGCAATCCGCAGATCGCGAAGGGCTTCGGCGACGAGCCGGTGCAGGCTTACATCGCCGCGATGCCGGGCTGGAAAAGCGATGTCGGCCGCAAGCTCGATGCGCTGATCGAACGTGCTGTCCCCGGCGTTGCAAAGGCGGTGAAGTGGAATTCGCCGTTCTACGGCGTGCAGGAAGGCATCTGGTTTCTCAGCTTTCATGTGTTCGCGAAATACATCAAGGTGGCGTTCTTCCGTGGCACCTCACTCGATCCCGTACCGCCTGGCGCCTCGAAGCAGAAGGAGGTGCGCTATCTCGACATTTACGAGGACGGCTTCGACGAGGCGCAATTCGCGGACTGGGTGAAGCAGGCCAGCGCATTGCCGGGCGAGAAGATGTGAGTCGTAGCAGGGTGTAGGTGAGCGCAGCGAAACCCATCGGGTCATCGGACGCAATGTGATGGGTTTCGCAAGAGCTCAACCCATCCTACAAATCAGGCATGATGGGCACCGCAGTCACTACAACCACTCAAACGATCACCGCCCGCGACGGCCGCACGCTCTCCTGTTGCGAAGTCGGCGATCCGAACGGTCCGCTGGTGATTCACAATCACGGTGGCCCTAGCAGCCGGCTCGAGGCGAACCTGTTCGCGGATGCCGCGGCGAAACACAAGCTGCGCTTTGTCTGTGTCGACCGTCCCGGCATCGGCCAGTCCAGTCCGCAGCAAGATCGCAGCTATGCCGGCTGGGCCGACGACATCACGGCGGTCGCCGACGCATTGGGACATCGCGAATTGGGCGTGACCGGCTGGTCGGAAGGTGGGCCCTGGGCGTTGGCTGCGGCAGCGTATATCGATCCGGCGCGTTTGCGCCATGTCACGAATATTGCCGGCGGATGCTACGGCGCGTTCGGCGATAACTGGGCGGCGGATCGCCTGTCGAAAGCCGATGCGCTGGGCGGATTTCTGGCGCTGCATCTCGAGCCGGGCTTTCGCCTCATGTATGCGGCGATCGGCATTACCGCCGAGCATTTCCGCGCCACCTATTTCAAGGAATTGCAGAAGGCGGTGAATGACTACGACCGCGAGATTCTGCTTCGATCCGGTTTTGAGTCTGTCTTTTGCGACGCCAGCGCCGAGTGCTTCGCGCAGGGCAGCGAGGGCCTGGTGCGCGACAGCGAACTGCTTTATCGCGCCTGGGCGTTCGACGTGACCAGGATCGAACGGCGGGTCCATATCTGGCAAGGGCTGGGCGACACGCTGGTTGCACCGTTCATTAATCTGGCAATTGCGGATCGCATGCCGGGCGCGGTTTGGCATTCGGTGCAGGACGCCGGTCATTTCGTGGCCATCGGTGCCGCGGACGATATTCTCGCGATCGCCGCCGAGGAGTTGCGCGCCTGACGCACCAGTGGTGACGCAGCGCGCGGCACAGCCTGTCGGGCCCGTTCAATGCGAGTTTGGCGGCGATGTGCGGCGCACCTTTCTCTTTTGGGCGGTTCCGCAACAAGCCCGAACCTTTCACAGTTTATTGAAGAGCGGCGGCGGCTGTAACGTTTCTGCCCCGGCCGCGAATACCGGAAAGGCGCATGGTGCAGACCGTGCGCCTTTCTTTAGAGCTCTTCATTGGATGGGAAAAGCGATGTTCAACAAACGCCAGTTTCTGACTGCACTTGGCCTGGCCCTAACGCTGGCTTACACCGCCTCCGCTTTTGCGTCAGGCGCCAGGCCTTTCGACCGCGCAGCCTTTAACGCCGCGCAGGCGGCGGGCAAGCCGATCCTGATCGACGTCTCGGCCCCCTGGTGCCCGACCTGCAAGGCGCAGGCGCCGATCCTGTCGAAACTGATGAGCGATCCCCGCTTCAAGAATGTGGTCGCGTTCAATGTCGATTTCGATTCACAAAAGGACGTGCTGAAGAGCTTCAACGTGCAGCGGCAAAGCACGCTCATCGTCTACAAGGGCAAACAGGAGGCAGGCCGCTCGGTCGGCGATACCAATCCGGCCTCGATCGAGGGGCTGCTGGCCAAGGGTCTGTAGCGATCCGTGACCGGTATCGCCCTCGCATTGCTAGCCGGCACGCTGTCGGTGCTGTCGCCCTGCGTGCTGCCGCTGATCCCGATCGTTCTGGGTGCGGCCGTGGGCGAACACCGGTTCGGTCCGGCCGCGCTCGCGGCCGGGCTTGCCTTGTCGTTCGTCACCATCGGGTTGTTCGTCGCGACCATCGGCTTTTCGATCGGCCTCGATCTGGATGTCTTCCGCTCGGTTGCAGCCGTCCTGCTGATCGTCATGGGCGCGGTACTGCTGATCCCGCGCGTTCAGGCGCAGGTCGCCGCCGCGGCCGGTCCGGTCGGCAACTGGATGCAGGCGCAGGCGGGCGAAGTCCCCGGCCGTGGTCTCGGCAAGCAGTTCACCGTCGGCGTGCTTCTGGGTGCCGTCTGGAGCCCCTGTGTCGGTCCGACGCTGGGCGCCGCTTCGCTTCTTGCCGCGCGCGCGGAGAATCTCGGCCTTGTGGCCCTGACCATGTTCGCGTTCGGGATCGGCGCGGCGCTGCCGCTACTGCTGATCGGGATGATGTCGCGCGAGGCGATGTCGCGCTGGCGTGGCAGATTGCTGGCGGCCGGACAAGGCGGCAAGGCCGCGATGGGTGCGATCCTTGTTGCCACCGGACTTCTGATCCTCTCCGGCCTCGACAAGCGGCTTGAAGCGATCCTGGTCGCGGCGTCGCCGGCGTGGCTGACCGACCTGACGACGCGGTTCTGAAACGCGTCACGCGCGCCGCCACCTCACAACGTCAACTGCACCAGCACCAGGTCGAGCCGCGCGCCGAATTTCTCGCCGACGCCGGGCAGGCGGCCGGTTTCCTCGAACCCCATATTCTCGTGAAGCGCGAGCGATGCCCAGTTGGACGCATCGATCGCGCCGATCATCACCCGCTTGCCCATGCCGCGTGCTTCCGCGATCAGGGCGGCCAGCAGCATCCGGCCCAATCCCTTGCCCTGCGCCTCGTCCAGCACATAGACCGAATGCTCCACCGTGTGCCGGTAGCCCTCGAAAGGCCGGAACTCGCCGAAGCTGCCATAGCCCTGGACCCCGTCAACGTCGGCCACCAGCACCGGAAACCCGGCCCTGCGCCGCCTCTCGAACCAGATGCGCCGGCCCTCGAGGTCGGAGGGCGCCTCGTTCCAGATCGCCGTGGTCTTCATGACGGCGTCGTTATAGATCGCGAGAATCGCGGGCAGATCGGCTTCCGTCGCGGGCCGGATCGTCGCCACCAGATGCGCCTCCCTGACGCTGCTGAGGGCCTGCTTTCGTTGCTTGTGGCCCTTTCCGGCGGATGCTATCCCGCCCGCCATGACAGCGGCAACCATCGATAATATCCGCAACTTTTCCATCGTCGCGC
Organism: uncultured Hyphomicrobiales bacterium; assembly: GCA_964641065.1. Lineage (GTDB taxonomy): Bacteria > Pseudomonadota > Alphaproteobacteria > Rhizobiales > Xanthobacteraceae > Pseudorhodoplanes. The sequence continues at coordinate 185 of CAZXJZ010000367.1, read as the reverse complement.
ATATCGACCATGGCAAGTCCACGCTCGCCGACCGGCTGATCCAGCTCACCGGCGGGCTGGAGGCGCGCGAAATGACCGAGCAGGTGCTCGATTCCATGGATATCGAGAAGGAGCGCGGCATCACCATCAAGGCGCAGACGGTGCGCCTCAATTACCGCGCCAAGGACGGCAAGGATTACATTCTC
>CAZXJZ010000366.1:0-3925 GCA_964641065.1 uncultured Hyphomicrobiales bacterium | reverse complement strand
AAGAAATTACCGGTTGCACACCTGCGGGTGTCGTCAGTCTGTCCGTGAAATATTCGCGAAGCTTTTCGGCGTCGAAATCTGGAGGGTAATCCATCCAGACGTCTTGATATTTCCGACGCTCAAAGAGGTCCTTATTCCAATGACCGAATCCGAACTGTCCAGAGCCAAAAACGCTTTTCTGCAGCCAGGTCGTTCCTGTTTTGTGAAGACCAATGTGAATCAGGGGGCTATTTGGATTTATCGCATCGTACAGTTCGTTGCTGGTGTGCACCTCCATCGGTCGGGCTAGTCCTCTCCGATGAGGACGGGCACACCTTTCTTGCCTTGCTTCTTGCCGGACTTCAGCGAGACGTCGGGGTCCGGCGTGTACTGAATCATGATCACCACCCGGCGTTCGGTTTTGGTCCGGCTACCGAAATGGAGACATCTCGATGTGTCGACGAAAGCACCGGTTCCAGGCGGTCCAACCAACTCGATCAAGGCCGGTCGCGGCACCGACGCGAAAACGGTCTCGTCCGTAAATTGTCCCGTGCCCCAGGAGAGCCCGGCTGCTTTCGAGACGTCCGCGGGCACGAAGGTGAGTGGGCCATTCTCGGCAGTGACCATATTCACGTTGATGAAGCATTTCAGTTGGTGCAGATCATTCATGTCGTAGTGAAACAACTGACTTGAATAAAGCGAGTGGTTCTTCTCACTGACATACACACCGACCGAGCGCAGTTTGAAACTGGTACCCAGATAGCCTGCCGCGATGTCCATCATGGTCGGATGGTTTGCGAGCTCTATGATCTTATCGCACCGGTCGAAATCGTCAGCGGTCATGACATTCGCAAAGAAGGGCTTCTTTGATTTCGCAACCATATCGCCGCGCTCCTCAGCCAACTTTGCTGCTTGAGCGACGGCGCCTTCAAGAAGCGCCGGATTGACGTTTGGAAGTGTGCCCGGCCCGAAGACAGAGTATCCTTGTTGCCGCTTGATCATCCCGCTGAATGCAGACCTGGTTCTTATCTTTGCCACTTCACGCTGGTTGCGACGCCAACGCGGAAAATCAGCCGCGATACGGCGAGCGCGGATAAGACGCAAAGCAACTTTTGGCGAGACGCCCAGGCGCTCAGCGGCGCGAAAAAAATAGAGATCGAAATCCAACATGGTCATATCCCGGATAAGAACAGTTGCACGGTGAGGCTGTCATTCTCCGCCGCCTGAAGCGATGAGGCAAGGTTCCTTGCTTTCTTCAAATGCGGGCAGGTGAGCGAGCTTACGGTCCCAGTCTGAGGCCAGTCTAGCCGAAAATCCTGTTGTGCGAAACGTTCCGGTCGATGCAGGGGGAGCCGCCCCCTCGGATGCGCAAGTTCATGGTGACTGTGACATGAGCCGCGACGAGGTGGAACCGCGTGATAGCTCCTCCTGAACGACAATCGGTCCCGGACCGCGCGGGCTGAAGCTTTGATGCTGCCCCAGGTGAGGGAATTTGTTTGGGGGGGGCGGTGTTGTCGCAGCCAATGGTCGCATCGCAAGGCCGTCACGCCGGGTGATACATTGCGACTCATGAGGCGTGTCATTTCGTCATCGTTCCTACGCATCGCGGCCGCCTGCGCCGTCCTGCTGACCTTGCCGTTTGCGCAGGCGCGGGCGCAGGACACCTCCGACCTCGTCAAGGTCGAGCTTCTGAGCGAGCCTGCGGCGATCACGCCGGGCGAGCCGTTCCAGGTCGGCATCCGCCTGACCATGAAGGAGCATTGGCACACCTATTGGCGCAATCCGGGGGATTCCGGCGAGGCGACGACCGTCGACTGGAAGCTGCCCGAGGGCTTTGTCGCCTCCGGGCTGGAATGGCCGGCACCGTCGCTGATCAGGCTCGGCCCGGTCACCAGCTTCGGCTACGAGGGTGATGCCATTCTGCTGGCGCGGATCACTCCGCCGGCCCATCTGAAAGCGGGCGATACGGTCACCCTGAACGCGCAGGTGGCTTTCCTCGTCTGCGAGAAGGAATGCATCCCCGGCGAGGAGAATGTATCGCTCGCGCTGCCGGTCGCGGCATCGGGCGGCGCGTTGCCGGGTGCCAACAGCGCGGTCTTCGATGCCGCGCGCAGTCAGCTGCCGCAGCCGTCGCCATGGACAGCGACCTTCGCAGCCGATCCGAAGGCCATTACGCTGTCGTTGCCGAATGCCGACCTCAAGCGCGACAATGTCCGCTCGGTCACCTTCTTTCCCTATGACAACACGGTGATCGTCAATTCGGCGCCGCAGACGCTTGTCGCGGCGGGCGAGGGGACGCGGCTTGCCATCGAGCGCGGGCAGGTATCGCAAAGCCTTCCGCAGCGTCTTGATGGCGTGCTGGTGGTCGAGGAAGATATCGGTAGCAAATCGGCGCGGCATGCTTTTGCCCTCGATGCGACGCCGGCACCGATCGCGGGGCAGGGGATCAGCCTCCTTCAGGCGGCATTGCTCGCACTGGTCGCGGGCGTCATCCTGAATCTGATGCCCTGCGTGTTCCCGGTGCTGTCGATCAAGGTCTTGCATCTGACGCAGCACGCGCAGGAATCCGCGGCCCGCATTCGCATGCACGGCCTTGCTTATACCGCGGGCATTCTGGCGAGCTTCGGAGTGCTCGCCGCAGTGATCTACGCGCTGCGCGCCGGCGGCGACGAAGTCGGCTGGGGTTTCCAGTTGCAATCGCCCGCGGTGGTGGCGGCGCTGGCCTTCGTGATCTTTGCCTTTGGCCTGAGCCTCTCGGGCATTTTGCCGATCGGGACCTCGCTGACCCGGGTCGGCGGCAGCAGGTTGCTGCAGAGGACCGGGCTGTCAGGGTCGTTCTTCGCAGGCACGCTGGCAACGGTGGTCGCGACGCCTTGTACCGCGCCGTTCATGGGTGCCTCGATCGGCTATGCGCTGACCCAGCCTGCGATCGTCGGGCTGACGGTGTTCCTCAGTCTCGGATTGGGACTGGCTTTACCCTTTCTCGTGCTGGCCTTCGTTCCGGGGCTTCAGCGAATGCTGCCGCGGCCGGGCCGGTGGATGGAGACGCTCAAGCAATTCCTGGCCTTTCCGCTTTACGGCACCGTGGCCTGGCTGATCTGGGTGCTGAGCTTCCAGGTCGGTCCCACTGCCTTGGCGGCGGCGCTCGCCGGCCTGGTGCTGATTGCGTTCGCGGCCTGGGCCTATGGTCTGGTGCAAGGTCAGAGCGGCCGTTCCGCGCTCGCCTTTCGCGGCATGGCGACAGCCGCGGTCATTGCCGTCGTGGCAATTGCCGTCACCATCCGTCCGGACCAGTCCGGCGGGACCACCGCGCAGGCGCCATCCGCCGAGGCAGGCTACGAGGCCTTTAGCCAGGACAGGCTCGATGCGCTGCTCGCTTCCGGCCGTCCGGTTTTCGTCAACATGACCGCGGCCTGGTGCATCACCTGCCTTGTCAACGAGCGCACGTCGCTGTCGAGCGAGGCTGTGCGCGAGGCCTTTGCCGGCAAGAATATCGCCTATCTGAAGGGCGACTGGACCAACCGCAATCCGGAAATCACTCGCTTGCTGGAGCGTTTCGGCCGGTCGGGCGTGCCGCTCTATGTGCTGTATCGCCGCGGCCAGCAGCCCGTGGTTTTGCCGCAAATTCTCACACAATCGCTTGTGCTCGAGACGATTCAATCGATTTGACCGCCAACACAGCAACGGGAGACAGAGATATGAACCGACGCGTCTTCGCAACGACGATCGCCGCCGCTGCGATCTCGCTGATCGCAATGCCTGCCTTGCATGCCGAGCCGAAAGTCGGCGCGCCGGCGCCGGCCTTCACCGCGGTGGACAGCAACGGCAAGACCGTCAATCTCGGCGACTTCAAGGGCAAGACGGTGGTCCTGGAATGGACCAATGACGGCTGCCCCTATGTCCGCAAGCATTACGGCTCAGGCAACATGCAGGCGCTGCAGAAGAA
>CAZXJZ010000365.1:0-3929 GCA_964641065.1 uncultured Hyphomicrobiales bacterium | reverse complement strand
GCTGATCGCTCATTGCAGGCGTTGCCGCCGCTCCTGCCGTTGCAACGGCGGGAGCACCCGCTGCAGGCGCGGCTTTCATGCCCTTGCCGGATTTCGCCGCATCGATGTCGCGCGCGATCACGCGGCCATGCGGGCCGCTACCTTCAATGCGCGCGATGTCGAGGCCGGCGTCCTTCGCGAGCCTGCGGGCCAGCGGCGAGGAAAAGATGCGCGCGCCGCCATTGGCCTTGGCCGGTTGCGCTTCCGATGCAGGCGGCTTCTGCGCAGCGGCGGGCGCTGAGGGCGCAGCGGCGGGCGCCTGCTTTGGCTTGTCTTCGGCTTTTGGTTCGGACTTTGTCTCGGACTTGGCTTCGGATTTGGGTGCGGCAGCCGGGGCTGATTTCGCGCCCGATGCCGCGGCCTTCACATCCTCGCCGTCGCCGGCCAGCACCGCGATCACCTCATTGACCGGCACATCGGCGGTGCCTTCGGCGACCAGGATTTTCGCCAGCGTGCCCTCGTCGACGGCTTCCACTTCCATGGTCGCCTTGTCGGTCTCGATCTCGGCAATGACGTCGCCCGACTTGACCGTGTCGCCTTCTTTCTTCAGCCACTTGGCAAGGTTGCCCTTCTCCATCGTCGGAGAGAGCGCGGGCATTCGGATGTCGATCGGCATCGCGTTGCTCCGCTTAGCGATAGGTCACGGCTTTGGCCGCCTCGACGATCTCGGCGACCGACGGCAGCGCAAGCTTTTCGAGATTGGCGGCGTACGGCATCGGCACATCCTTGCCGGTGATGCGCATCACCGGCGCATCGAGATAGTCGAACGCCTGCTCCATCACCCGCGCGGAAATTTCCGCGCCGATGCCATTCTGCGGCCAGCCCTCTTCCACCGTGATCAGGCGCCCGGTCTTCTTCACCGACTCGATGATGGTCGCGTCGTCGAGCGGACGCAGCGTGCGCAGGTCGATCACCTCGGCATAGATGTGCTTCTTGGCGAGTTCCTCGGCCGCTTTCAGCGCATAAGTCATGCCGATCGAGAACGACACGATGGTGACGTGATTGCCCGGCCGCACGACCTTGGCCTTGCCGATCGGCACCAGGTAGTCGTCGAGCTTCGGCACCGGGAAGGACTGGCCGTAGAGGATTTCGTTCTCGAGGAAGATCACCGGATTGGGATTGCGGATCGCGGACTTCAGCAGCCCCTTTGCATCGGCCGCGGTATATGGCGCGAGCACGATCAGACCCGGGATGTGCGAATACCAGGCCGAGAAGTCCTGGCTGTGCTGGGCGGCGACGCGTGCCGCGGCGCCGTTCGGTCCGCGAAACACGATCGAGGCGCCCATCTGGCCGCCCGACATATAAAGCGTCTTGGCCGCGGAATTGATGATCTGGTCGATCGCCTGCATCGAGAAATTGAAGGTCATGAATTCGACGATGGGTTTCAGCCCCGCGAGCGCGGCGCCGACGCCAAGTCCGGCGAAGCCATGCTCGGTGATCGGTGTATCGACCACGCGCCGCGCGCCGAATTCCTGCAGCAGCCCCTGCGTGACCTTGTAGGCGCCCTGATATTCGGCGACCTCCTCGCCCATGACGAAGACTTTCTCGTCACGACGCATTTCCTCGGCCATCGCGTCGCGCAAGGCTTCGCGCACGGTCTGCGTGACCATCTCTGTGCCTTCCGGCACGTCGGGCTCGGGCGCTTCCTGCGGTTTCGGCGGAGCGGCGACCGCGGAAACCGGTTCGCCCTTCTCGACAGGCTGTTCGGAATCAGGCGCGTCGGGCGCCTTCGATTCCTCGAACTCCTCGCTTGCCGCGCGATCGGTTTTGGCGGGCGCCGGTGCCCCGGCCTTGATCGCGGAGGCGTCCTCGCCGTCGCCCAGCAAGACCGCGATGGGCGTATTCACCGCCACATCGGCGGTACCTTCGGGCACCAGGATCTTGCCGAGCGTACCCTCGTCGACGGCTTCCACTTCCATGGTGGCCTTGTCGGTCTCGATTTCCGCGATCACATCGCCGGACTTGACCGCATCGCCCTCCTTCTTGAGCCATTTGGCAAGGTTGCCCTTCTCCATCGTGGGCGACAGCGCGGGCATCAGCACTTCGGTGGGCATGAAATCCTCGACTAGTGTCCGGCCTGAAGCAGGCCGGTCGCAACGAACGCGGCTGCCGCAATGGCGGCGACCGTTGTCATGGAGCAGACAGCCACGGGCTTAAGCCCGCAGCACGTCGGTATAGAGTTCCGACGGATCGGGCTCGGGATCGACGGTGGCGAACTCGGCCGCCTCGTTGACGATCCCGCGCACCTCGGCGTCGATCTTCTTCAACTCGTCCTCGCTCGCCCATTTGTTGCCGAGCAGACGCTGGCGCACCTGTTCGATCGGGTCCTGCTCGGAGCGCACCTTCTCGACCTCGTCGCGGGTGCGGTATTTCGCCGGGTCCGACATCGAGTGGCCGCGATAGCGGTAGGTCTGCATCTCGAGAATGTAGGGGCCGTTGCCCTCGCGGCACCAGGCAACCGCCTTGTCGCCGGCCGCCTTCACCGCGCGCACATCCATGCCGTCGACCTGCTCGCCCGGGATGTTGAACGAGGCGCCGCGCTTACTGAAATCCTGCTGCGCCGAGGAGCGCTGCACCGAGGTGCCCATCGCATAGCGGTTGTTCTCGATGATGTAGATCACCGGCAGCTTCCACAGCTCCGCCATGTTGAAGCTTTCATAGACCTGGCCCTGGTTGGCTGCGCCGTCGCCGAAATACGTCAGGCAGACATGGTCGTTCTCGCGATAGCGGTTGGCGAAGGCCAAGCCGGTGCCGAGCGAGACCTGCGCGCCGACGATGCCGTGACCGCCGAAGAAGCCTTTCTCCACCGAAAACATGTGCATGGAGCCGCCCTTGCCTTTGGAATAGCCGCCGCGGCGTCCGGTGAGCTCGGCCATCACGCCCTTGGCTTCCATCCCGCAGGCCAGCATGTGGCCATGGTCGCGGTATCCGGTGATGACCTGGTCGCCGTCCTTCAGGGCCATCTGCATGCCGATCACGACCGCTTCCTGGCCGATATACAGATGACAGAAGCCGCCGATCAGGCCCATGCCGTACATCTGGCCGGCCTTTTCCTCGAACCGCCGGATCAGCAACATCTCGCGATAGGCCGAAAGCTCCTGTTCCTTGGTGAATTCAGCGCGAGTGGCCGCGCTGTCGGCCTGGGTGGACGTTGGCGTCTTCTTGGCTACGGCCATATGGAATTCCCTGACGCTCCCTGCGCGCCGCGATGTGGCTGTGTCGCCCCTCACTTACCTGAATTCGTTCCCGGATTAAAGCGCGCGCCATGCCCTGTGCGCAATGCGGATTGCGGCGAAATGCCTGAGGCGCAACGGGAAATTCTGCCGCTCTCGCGCGTTACCGGCGCTTGACCATGAAAACCAGCTCATTGGGCTGGGCAAAGTTAAGCTGCAGCCGCGCCTGCTCGTCCAGCATGTCCGGATCGATCTTCTCGGGCCGCAGCAACGCGACCTTGCGTTCCCAGAGATTGCGCTCAGCCTTAAGCCGTTCCAGCTCGCCGGTCAGTTCCACCATCTGCTGGTCGATCAGATGACGCGCATGCAACCCCCGCTGCCCGTTGAAGGCGTGGAAGCCGAAATAGCCGATCAGCGCGCCGGCCACGATGTAGAGGCCGAGCGCCGTCAGAATGCCGCGTGCGCGTCTGCGGGAGACCATCGCGGCAAGATGCGCGGGTGGTGTTAAGGGCGGATTAATTGGATTCGGATTCGGCCGCTGTTGGCCGCGGAGCCAAGCGATGGACGCCTCTTGAGCCTACCCCCTCAGCGCCGCTCGCCCCGGATAGATCGCCTGCGCGCCCAGCTCCTGCTCGATGCGCAGCAACTGGTTGTACTTCGCGGTGCGGTCGGAGCGCGCCAGCGAGCCGGTCTTGATCTGCCCGCAATTGGTGGCGA
>CAZXJZ010000364.1:0-3929 GCA_964641065.1 uncultured Hyphomicrobiales bacterium | reverse complement strand
ACCGCATGCGCCTGCGCGGCTTCCCGTTCCACTCGAGCGTGAACTCGTTCGTCGCCGACCACGACTTCGTCTATGTGGTCGAACAGAACCGCGATGCGCAGCTGCGCTCGCTGATCGTCAATGAATGCGGCATCGATCCGGTGCGGCTCATTCCGATCCTACATTTCGACGGCACGCCGATTACCGCGAGATTTATCGCCGGCGCGATCGGCGACCACCTCGGCCGCATGAACGTCAAGCCGATGCGGGTGGCGTCGTGAGGCAACTGCTCGCAATCTTGCTGAGCATATTCGCCGCGCTGGCGGCAACGGGCGCCTCGGCTCAGTTCAAGACGCCTGAGGCGACGGTCGAGGAGCTATACGCGCTTTACCGGGCCAGTGAATCCACGGGCTTCAACGACAAGCACGCGGCCCGGTTTCTGGAGCCGGCGGTCGCACGACAATTCCGATCCGCCAAGCATATCGACGCCGACTTCTTCGTTCAGGGGCAGGACTTCGAGATCAAGGACCTGACGATCGAAAAGCCCAACGTGACCGGCGACAAGGCCACCATCGTCGTCACCTTCAAGAACTTCAACAAGCCGAATCGCCTGACCTATACCCTGGTCAAGGCGCCGAACGGCTGGCGGATCGCAGACGTCAGCAACGGTAAATCCACCTTCCGCGCGACGCTAAGGGCCTCGCAATAGCCATGACCTATCTCGCCAAACCGAAATTCCATCATCCAGCGCTGCCGAAAAACGATCTCGGCTACACCCATCGCGACTACGAGGGCACGATCTCGACCCTGTGCGCGGGCTGCGGACATGACTCGATCACCGCCGCGATCATCGAGTCCTGTTTCGAGCTCTCGATCGAGCCGCACAAGGTGGCCAAGATTTCCGGTATCGGCTGCTCGTCGAAGACACCGACTTACTTTCTCGGCAATTCGCACGGCTTCAATTCTGTGCATGGCCGCATGCCGTCGGTGCTGACCGGCGCCAATCTCGCCAACCGGGACCTGATCTATCTCGGCGTGTCCGGCGACGGCGATTCCGCCTCGATCGGATTCGGCCAGTTCGCGCATGTGATGCGGCGCGGCGTCAACATGGTCTATATCGTCGAGAATAACGGTGTGTACGGACTGACCAAGGGCCAGTTCTCGGCCACAGCCGACCGTGGCTCGAAGAGCAAGCGCGGCGTCATCAACACCGACAATTCCATCGACCTCGCCGCCATGGCGCTGCAGCTCGGCGCCACTTTCGTCGCCCGCTCCTTCTCCGGCGACAAGAAGCAGCTGGTGCCGATCATCAAGGCCGCGATCGAGCACAAGGGCGCCGCCTTCCTGGACGTGATTTCTCCTTGCGTCGCCTTCAACAATCACGCCGGCTCGACCCGCAGCTTCGACTATGTGCGCGAACACAACGAGGCGGTGAACCGGCTCGACGTCCTCTCCGGGCGCGCACCGATCACCGTGGATTATGCCGAGGGCACGGTGCAGCTGGTCGAGCAGCATGACGGCTCGACGCTCGCCTTGCGCAAGCTTGGCGCGGACTACGACATCCATGACCGGACCGCGGCGATGAACTTCCTGCAAAAGCACGCGGCCAAGGGCCAGATCGTCACCGGCGTTCTTTATATCGCCGACGACCCGCAGGATCTGCACGCCTCGCTGAAGACGGTGGCGCAGCCGCTGAACACGCTGTCCGAGAAAGACCTGTGCCCGGGTTCGGCGGCGCTCGACAAGATCAACGCCTCCCTGCGCTGAACCGGCGCGCGCAAGCTCAGCGGTTGACGCAGTTCTGGGTGAAGCTTCCGATTTGCCCGGCGCCGACGCCCTGCGCCGACCCGGACATGATGCAGTTGGTGGTGCGGTCCTGGAACGTCTGTCCGGCCGGACGCCCCGGCGCGATGGCCGGGGTCCCGGCGACGCCGCCGATCCCCGGGACCACGGAGGGTGGCGAGGCGGGATTGGCCATGCTCGGCGCCGTCGGCATCGGCTGCACAGTGCCGAGCGGTGTCAGCGGCGACCGATAGCTCGGGATGGTGGATGCGGTGGACGACCCGCGGCGCGCGCCTCGCCGGGGCTGAGTGCGGGTCTGCGTGTCACGGGCTTGCGGAGTTGGCGTCTTCGTCGCGCGTTTGGCGGCACGCCGCTCCGACCCGTCATTGATGATCGAGAACGGGAAGCCCTCGCTGCTCTGCGCATGCACCGACGGGCCCGAAAGGCCAGTTAAAATCAGGATCAGGGCGGCAATGCTGCAGCGATTCCGCATATCGCTCATCCAATCTGTGAAGCGCGCCGGACCGGCCGACGCCGCTCCTCGATATATAGGAACGCGCCAGGGCGGTTTCAGGTCCCGCCGGTCCCCGCCTCACTCCTCCGGCGCATCCTCGATCGGATCGTAACGGGCGGCGTCAAGTCCCAGCAGGTTGAAGCTCTGCTCCATGTGTGGCGGCAATGGCGCGCTCACATCGATCGTCCCGCCGCGCGGATGCGGCACCACGATCCGACGCGCCAGCAGGTGCAGGCGGTTCTGCATGCCGCCCGGCAATTGCCAGTTCTCGATGTCGAAATACTTCGGATCGCCGACGATCGGATGCCCGATATGGGCGAGCTGCACGCGCAACTGATGGGTCCGTCCGGTGACCGGCTTCAGCGACAGCCAGGCGAGACGGGTCGCCGCGGTCTCGACCACCGCGTAATAGGTGATGGCGTGGCTCGCCCCTTCGTCGCCATGCTGCGCCACCCTCATGACGGAATCGTCCTCCCGCTCCTGCTTGGCGAGATAGGTCGAAATCCGGCCCTGCTTCGGCTTCGGCACGCCCGGCACCAGAGCCCAGTAGATCTTGCGGGCCGCCCGCGAGCGGAAGGTCTTGGCGAGCGCGGCGGCGGCAAAGCGCGACTTGGCGATCAGCAGGCAGCCGGCGGTATCCTTGTCGAGCCGGTGCACCAGTCGCGGGCGCTGGCCGTCCTTGGTCTTGATGACGCCCAGCATCCCGTCGAGATGCCGTGTGGTGCCGGAACCGCCCTGCACCGCAAGCCCGAAGGGCTTGTTCAGCACCATGACGTCGTCGTCGTCGTACAGCGTGATCGATTGCAGGAAGGCCCGCGTCTCGTCGTCCTTGCTGCCGCCCTCGCCGCGTGGCTTCTCCGGATCGAGTCGCAGCGGCGGAATGCGGACCGACTGCCCGGCCTCCAGCCGGTCCTTCGGCTCCACGCGCTTGCCGTTCACGCGCAGCTGGCCTTTGCGGATGATGCGCTGGATGTGGCTGAACGACAGACCGGCAAAGCGCGCCTCGAGGAAACGGTCGACGCGCATGCCGTTCTCGTCGGGCGTGACGGTCACGGTCTGGACCGCGGCACTGAGCGGCGCGGCCGGCTTCGGCTCCTCGATTGTCGGTGCTGCAACGGGTGCAGGTTTGCGAACGGCCTCGGCGGCCTTGGCGCGCGCGTCCTGCTTCGGCCGGAATGGCGTCCTGCGCTTTGCCGGACGCCCCTGGCGCTCGGGACGGCCCGGCCTGTCAGAACCGCGTGACTTCTCAGGACGACCTGACTCCGAACGATCTGGCTTGGAACGACCTGGCTTGGAACGACCTGGCTTGCCGGCTCGATACGGCTTCTCGGACCGGTCCGGTTTTTCGAAACGGCCAGGATTGTCCGGGCGGCCTGCCTTCGCCACACGGTCCGACTTCTCAAAACGGCCTGCAGCCTCGGGACCGCCAGACCTGTCCGGACGGCCATGCTTTCCTGCGCGGTCCGGCTTGTCGGGACGGCCAAACCTATCGGGACGGCCTGGCTTTTCCGGACGGCCGCGAACGGGCCGGCGCGGCTGCCGCGATGACGGACTTCTGGGACGTGAGCTCATGGCCGCGCCATAGCACAATCCACCTCATCAACGCGAACGAAGCGGCGCCACCCTCAGCGAGACATGACCGGCACCGGCTCCT
>CAZXJZ010000363.1:0-3947 GCA_964641065.1 uncultured Hyphomicrobiales bacterium | reverse complement strand
TCGACCTGTTCGTGCGGCCCGAACATCTGCATGCCGGCTCGGAAGCCGATGCGGCATTCGCGGGCCATGTGGCCGCCAGCATCTATCAGGGCGACCATGTCGATCTGTATGTCGACGCACCGGAAGCGGACAACGGCCGTTTGATGATGCGGCTTCCCGCGCGCGAAGCGGCCGGCATATCGGGCGTCGGCGCCAAGGTCGCGATCGCCATCACCGGTGATGACGCCGTTGCGTTTCCACGGCCCGGGGCGTGACGTGACGGCTTCAGAAAGCCGGCGCTGTGCCGGGCGCGCGGGCCCGCGATTCATACGCCGCCCGCTGCGGCGCATAGAGGGTCCAGATCCGGCGCAATTCCCCGATCGGATCGTCATGCCAGTCGACCCGCAGATCGACGACCGGCCAGTCGAGGGTGTCGGCAACATGCAGCCCGGCGGCATGCTCGTCACCGGTCTCGCCGCCGGCGTCGAGGCCGGCTTCGAGCGCGAGCATCAGCCGTTCGGCAAGCGGTTCACCGTCAGCCGCCGCGAACGCCGCGATCATTCGCCCCGGTACATCCGGCGAAGCCAGCAAATTTCCGAGCGCCATGCAGGACGGACCTTCCGCGACCGCAGCCACCGGCAGCGCCTCGGCGCCGGAATGCAGCGCCACCTGCCCGTAACGATCGATCACGCCGACCTGCCGGTAGTCGGGCTGCGGCGTGCCGTCGAGCAGCAAGCGCAACACCGCGCCGGCGCCGAGCCCCTGCCGCAGGAGCGCAAGACCGGCCGGTCCGAGAGCCGGATCGGTGATGTTCTGCGTCGACACGCTGCCGAGCGGACTGACCCACGCACAGCGGCTCGCTACACAAATCGAAGAGGACGTAATGGCGATGCCGAAGGCTCCGGTCTTGTCGCATCGCGCGGCAATCGAATATGTCATGGCGCGTAACCCTGTGGTCCGGCAATCGTGATGGCACACAATGGCGCCTGAGCAAAGCACGATTGAAATTCTGAGTCGCCTGATCGGATTCGCAAGCGTCAGCAGCGAATCCAATCTCGATATCGTTTCCTGGATCGAGAACTACCTGTCGCAGCACGGCGTCACGTCGCGCCGCATCCCCGATCGCACCGGACGAAAGGCGTCGATCCTCGCAACCATCGGACCAAGCGAACGCGCCGGCGTCGTGCTGTCCGCTCATACCGACGTGGTGCCGGTCGCAGGCCAGGACTGGACCAGCCCGCCCTTCACCGCGACCGCGCGCGACAGTCGCATCATCGGCCGTGGCGCGACCGACATGAAGGGCTTCATCGCCTCGGTGCTGGCGCACGTTCCGCATTTCAAGGCGGCTGCGGCCGCCACGCCGGTGCATATCGCGCTGTCTTATGATGAGGAAGTCGGCTGCCTTGGCGCCCCGGATCTGGTTGCCGAAGTCGCGAGCGCGGCCGTCAAGCCGGCCCTCTGCATCGTCGGCGAACCGACGGGATTAAGGATCGGCTATGCCCACAAGGGCAAGGTCGCGCGCCGTGTGATCGTCACCGGCCGTGGCGGGCATTCGGCGCTGCCGCACCGCGCCGCGAATGCGGTGTTCGCGGCAGCACGGATCGTCATTGCGCTGGAAGACCTTGCGCTACGCGCGGCGAGCGCGGGGCAACGCGACGCCGCCTTCGATCCGCCCTATACGACGATCCATGTCGGCTCGCTGCATGGCGGCACCGCGCTGAATTTCGTGCCCGACCGTGCGACACTGGAATTCGAAATTCGCTATATGCCCGAAACGGACGTCAACGCGCTGCTCGCGGAAGCCGACGCCGCGATTGCCGAGGCGCGCCAAAATCTGAGGGCGCAGGCTCCGGAAGCCGATATCTCGGTCGAGAACATGGCGTCGTATCCGGCGCTATCGACCGCAGTGGCAAGTGCCGTGGTCGCGACCGCGCAGCGGCTTGCCGATGGCTGGAACAGCGCCACCACCGTCAGCTTCGGTACCGAAGCGGGTCTGTATGCACAGGCCGGCATCCCGACCGTGGTGTGCGGTCCCGGCGATATCGGACGCGCCCACAAGGCCGACGAATGGATCGGAACGGATGAACTGGCCGGAGCCGACCGCATGATGCAGCGGCTCGCACGACAGCTCGGCAAACCCGCGGAGGAATGGATCACCCCATGACAAAACAACAGACCGCCGCAACCCGTCCGTTTCTGAAGCTGACGCATCACGGCGCGATGATCGCACTACAGGCGGCGATCGCCAAGGCGGAGGAACTCGGCGTTCCGCAGAACATCACCATCGTCGACGATGGCGGCAACATGCTGGCCTATATCCGCATGGACGGCGCCAAGCTCCTCTCTGCGGAAACCTCGAAGAGCAAGGCGATCACCGCCGCCTCGCACCGGCAACCGACCTCGCGGCTTGATCCCGCGCTCGAGGTGAAGCTCGCGATCGCCGCGGGCGGACGGTTGACCAATCTCGAGGGCGGGCTGCCGATCGTCATCGACGGCGTCTGCGTCGGTGCAGTCGGGGTCGGCTCCGGGACCGGCGCGCAGGATGTGGAAGTCGCGCGCGCCGCCCTCAAGGGCCTTGGCGCAGATGATCAGGTGCCCTGAGCGCGCCGCGTAGCCCCCCGCGCCGACATCGGCGGCAGACGTCCGTCACCGCTCCTGTTCGATCATGGCCGCGATGGCCTTGATCCGGCTGCGTGCAAATTGCGGCAGCCCGGCGCTGATGGAATCGCCATTATTGAAGGAGCTTCGCCCCAGCAGCAATTGCGCCGGGACAAGGTTGCGCAGGATCGGCGCCTTCAGGAAATCACGCTGCTTCGTCAGCATGTCGCTGCGGATCGCGAGCGCCAGATAGACGGTCGCGATCGATGCCTTCGGTTCGGATGGATGTTGCTGGATCACGGCCAGGATCTTGCCCGAATGGATTACCTGGTTGACCCAGAAAATGCTCTGCTCGAATGCGCCCGAAACCGGCGTAGCAATCCCGGTGAAGGTCGCCAGTTCCGGAAGCAGCGGGTCGCCAGGCGCATGCAGGCGAATCTCGCTCTGGAATTCGATGAAATCCGGGATCGGCTTCTTGGTCTCGTCCCGCAGCTTGTTCACGAGCAGAATGCCGGCAGGGATCCGCCCCTCGAATTTGTAGCGCGACTCGAAACAGCCCGCGGCATCCTCGCACCAGCCACGCGCGGGCGACGAATTCGAAGCGGCCGGCTTGTCCTTGCCCTTGTTCGGCGCTGCGTCGGCGGCGGCGATGGCGCGGTGCTTGATCGCCGGGTCCAGTTTCTCGAGGAAGGAGATGCTGGCGTAGCGTGACAGATCGAAAGCCTGCGCAGGCTTCGACATGCGGAAGCGGGCCTCCGCGACATACATGGACAGCTTCACCCCCGCAGGCTCCCTGAATTCAGGAGACAGCGACAGAAAACGGTGCTGCAGCGGCTGCTTGCGGGTCCATTCCTCAAACGGGACCAGTTCGTTTGCCGCATCGGTCGCGCTTTCCGCGCGCTGCTCGGAAAAGACGATGGTGCGGGGCTTCAGGTTCTCCACCGGAACGGAAGCAAGCGACGGCACCTGTTCCAGCTTGAAATCCTGGGCAAGCGAAGGGGTGCCGAGCGCCAGGACAGTGGCGGCACAAAAGAAGGCTGATCGAAGTCTCATTCCATGCCGCTCAATAGGGCCTGCGCCCAAAAAATCCGAAGAAGTAATCCGGATCGATACGGCGCGGAGCGCCCGGGCGGTAGTCTTCCGGAAACTCCGGCGAGCGCGGTTGCACCCGCTGGCCGTAATAATATCCGGAATTGTAACCCGATTGCGGTGGATAGATATCGCGCGTGCCGTAACGGCTGTCATAGGGCCAGCGCTGCACCGGACTGCCATCCTCTTCGTAGCCGTCGCCGCCGCGATACATGTAGTAATTGTCGCCGCGCGAAACGATCTTGTAGCGGGTATCGGCAATTCCGCCGACCGAGTCACGC
>CAZXJZ010000362.1:0-3951 GCA_964641065.1 uncultured Hyphomicrobiales bacterium | reverse complement strand
ATAACGGGTTCATGAACGACGGCGCCCCTCCGGGCCTACTCGGCCGCAGGCGCTTCGCTCGCCTTTGAGGCGGCCCTCTCCGCCTTGCGCGCTTTCTTCGCGGCGCGCTGCACGGCGACGACCTCGAGGTTGCGGATATCGGCGATGCGCCGATCGGCGACCTCTTCCGGGAAATCGAGATTCTCCAGCAGGCGCCCGGCCAGTTGCAGGCTGGCCTCGACCGCCTCGGGAATGGCGTCGGCCGCGCCAAGCTTGGTCAACCGCAACGCGTGTTCGGAATCCTTGGCGCGCGCGAGGACCATCGCCTTCGGCCGCAGTTTGATGATCTCGGCCACCATGCGCTCGGTCGCTTCCGCGCTGCCGAGCGTGACGATGAACGCCCGCGCCTTCCTGATGCCGGCATGGTGCAGAATCTCGTGACGGCTGGCGTCGCCGAAATAGACCGGCCGGTCCTGTTCGCGCTGCTCGGTCACCAGCGCGCCGTTGGTATCGAACGCAATCCAGGGCACGTTTTCGCTGTCGAGCACGCGCGCCACCGTCTGTCCGACGCGTCCGAAGCCACCGATCACCACATGATCGCGCAACTCGGCCGTGCCGGCCTCGGGCGTGTGATGTTCGTGATCCATCGTGTCGAGCCGCTCCGCTATCCGGCGAGCAACGCTCGCGAGCAGCGGCGTCACCATCATGCTCAAGCCCGCGACGGCGATTGCCGAGGTTGCAATCTCCTGGTCGAGCAGCCCCTTGCCGCTCGCAAGGCCGATCACGATGAAGGCAAATTCGCCACCTTGCGCCAGCAGCAGCGCGACTTCGGCTGCAACCGGCCGCGCCACCTTGAACAGCCGCGCCGCGAAATACAGCGCGCTCGCTTTGACCGCGATCAGGCCGACCAGCGCGAGCAAAATCCATCCGATATGGTTCCAGACCACCTTGAGGTCGATCACCATGCCGACGGTGACGAAGAAGATGCCGAGTAGCAGGCCCTTGAAGGGATCGAGATCGACCTCGATCTGATGACGGTACTCGCTGTCGCTGAGCAGCAGCCCGGCGAGGAACGCGCCGAGCGCCACCGAAAGGCCCGATGCCCCGGTCGCCGCCGAGATGCCGACCACGATGGTCAGCGTGATCGCCATGATCAGTTCGCGCGAGCCGGTGCGCGCCGCCGAGCGCATCAGCGGCGTGACCACGTAGCGGCCGACCACCATGATGACGCCGACCGCGACGAAAGCCTGGCCGAATGGCAACAGCAGGTCGACCAGAGACTTGTCGCCGGCATTGCGCGCTTCCAGGATGCCGATCGCGAACAGCACCGGCACCACCATCAGATCCTGAAACAGCAGGACCGACAGCGCCACGCGCCCGACCGGTGTCGCGGCCCGGTGCTGATCGATCAGAAGCTGCATCACGATCGCGGTCGAGGACAGCGCGAAGCACATGCCGAGAATAAGGCCGGTGGGCGGCGTGATGCCGCTCATGCGGATGGTGGTCCCGATCACCACAATGCAGATCGCCACCTGCACGAGCCCGACGCCGAGCACATAGCGCCGCAATTGCCACAGCCGCGGCAGCGACAATTCCATGCCGAGCAGAAACAACAGAAACACGACGCCGAGTTCGGCGAGCGGCTCCGCCGCTTTCGGATCCTCCAACGTGACGTACTGCAGGAAGGGGTAAAAATCGTCGAGATAGCCGATGCCGAAGGGGCCGAGCACCAGGCCGATCAGGAGGAAGCCGAGCACCGTGCCGAGAAACCGGTGCAGCAGCGGCACCAGGATCCCGGCGGCGACGAGAAAGATCAGGACGCTTTTCAGATGTTCGGCGTGAAGCAAAGGTCTTCGTCCCCTAAAACGCGGTCGGGCGCGAGCCCGTCATCGGCGCCCCATGCAACGGGCGAGCCAATATGCTGTATCAAGAACCTGCAGACAGGGCCTGCAGGTGGCTTGCCGATGTCGCGGGAAGACCGTCAGGCGACAAGCCGCTCCGGCGACGCTAGCTGCCGCCGATCGCTGCCTCAATTGCCTTCAGTGCCGCGTCCGCCTTGGAGCCGTCCGGCCCCCCGGCCTGGGCCATGTCGGGCTTGCCGCCGCCACCCTTGCCGCCCAGCACCTCGGACGCCTTGCGCACCAGATCGACCGCCGAGAAGCGCGAGACGAGATCGGGCGTGACCCCGACCACGATGCTGCCCTTGCCGTCGTCGCTGGTAGCAACCAGCGCGACCACACCGGAGCCGACCTGCTTCTTGCCCTCGTCGGCCAGACCCTTGAGATCCTTGATGTCGATGCCGGTCACGGCCCGCGCCAGGAGCTTGATGTCGCCGACGGTCCTGACGCCGTCGTCGCCGCCCGCCTTGGCGCCACCGCCGCCCATGGCGAGTTTCTTTTTCGCGTCTGCCAGATCGCGCTCGAGCTTCTTGCGCTCGTCGAGCAACTGGGTGATGCGCGAGGGCATGTCGGCGACCGACACACGCAGGAGATCCGTCGCCACCGATTGCGCCGCCTGCATGGTTGCATTCGCGGCCTTGCGGGCGGAGCGGCCGGTCAGCGCCTCCAGACGCCGCACGCCGGCGGCGACGCCCTGATCGGCCACGATCGAGATCAACCCGATATCGCCGGTGCGCTTGACATGGGTGCCGCCGCACAATTCGACCGACCAGCCGAGCGTATTGGAGCCGGGCTTCTCGCCCATTGCCACCACCCGCACCTCGTCGCCGTATTTCTCACCGAACAGCGCCCGGGCGCCGGACGCGCGCGCCTCGTCGAGCCCCATCAGCCGCGTGGTGACTTCGGAATTTTGGGTGACGAAATCGTTGGCGAGGTCCTCGACCTTCTCGATCTCCTCGGGCGTCATCGGCTTCGGATGCGAGAAGTCGAAGCGCAGCCGCTCCTCCGCGACCAGCGAGCCCTTCTGCGCGACATGATCGCCGAGGATCTGGCGCAGCGCCTCGTGCAGGAGATGCGTCGCCGAATGGTTGGCGCGGATCGCGGAGCGGCGGCCGTGCTCCACGTCGAGCTGCAGCGCGAGGCCGTCCTTCAGGCTGCCCTCCTCCACCACGCCGGTATGCACGAACAGGTCGCCGGCCTTCTTCTGGGTTTCGGTGACACGGAAGCGCACGCCGTCCGCGGTCATCACGCCGGTATCGCCGACCTGGCCGCCCGACTCGCCATAGAACGGCGTCTGGTTGACGATGACCGCGCCGGTTTCGCCCGCTTTCAGCTCGGCGGTGCGCGCGCCGTCGCGCAAGAGCGCCATCACCACGCCTTCGGCGCTTTCGGTTTCGTAGCCGAGGAATTCGGTGGCGCCGAGCTTTTCACGCAGCCCGAAATAGACGGTCTCGGCCGCGGCATCGCCGGAGCCCTTCCATGATTCGCGTGCCTTTTCGCGCTGCTTTTCCATCGCCGCATTGAAGGCATCGAGGTCGACCCCGATGCCGCGCGGGCGCAGCGCGTCTTGCGTCAGGTCGAGCGGAAAGCCATAGGTGTCGTAGAGCGTGAACGCGGTCTCGCCCTTCAGCGCATCGCCCTGCTTCAGCGCTTTCGACTCGTCTTCCAGGATCGACAGCCCGCGCTCCAGCGTTTTGCGGAAGCGCGTCTCCTCAAGCTTCAGAGTTTCGGTGATCAGCGCCTCGGCCCGATGCAGCTCCGGATAAGCCTGACCCATCTCGCGCACCAGCACCGGAACCAGCCGCCACATCAGCGGGTCACGCGCGCCCAGCAATTGCGCGTGGCGCATGGCGCGCCGCATGATCCGGCGCAGCACATAGCCGCGGCCCTCGTTCGACGGCAGCACGCCATCGGCGATCAGGAACGACGAGGCGCGCAGGTGATCGGCGATCACGCGATGCGACGCCTTCTGCGGGCCTTCGGCTGACACCTTGGTCAATTCGGCGATCACCTGGATGATCGCGCGGAACAGGTCGATGCTGTAATTGTCATGGGTGCCCTGCAGCACCGCGGC
>CAZXJZ010000361.1:0-4003 GCA_964641065.1 uncultured Hyphomicrobiales bacterium | reverse complement strand
CCTTGACGCCCTGATCCTTGGCGCCGACCAGCGCCAGGGCGCTCGCCTCTTCGAGCAGCTTCGACAGGCTCTCGACCTTCCGTTCGGCCTCCCCGCGCGCGACGAAATTGCGAAGCCGCGAAATGATCTGTCCGGCGCGCAGCGATTGTTCGCTCGCCTTGTCCAAGGCCTCAGCCACGAGTGCCGAGGCATTCTGGGTCGGCCCGTCAAGTATGCGGCGCGCACCCTTGAGATAGTTCGAGATAGCCGCGAGCGGCTGGTTCAGTTCATGCGCCAGCGTCGACGCCATCTCGCCCATCGCAGTCAGGCGCGAGATGTGAATAAGTTCTGACTGCAATTCCTGCAACCGGCCTTCGGTCTTTTGCCGCTCGGTTAGATCGCGGATAAAGCCGGTGAAGAATAACCGGTCGTTCGATTTCATTTCTCCGACCGCGAGCTCCATCGGGAACGTCGAGCCGTCCTTGCGTTCGCCGACGACCACCCGGCCGACACCGATGATCCTGCGTTCTCCGGTTCGCAAATAGCGCTCGATATAGCCGTCATGTCCTTCGCGATAGGGCGAAGGCATCAGGATGCTGACGTTTTTTCCGACCACGTCGTCAGCCTGCCTGCCGAACAGCCTTTCGGCCGCGGAACTGAAGGACTGGATATGTCCTTTCGGATCGATCACGATCATCGCATCCGGGATGGTATCCAGGATCGACTTTAAATGCGCCTCGCGCGCAACCAGGTCGCGATTGGTCGCTTCAACAGCCAGTCGCGCCCGCCGAACGCGGCCGCCCAGCCAGGCAAGGCCGAATCCGACCGCAAGAAAGGCAGTCGCGTCGACGATACTCGCCTGCGACAATCCTCTGACCGACACCCAGCTTTCGATTGCCACGATCAGGCCGGTGGCGACGCAACCCGGAACAGGTCCCCCTAGGGCGCTGACGACCAACACGACCGGCAGCAAGAACAGGTAGACCGATCCGCCATCGATTTGGGGGAACAGGATCGCACGCGCAACCAGCGCCCCCACGATCAGGGCCGCCGCAAAGCCGTAGACGACCCATTTCGGAGAGCTAACGGCCGGCATGATTTGGAGAAATCCTCTTCAATAACAGCAACCTAGCGATATTCCCGGCCGACGCGCCACCTCCGGGATTCCCCTTAGGTGGAATATCCGAATTTTCCCCGGCGTCCATGCACCTTAACCAAGAGCCTACCTTGATTTCAGGAGCACGCCATGCACGCCGAGGCAGCCACCCGCCAGCACAATCTGAACCGGGCTCCCGCTTTCCATATCCCGCCGGATCAATCGGGACAGCCACTGTTCGGGGCGATCGAATTGGTCGGCGCGCGGATGTCGTTCGCCAAGGACGTCGAAATCTACGGCGAAAACGAACCGGCCGACTATGTCTACAAGGTTCTGACCGGGACTGTCCGGGTCTACAAGATCCTGCACGACGGCCGGCGTCAGATCGAAGCCTTCTACTTCCCCGGCGATATCTTCGGCATGGAGTTGGGCTCGCATCATGCCTCTTCGGCGGAGGCCATCTCCGCGTCCACCATCACGGTCGTCCGGCGCGCAACCCTGCTCGCCGCCGTCGCGAAAAACCCGGACGTCGCGAACAAACTCTGGGCTCATACGGCACAAGAGCTTGAGCAGGCTCGCCGCCATGCCATGCTGCTCGTGAAGACCGCCCAGGAGCGCGTCGCATCCTTCCTGATCGACATCTCCAATCGACTCTCGGGCGAATCGGTCGAGCTTCCGATGTCGCGCCAGGACATCGCCGATTTCCTCGGTCTGACGATCGAGACAGTGTCGCGCACGCTCACCCAGTTCCAGCAGACGTCCGCCATTGAACTGGCGACTTCGCGTAGGATGATTCTGCGCAACCGTCAGGCCTTGATCAATCTCGACTCGTGAGACCAGCACCATGGGAGCGATCATGACTTCGCCGACGCACATGTTGCCCCGCGGCTTCCGAAAGATCCGGCTGGAACTTGCCCGCGAAAAGGGACATCCGGCCGGCAGCGCGGGGCGTGGCTACATCATCGTCGCGCCGCTGGATCATGATCGCCGCTTCGATGCCGCCGCCTGGAAAGAACACCGGGATTCCTGCCGGGTCGTGCGCTTCCGCTCGGGTGAGAATGACGACATCGGCCATCTGGTACACCGGCCGGGTGGGAGTTGGGCCTTCCGATACGACATTCGCGGCGATGAAGACGACGAAGCCGGATATCGCTTTGAGGACGAGCGCTTCGAGGTCGGCGAATATGTCTCGGTCCGCGAAGCGGATGCGACGCACACCTACCGCGTCATCTCGGTGGAGTCAGTCTAGCCAAGCCGCAGGAGCGGACAGCAATCCTTAACGGACAACCTGAACAAAGAAAAAGAGCGGTCCTTCCGGCCGCTCTTTTCGTATCGGTTCCGTTTCGGGCAGGATCGTTTGCCGACAGTGTCAGCGGAGTGAATTCAGGAAGGCGATAAAGTCCGCGGTCTGCCCCGTGTCGAAGCGAAATTCCGGCATGCTCGGATGCCCGGTGACGATACCCTCGGTCAGCGCTTCCTGCAGATTCTCAACGGGATATTTCTTGTGGAGGTCGCGAAACGGCGGCGCGGCCTGAAGCGGACTTGGGCTCACTTTGTCGATGGCGTGACATCCGACGCAATAGGCTCGCGCGATCACGACGCCGCGCTGAGCACTTGGATTTTGCGCGAAGGCCGCAGACGTCGCCAGCGTCGCCATCACGACCGCCCCGCCGAGACCCGCCGAGGCGGAAAGGGAACGGGACCTGTCCGAACTCAATGGCATTTCGCGGAGCCCAGCGCTTCGATCGTCAACTTATTCGGACAATATTGCGGCCAGCTCGCCGCCTTCGGTTTGTCATCCAGTTCGTGGGCGCACTGCGATTTGCTCTCGCAATAGGAACAGCACCGCTGCATGTCGCGCAACACGCCCGAATCGATCGCCCGAAAGTCGATGCCTGCCTGTTCGAGCCGGCGATAAAGCAACGATGCCGAATCGCCGGATTGCTTGGCAAGTTCCAGAACGTCGCCGAAAGTCAGCCCTGCATCGTGCACCATGCGCTCCAGTTCGGCCGTGCCGAGTGCCTGCAATTCCGCCATGGCCATTCGCCGCTGGCGATACCGCCTCCAAGCCTGCCCTATCGCATGAAAAAGTCCCGAATTGTCCGCGCCTGATTGAATGGTCATAGGCACCTCCTGATCCTGATGCTGCCAGTCTTTTGACAGCGTTCCGAAGTGCCGGCCTTGAGCTTGATCAACGTCGCGCACGGCTTTTTTCCGCTTCTCGTTGACTTCGATCAACATGGAACACCTCGCAACCCATCATTCGTAGGCCATAGCGGATCATGACGTTCAGCGCAGGTTTCCATGCCACAGACACATGCTGGCTTATTGAAGTCGATGAGCATCGGAGAAGGCGCGCTCGCGCTCACCTTTGCGGCGACGGCTTTCCTATCCTTCTTCATCGCAGCGATGGCGCATACACCGGAATATGCCTTCCATGCCTCGCTGTTCGCGGCGGGAAGCGCGGCTGCGGTCTTCGCGATCGTCGAGCGCTATTTCAACCGGCCGGCGGCGCGGGCGCCGCTGACCATCGACGGCAAGCCGAATTACAATATGGGCCCGGTCAAGTTTGCGACCGTCGCCGCCATGTTCTGGGGAATCGCAGGCTTTGCCGTCGGTGTCTGGGCGGCGCTGGAACTCGCCTTCCCCGTTCTCAATTTCGATCTTCCCTGGCTCACGTTCGGCCGCATCCGGCCCCTGCATACGTCCGCGGTGATCTTTGCCTTCGGCGGCAACGTCCTGCTCGCAACGTCATTCTATGTCGTACAGCGCACCTGCCGCGCACGGCTGGCAGGCGACCTTGCGCCGTGGTTCGTCGTGCTCGGCTACAACTTCTTCATCCTGATCGCCGGCACCGGCTATCTGCTCGGCGTGACCCAGGGCAAGGAATACGCCGAGCCTGAATGGTATGCCGACCTGTGGCTGACC
>CAZXJZ010000360.1:0-4025 GCA_964641065.1 uncultured Hyphomicrobiales bacterium | reverse complement strand
GCTAGAGCAGCGGCGGATGCACCGCGAGCCCGATATCCTGCAGCACCGGGTTGAGGTCGCGGCCCTCGAACGGCGCACGGGCGATGCGCGCGAACGGATTCGACGTCGCCAAGATGAAAAGGAAGAAGGCCGAAGCGATCCAGGCCTGCACGCCCAGCACATTGGCGCGCAGCGTCTGCGGCAGGTTGCGGCTGAACAGCGCCACCAGCGCGCCGAACAGCGCCAGGATTAGCACCCAGAGCAGCATGGAGCCTTCATGGTTGCCCCAGACGCCGGTGATTTTATAGAGCATCGGCTTGGCCGAATGCGAGTTCTCGTAGACATTGAGAACCGAGAAGTCGGACGTCACGTAGAGTGCCGTCAGCGCCGCGAACGACACCGCCACGAACAGGAACTGCACCAGCGCCACCGGCTCGGCAATGCCCATCAGCAGACGATCGTTCAGCCGCGCGCCGACGATCGGCAGCGTGCCCTGGATGAGCGAGAGCGCCAGCGCGAGGACCAGCGCGTAATGCCCGATCTCTGCGATCATTTCTTCGCCTCTCCCGGCGTCTTGCCGTAATCGTCCTTCCAGTGGCCCTGCTTCTTCAGCGCGTCGGCCACCTCCTTGGGCATGTAATTCTCGTCGTGCTTGGCGAGCACGCTATCGGCCCGGAACGACGTCGCGTCGATCAGCGTGCCTTCCGTCACCACGCCCTGCCCTTCGCGGAACAGGTCGGGCAGGATGCCACGATAGCTGACGCGCACCACGTTCTTGCCGTCGCTGATGTCGAAGGTGGCATCGACGTCCTTGCGAATGACCGTGCCGGGCTGAACCAGTCCGCCGAGCCTGATGCGGGTGCCGGCCTGCACCTTCTTCTCGACCACGTCGGTGGGCGAATTGAAGAACACGATGGAATCGCGCATCGCCGTGAGCACCAGCCCCACGGCGAATGCGAGCACCACGAGGCTCGATCCGATCAGAACCAGACGCCGCTGCTTGCGGGTCATGTCACTTTACCCTTCAATGCCGAGCCCCTTTGCAAGATCGTCCAGCCGCTTACGCTTGTCCGCGTCATCGCCGATGGTGTTGCGCGCGGAGACAAAGGCTTCGCGCGCCTTGTCCCTGTCACCCATCACGGCATAGGCGCGCACCAGCCGCAACCAGCCTTCGAAATCCGACGAATCCGTCTTCAGCCGCTCGGCCAGCCGGTCGACCATCCCGCGGATCATCTCCTGCCGCTGTTCCGGCGTCATTTGCTGGGCCGCCGCCATGTCCTCCTGGCTTGGTCCCGGCGGCGCGGCTTTCGGTTCGATCGCCGCGGCGGACTTGGAGTCGCCGGGCTTCGTTTCGGCAGATTTTTGTTCGGCAGCTTTGGGGTCCACCCGCGCCAGCGACTGCTGGATGAGTGTCCGGAACGGCGCATTGGGCGGCGCCCGCTCGAGCATAACGCGCCAGATCCGCGCCGCGTCCTCCGGCCGACCGTCCTGCTCGGCGGCAAGTGCCGTGAAATACTGCGCCTTGAGATTTCCGGCATCCGCGTTGAGCGCGCGCTCGAACGTCGCCTTGGCATCCGCCGTCACAACGCCGTTCGCAGCGGCGACCTGCGCCTCGCCGAGATCGGCCTCCCGATCGGCGTTCGAGCCCAGCAGGCGGATGGTCTGTGCCCGCGCCCGGACCGCGTCGCTGAAACGGCCCATCCGCATGTAGACTGGCGCCACGACCTGCCACCCCTGACCGTCGTTCGGATTTTTCTCCAGATGCGCCTCGACCTGCGACACCATGCTCTCGATCGAACGGTTTTCCAGCGGAGCGTTGAGCCGGCCCGCCAGCGGAGCGCCCGGCAATTGTGGGGAACCGTGCGTGATATAAAGGGCTGCGGACAAGGCCGGCAGCACCAGCAGCGCGATCAGAGCCGCGGCGCGCCTGCGCCAGACCGGCGACGGGGACGACGACGGCGTCGAGCCCGGCTTGCCGGACGAGTCGGCAGCGGCGAGCAGCCGTCTCGAGATTTCGACCCGCGCCGCTTCGGCGTCGCTGTCTCCAATCAGCCCGGCCTTGCGGTCGCGCTCGATCTCCTCGAGCTGGTCGCGATAGACCTCGACTTCCTGACCGCCGGCGCCAGCCGTTTGCTGCTCGCGCGACAGCGGCCACAGCACCGCAAAAATGGCGACCGCCGTCATCAGGGCGAGGATCAGATAGAGGCTCATGCCGGTGGGTTTACATCACCCACGGGCGGCGCACAAAATACCGATCCGGTGATCGGAGCCGCAGGCTACCGCCCGGACGATCCGCGGACTTGCCCACTGGCCCTGGGGAACCGGCGTTCGAGCCGCGGCCCGGAAACCTCCCGAAGCGGCGGAGACTGGCGGGTTCAGCCTTTCGCGGCCTTGCGCTCGGCCGCGGCCGCCACGTCGCGCGCCGCCACATCCCGCGCCTTGAGCAGGAGTGCGGCATATTCGTCGCCGAACACCTTGCGGCAGAAGCGCACAGCGGCATCGAGCTGCGATTGCCGGAACAGACGGTCGGATTCCCCCGCCGCACGCAGATTCTCGACCAGAGAGGCGGTCGCGGGATCGAGATAATGTTCGAGGTCGGACCATGTCCGCGTGGTCAACTCGCTGAGCGCGAGCTCGCCGGCATAGGCCCTGCAAGTGTTGACGAACTCGATCTGCGCTTCGGTCTCGGTAACGTCGTTCTGATCGAGCGTGGAATTCGCCGCGATTTCCTTGATCGGCCGGGGGCGCAGGAGCCTGCGCACGCGGCCCGGAAGGGTTTCGATCTCGCCTTTCAGTAGGTCGGACACCTGGGCCCGCAAGGCCGCGAGGCCGCGGCCCCAAGGCGATTCATGGGAGAAATTGATCTCGGACCGCAATCCGCGGGAGGCGTCGTGGATGCTTTTCAGCAGCGCGCCGACAGCAAGCCCGCGCCCGGAGCGAAGCTCGGCCTTGAGTTCCCGGATCATGCGCTGAACTTCGGCGAGCACAATGTCGACGGTCACGGCGTAGGGCGTTTCGGCGATCCGGGTCGCATTGTCGCTGCCCGCTGCCCGGACGGCGAGCCGGATCAACTGCCACGGCGACGCCAGCCGGCTCATGGTCATCACCAGCACATAGACGAACAGCGTCGGGCCGCCGGCGGTCGGGGCATCGATCATCGCCTTCACGGTGGTGACGGTGTTCTCGTCGAAATTCTTGATGTGATTCGGCAATTGCGAGCCGAAGGCCGCAAGCGTGTCGCGGGCCATGATGACATTCAGGATCGCGGTCGCGTCCTCGATCGGACGCGGCGTGCCGATCTGACCGGAAAGCTTCCGCCGCACCTTGTCGTCGGAGCGCGCAGCGGTCAGCACTTCCTGGATCCGGATGGCGACACGATCCTGGAACGCACGCGCAATGTCTTCGGCGCGCTCGGACTCGCCATCCTCGAATGCCAACGCGACCTGATCGGTTACCGCCTTGGCTTCGCCGGGCATCAGATCGCGACAGATCCAGTCCCAGACCGGATCGAGCACCACCCGCGCCACCCGGCCGGGATGATTATGGGTCGCGGAATCGTCGACCAGGATCGGCTCGAGCGGCTGAAAGAACAGACGCGCCAGTGTGCCGGGACGTTTCGGGCGGACAACGTCACGGGCGTTGCGCCGCAATTCCTGCAGGACCAGTTCCGCGCCCGGCATGTCTTCGCCGCGCAGTAGACCGCGCTCAAGCTCGGTCATCAACAGCGTGCGCGCCTCAGGACTGAGATCCTTGAGATATTGTCGCAAACGCTCGACGAGAAGCCCGTCGGCCATACGCACCACTCACCGCTTGTACCCGGAACACAAGCTCTAGCGCGGTGGCGTTAAGAACCGGTTAGACACGATCGAACGCGGCGAATTAAACCAGCTGCCAGGTTCCGTCCGGGTTGCGGCAGGCATCGCCGCGCGCAACCTGAGGCCGTCCGTCGATATAGATGGTGTGGGTGAAGCTGCGGCATTGCGCGCCGCGACGGTCATATTGCGGACCCGGCACGATGGTTCCGCGGCGTCCCGAATCCGGATTTT
>CAZXJZ010000359.1:0-4025 GCA_964641065.1 uncultured Hyphomicrobiales bacterium | reverse complement strand
CCCTCGCCCCCGGACAGCACGCGCAGGCCGGCGGACAACCCGCCTCCACCCAGCCGGTGATCGGCCGCGTCGATGCGCTGTCCGGCTCCGCGACCGTGGTCCGCAACGGCGTCACCGTCTCGCTCAATGTCGGCGACACCGTGCGCAAGGGCGACGTGGTCCAGACCTCCGGCAGCTCGTCGGTCGCCATCGTCTTCACCGACGGCTCCACCTTTAGCCTGAATGCCAATGCCCGCATGGTGCTGGACGAATTCGTCTATGCCGCGGGCGGCACCGGCAATTCCGCATTGATCAGCCTGGTGCAGGGCACCTTCAGCTTCGTTGCCGGACAGGTGGCGAAGACCGGCGACATGAAGGTGGAAACGCCGGTCGCCACCATGGGCATCCGCGGCACCGCGGTGCTGGTCGAGATTTCGGCCAATGACGGCCAGACCCGCTTCTCGGTGATGGTCGAACCGGACGGCACCACCGGCGCCTTCAATCTCTACAACAAGACCACCGGCGCCCTGATCGGCACCGTCAGCAATTCGCAGGTCGGCTGGGTGGTTACGCCCGCGGGCCCGCTGCAGGTGGTGGCGCAGCAGGTGCAGAAGACGCCGGGCGAGCTCGCGCAGGAACTCGGCATCGTCCAGCAGATCTTCACGATCTTCAACAACAACCAGCAGAACCCGTTCGTACCGACGCAGGACCGCGGCGACAACCCGAACGACACCAACCCGCAGACCGCGCAGGGCGGCGGCGGATCGAGCACGCCGCCGGCAGGTTCGACCACCTCGAACAACCCGCTTGTCGACGTCATCAATACCGCCAGCAACAATCCGTCGACGGCGCCATCCAGCGCCACGATCCCGTTGCCGACCAATCCGCTGCCGGGCGCCAATCCCGGCTCGCCGCCTCCCGTCGTCACGGTGACGGTTTCCCCGAACAAGCCGCCGGTTGCGGTGGATGACCCCGACGGAACGCCCGGCGGCGGCAATGTCATCACCCCCACCAATCCGGAAGCTCCGGGCACGGACCTTGATCCGGAAGGCGGCAACATCTCCGTCACCACCGCTCAGCACGTCGTCCGCGACGAAGGCGGCAATTATGTCCCGGCGGGAGACGCCGTTCAGATCGACGCAGACGGCGAGCCGATCGAGGGCACCTACGGAACGCTGACCCTGTTGGCAAACGGAAGCTATACCTTCGAGCCGAACGACGCGTTTCGTGCGCTGGCCGCGGGTGAACAGGCCACCGACACATTCCAGTACACGATCACCGACCCGTTCGGCCTGACAGCATCGGCAGTGCTGACCATCAAGCTGACGGGCGAGAACGATGCGCCGGTCGTGAGCGGCGCTGTCACCGGCAATGCAACCGAGGACGGAGCGGAGGTGACGCTCGATGCGCTCGAAAATGCGTCCGACGTCGATGCCGGAACCACCCTGTCGGTCGTGGATGTCCCCGAAAACCTCCCCGCCGGGGTGACCTTCGACAGCGAGACCGGCACCTTCACGCTCGATCCAAGCAACGCCGCGTATCAGTCGCTGGCCGATGGTGAGCAGATCGTCGTCGAGGTTTCGTACAATGTGTCCGACGGCACGACGACGACTCCGGCATCGGTGTCATGGACGTTGACTGGGACGAATGATGCGCCGGTCGCACACGATACTTCCCTGACGAATGCACTCGGCAACGGCGGCTTCGATGCGGAGACCGATTTTGCTGGGTGGACTGTCGATCTGAGTCCATCGGGATTAGCATCTCTGTACTACAGCGAAGCCTTTATTGATCGAAGCGGCTCAACTTTTGAAGGCGACGACGCCGTTGCAGTCCTTAATTTTAGTGGCCAAGTGCCCTCGCCCGGCGGCACCGGCTTTGGTCCTTCAATCATCAGCGACACCTTTGTCGCCACAGATGGCGACACGATCCGCTTCGTCTATCAACTTTCAGCCGGCAATAATTCGGGCTCAGGCGACTTTGGAACTGTGACCGGCTACATTATTGATGCTGCTACAGGCAACGTCGTACAGTCCTTCCAGAATTCTGCCCCACTTGGTCAGTCGACCGGGATGCTCACCGTCGACTACGAACTCGAACAAAGTGGTGAATTCCAAATCAAATTTGTGGTCGGCTCAATCGACTCGACATTTGGATACGTCGTCGGCGCTCAACTGGACCTTGGATTCGCAGGGATCCTCCGGACTGGCGTTACCGAGGATGAGCCATTCACCTTCGATGCAAGCGCTTTCCTCGCCAGCGCATCCGACGCCGAGGGAGACGCGATCGAGCTCAACCAAGTCTTCACAAGCGCAGCCGGAGCGACCGTATTCATCAACCTGGACGGTTCGGTCACTTACGATCCGACGACTTCCGCGATCATCCAGGCGCTTTCGGCCGGCGAGACATTCGAAGACGCATTCGAATTTACTTTGCGCGACGAGCACGGCGCGGTTTCGAACACGGCAACTGCGACTATCACCGTGTACGGGCTAAACGACGCGCCGGTCGCTAACGCCGTGTCCTCATCCGGCGATGAAGATACTAGCGCCATCGCGATTGAGCTCTCCGGCTCGGATATCGACGGCACAATCTCCCACTTCAAGCTGAACAGTCTGCCCTTGCATGGCGATCTGTCGCTGGACGGATTCTCGACAATCCTCGACGAGGACGACCTGCATCAGATCATCTCGGCCTACGAGGGCAAGGGCACGATTTACTTCCGTCCGCATGATGACTGGAACGGTCAGACGACTTTCGATTATGTCGCAGTGGACAACAATGAAGCCGAGAGCGAAGCCGCAACGGCGACCGTGAATGTGGCCGCCCTGCCAGAAACGGTTACGATCACGGTCGAGACCAACGCCGGCTACAATCTCGAAGAGTTTGTCAGCACGCTTTTGCAAGCCGACGTTACAGACATCTCATGCTCGCATATCACACTGTACTATTCAGGAGATTATCAGAGCTTTTCGGACGACCTCGTTTTCGAAGTCACGGCCGAAAACCTCACCTATCAGTCGCAGCTTAACCAGTGGGAGGGCGAAGATTATCGCCTGACGGGCGGT
Source organism: uncultured Hyphomicrobiales bacterium (assembly GCA_964641065.1). Taxonomy (GTDB): domain Bacteria; phylum Pseudomonadota; class Alphaproteobacteria; order Rhizobiales; family Xanthobacteraceae; genus Pseudorhodoplanes. The sequence goes on along the minus strand of CAZXJZ010000359.1, from coordinate 978 downwards.
ACGATCACCTCGATAGCTGTGCTCAAACCCGTGGACGGACCGTCGGTTCCAGTCGCCGAGTTTGACGGCTTCGACATTTCTGCCACGCAGTTGCAAGCGGCGATCGATTATTATGATCAACACGAAGGCGATGATAGTGCCATCGAGGCCATCTTCGGCTCCTATTCCTACCAAGCCACCGGCGGCAATGGGCCGGATATCCTGACCACCGGCGACTCCGACGATGTAATCGACGGCGGCGCGGGCTGCGACGTAATCGACGGCCAAGGCGGTAACGATACGCTGACCGGCGGCTCCGGCGCGGACCGCTTCATGTTCGACATCAACTTTGGAAATGATGTGATTCTCGATTTCGCGCCGGGAGAGGACAAGATCGAGTTTCGTCCAAACCTTACCGCGTTCATCGAGCAGACGATCCCCAATCTCGCCGAGCTGTCTGACGAGGACTTCGCGAGTCTTTTTGTCATCGATGGACAGGATGCAATGATACACGTCGGAAACGACAGCCTGAGGATCGCGCAGGTCTTCGTCGGAAACGAGCTACTCCTGACAGCCAACGATTTCGTCCTTCATCAAGGCAATATCGGGGTCTAGGTACGGCGCAGACATGCGAACGGCTCGGAGCCGTTCTGACCTTGCCTCCGCCCCACTTCCCCTGCGACATTTTCTCGTAAAACTGCCATGATGGTAGTAGAGCGCGTCGTCGGCCAATCGACGCGCCGCCCTGGCAAGAACACCACATGCAACGCCCCGCCTCCCCTGCCACCCCGCAATCCGAGCTTTCGGCGGCGCTCGCCGCCTGCCGCGGCGCGCTGATCGCGATCGCGCTGTTCTCGGCGGTCAGCAACGTGCTGATGCTGACCGGCTCGATCTTCATGCTGGAGGTCTATGACCGGGTGCTGCCCAGCCGTTCGGTGCCGACGCTGATCGGGCTGTGCGTGATCGCCGCCTTCCTGTTCGGCATGCTGGCGATCATCG
>CAZXJZ010000358.1:0-4035 GCA_964641065.1 uncultured Hyphomicrobiales bacterium | reverse complement strand
ACCCCCCACCCGCGCGCCCTCGCTGTGCTCCGACGAGCGACCTCCCCCTCAAGGGGGGAGGTGAAGAAAAGAATTACGCCGCCGCCTTGCCTTCCTTTTCCGGCGCCGACAGAGCGCCCGAATTCTTGATCTCGGCCACGGTCTTCTTGTCGAAGCCCAGTACCTTAGTCAGGACTTCGTCGGTGTGTTCGCCAAGCAGCGGCGAGCGCTTCACGTCCGAGATCGAGTCCGACATCTTGATCGGATTGCCGACGGTCAGATACTTGCCGCGCACCGGATGATCGACCTCGACCACCGTACCGGTCTTGCGTAGCGACTCGTCCTCCGCGATCTCCTTCATCGACAGGATCGGGCCGCACGGGATATCGAACTCGTTGAGGATTTCCATGGCCTCGAACTTGGTCTTGCCCATGGTCCAGGCTTCGATGCGCTCGAAAATCTGGTTGAGTTTCGGCAGCCGCGCCTTGGGCGAGGCATATTCCGGATCGGTCTTCCAGGTCGGCTCGCCGATCACGTCGCAGATCGCACCCCAGACCGGAGCCTGGGTGATGAAATAGATGTAGGCGTTGGGATCCTGCTCCCAGCCCTTGCACTTGAGAATGCGGCCGGGCTGACCGCCGCCGGAATCGTTACCTGCGCGCGGCGTCGCATCACCGAACGGCACGCCCTCGCCATACTGGCTGTATTCAGTGAGCGGACCATGCGCGAGCCGCTGCTGGTCGCGCAGCTTGACGCGGCAGAGATTGAGCACGCCGTCCTGCATGGCGGCGAGCACGCGCTGGCCGCGGCCGGTGCGATTGCGCTGATAGAGCGCGGCGACGATGCCGAGCGCCAGATGCAGGCCCGTGCCGGAATCGCCGATCTGCGCGCCGGTGACCAGCGGCACACCATCGCGGAAACCGGTGGTCGAGGCCGCACCGCCGGTGCATTGCGCGACATTCTCGTAGACCTTGCAGTCTTCATACGGTCCGGGGCCGAACCCCTTCACCGATGCGACGATCATGCGCGGGTTGAGCTTGTGGATGTGCTCCCAGGTCAGGCCCATGCGATCGAGCGCGCCGGGCGCGAAATTCTCGACCAGCACGTCGCACTTCTTGATCAGCTCGTTGAGCACGCGCTTGCCCTGCGGATGCTTTGAATCGATCGTGATCGAGCGCTTGTTGTGGTTGAGCATGGTGAAGTAGAGCGAGTCCGCGCCCTTCACGTCGACCAGCTGCCCGCGGGTGATGTCGCCGACGCCGGGGCGCTCGACCTTGATCACGTCGGCGCCGAACCAGGCCAGCAGCTGCGTGCAGGTCGGGCCCGACTGCACGTGCGTGAAGTCGAGAATGCGCACACCGTCGAGGGCCTTGCCGGCCTCGCCGAAAGGCTTCTTCGAGGGGGCCGGCATGGCCGATTTCGCCTTGCCGTTGGCAGCCTTGCCGCGTGCGCCCTTCACGGCAGCTGCCGCGCCTGCCGCCAGCGCAGCGGTGGCGAGGCCACCGGCAACGGTGCGCAGGATCTTGCCTTTCGACGAGGAGGCCTTGGTCGATCGCTTTGCCGCGCCCTTCTTCGCCGCGGGCTTCGCACGGGACTTGGCACTCGACTTGGCACTCGCTTTGGCGGGCTTGGCCGGTTTACGAGCTTTCGACTTCGCTTTCTTTGCCATCATTCTCTCCATTTCCCGCCCATGCCCGCGCAGGCGGACATCCAGAACCTTTAGCAGGGCTTGAGTCCCCGCTTGAGCGGGGACGAGCGGATCACATTGCCTTCACATTCGAATTGGTCAGCCGCGTCACTTCTTCTTCAGCGCGCTCTGCGGATTGAGATTGCCGATGCGGCCGGATTCGCTGCCTGCTGCCGGGTCGATCACGGCGTTGATCAGCGTCGGCTTGCCGGAATCCATCGCCTCGTTGACGGCGCGCTTGAGTTCGTCGGGTGACGTCGCGTTGACGCCGACGCCGCCGAACGCCTCGATCATCCTGTCGTAGCGGGCGCCCTTGACGAACACGGTCGTCGCCGGATCGTCCCCTGCGGGATTGACGTCGGTGCCGCGATAGATACCGTCATTGTTGAACACGACCACGCAGACCGGCAGGTTGTAGCGGCAGATGGTTTCGATCTCCATGCCGGAGAAGCCGAACGCGCTGTCACCCTCGATCGCCAGCACCGGCTTGCCAGTCTCGACCGCAGCGGCGACCGAATAGCCCATGCCGATGCCCATGATGCCCCAGGTGCCGACATCGATACGCTTGCGCGGCTGATACATGTCGATGATGCCGCGCGCGAGATCGAGCGTGTTGGCGCCCTCGTTGACCAGTATCGCGTCCGGCCGCTCCTTGATGATATTGCGCAGCACGCCGAGCGCGCCGTGGTAATCCATCGGCGAGTTGTTGTTCATCAGCCGCGGCGCCATCTTGGCGATGTTTTCCTCGCGCTTCTTGCTGACGGCGTTGGTCCAATCAGCCGGCGGCGCCGGCCAGTTGGCGCCCATGCCGTCGAGCATCGCGGAGACGCAGGAGCCGATATCGCCGACCACCGGGGCCACGATCTCGACGTTGGAATCCATCTCCTTCGGCTCGATGTCGATCTGGATGAATTTCTTCGGCGCGTCGCCCCAAGCCTTGCCCTTGCCGTGCGAGAGCAGCCAGTTCAGTCGCGCGCCGATCAGCATGACGACGTCGGAATCCTTCAGCACGGTCGAACGCGCCGCACCGGCGCATTGCGGATGCGTGTCCGGGAGCAGGCCCTTGCCCATGCTCATCGGCAGGAACGGTGCGCCGCTCTTTTCGACGAACTGACGGATCGCGTCGTCGGCCTGGGCATAGGCCGCGCCCTTGCCGAGAATGATCAACGGCTTCTTCGCGGATTTCAGCACATCCAGCGCGCGCTTGACCGCGTCCGGTCCGGGGATTTGCGCGGGCGCCGCATCGATCACCTTGACCAGCGACTTGCGGCCGGCCTCGGCGTCCATCACCTGGCCGAACAGCTTGGCCGGCAGATCGAGATAGACGCCGCCCGGACGTCCCGATACCGCCGAACGGATCGCACGCGCCAGTCCGATGCCGATGTCCTGCGCATGCAGGATGCGGTACGCGGCCTTGCAGAGCGGCTTTGCGATCGCGAGCTGATCCATCTCCTCATAGTCGCCCTGCTGCAGGTCGACGATCTCCCGCTCGGACGAGCCGGAAATCAGGATCATCGGGAAACAGTTTGTGGTGGCATGCGCAAGCGCGGTCAGGCCGTTGAGGAAGCCCGGCGCCGACACCGTGAGGCAGACACCCGGCTTCTTGGTGAGGAAGCCCGCGATCGAGGCGGCATAGCCGGCGTTCTGCTCATGCCGGAACGACAGGACGCGGATGCCCTCGGCCTGCGCCATGCGGCCGAAATCGGTGATCGGAATCCCCGGCACCCCATAGATGGTGTCGAGCCCGTTCAGCTTCAGCGCATCGATGATGAGATTGAATCCGTCGGTCAATTCCCGCTCGGCTTCCGGCTTCTTGGCGACCGCGGCTTCGGCCATGACTGAACTCCCCTCGAAAACTCAATCCAGATAATCGGCATATTGCGCGACATGCTCGGCAAGGCCGAGCGCGTGATCGCGCACGAGAGCTTCAGCGCGCGCGGTGTCGCGCGCTTCCAGCGCCTCGATAATGTTCATGTGATCGCGGATCGACCGGTCGACGCGATCGCGTTCGACGATGGTCTTGCGGCGGATCATCCGCATATGGGTGAACAGATTTTCGGCGAGATCGATCAGCACCGAGTTTCCGCTCATGCGGATGATCGATTGATGAAACTCGATATTCACTTCGGAATATTCGTCGAGATGGGCGCGCAGCTCGCCGTCGACGAAGGTCGCGAACATGTCGCGCAGCGATGTCACGTCGGCGCTGGCGTTCTGGGTGATCAGGCGCGCCGCCATCCCTTCGAGGGCCGCCCAGGCGGTGATCAGCTCGATCACTTCCTTCTTGGTCTTGCGCACGACATAGACGCCGCGACGCGGCACCGAGCGCACGAAGCCCTCGCGCTCGAGCTGCGCCATCGCCTCGCGCA
>CAZXJZ010000357.1:0-4037 GCA_964641065.1 uncultured Hyphomicrobiales bacterium | reverse complement strand
ACGCCCACGGAGAGGTGGCCGAGTGGCTGAAGGCGCACGCTTGGAAAGCGTGTATACGGGAAACCGTATCGAGGGTTCGAATCCCTCTCTCTCCGCCACACCCGACTGAAATCATTGAATATTTTGGAACTTTTTCGGACTTTCCCTAGCAGGTACCCTAGCCTAGACGTTTCTAACAGAAACGGCCGCACAGGTGATTTGGGGGGCGGCAGGCTACGGCCCTAGCCGGGCGGCCATTCCAGCGCACCGGCGGCCCGGTTGTGTGCGGCCGGGATCGGCTATTGCTGCGGCTTCGGCGACATATCCATGCCCTTGTGCGGGTCGTCACCCTGCCCGCCACCGTGCATCATAGTCATGCTCCGGCAACACGGACACATCATCATTCCGCCGCGCTGCGGTTGCTGCGGCTGGACCTTCATCCCGAACGGGTCTTCGGCCTGTGACGAAGTTGCGGGACGGCCGCACATCATCGCGCCTTGGCCGGTCGATTGTGCTTGCTGACCCATCCCACCGCACATAGCGGACGCGGGCGCGACGGTCAGAATGAGCGCGAGCGCGGAACAGGAAATGAGAATCGAGCGCATGGCGAAGTCCTCCGGTCGTTGGGTTGCAGTCTATTCCACAAGACTCGCGCCGTAGTTTCACGATCCCGTCAAAACGCGGCAGCCGAACCATGCCGCCGTGCCGATGCTGAGAATCCAAACGGAAGCGATGACGGCCGCCGCGCTACGGCTGACCGGCCGCTTCAACGCCGCTTCGGCTGTAGCGCGATGCTCTGCCATGATCGGTGATGGGATCAACTTCACCACCACAGCAATTCCGAGAGGCACCAAAAGCAAGTCGTCCAGATAACCTAGCACCGGGATGAAATCCGGAATCAGGTCTATCGGTGAAAGCGCGTAGGCGGCCACGACGATTGCGAGCGCCTTGGCATACCAAGGCACGCGTGAATCGCGGGCCGCGAGATAAAGGGCGTGCGCATCCCTGCGTATCAGGCGCGCCCATTGCTTCCATGCATCCATGCCGGGGATATCGGTCAGAATGGCTAGCCACGCAACGTGGGCACGGCTAGGATCGCAGTCACAGGGCACACCACCAAAGCCGCGACCGCCGGTCCGCCGGACCCTGCCCCACGTCTCGACCGCGCCCGGACTACAGCGGGTCGCTTCGCGAGTTGCGCCGCGCTGTGCCGTGGGTAGTGATTTGGTGCGAAGGCGGTTGCCCGCTGCCGCCCTATTTCTGTGGCAGGGGTATCGAACGTCCCTTATCCTTTTCGGCAACGATGAACTCCAGAAAGCGGAGCCTCTCCGTGGTGCTCGGATTCCAATGCGCGTGGATTGTGCCCGAAGGTACGAACAAACTGTCACCTGCTTTCAGCGTAACTGGCGGCTTGCCCTCTTCTTGCCAAACGCCGGAGCCGGACAACACAAAGAAGGTTATGGCTGCGGGATGCAGATGACGTGGGTTGATGCCACCCGGCTCGTATTCTGCTTGATACACGGCGACTTCGAGGTTTGAAGTGTTCGGTATATCCGCCTTGAACACGGGTGGGTGGGCGATGATCCCACGCCTTTCTTGCGCCTCCGATACACTCGTCAGCATCATAAATGCCGCTCCTGTGACGATGAGTTTTCTAATCATGGCTTTCTTGCTCTCGGTTGATAGAGCAAGATGACCATTCGTCGTGACGGGCTGCAAACAAGTTTTTGTTTGGCAATCCGCAACAAAATGTAGGGGTCCGCTTGAGTCGAAAACTACCATCATTGAATGGGCTGCGCGCTTTCGAGGCAGCTGGGCGCAACGGAAGCTTTTCGCTCGCGGCGAAGGAATTGAACGTAACTCCTGCGGCCGTAAGTCGATTGGTCCGAGATTTGGAAGCTCGCCTCGGCTTTGCGCTTTTCAAACGAGAGTCGAATAAGCTCGACATTACGCCACGCGGTGGAATGCTTTTGCGCGGCCTTTCGGAAGCGTTCGATGCCATCGCGCAACTCGCAGATAAAGTCGCGGCGGCGCAATCGCCGAGCGTTTTGACGGTAGGTGTTGGGCCCGCCATCGCCGTAGGCTGGTTGATTCCTCGCCTAGTTAGATTCCATCAGAACCATCCAGAAATCGAAGTTCGCCTCGCGACCGGAGGCACCACACTTCCAATTCAGAAGGATTGGTCGTGTGCAATTCGCCGCGAAAACTCAGGAGTCCATCAGAGTGACGACCTTTTCGCTAGTGAGGTTGTTCCAGTGTGTACTCCTGCAATTGCAGAGATGCTTTGTTCAACAACTGACTTGAACAACGTGCCGCTCATCCGACTAACAAAGATGCCAGACGACTGGCCTTTCTGGCTTGAGGCGGCTGGCGCGGCGCGCGTGCAAAACAAGTCCAGCGACATGCTTTGCGAGAGTAACACTATGGCGGTCGAAGCCGCTCTTAATGGCGTAGGAGTTGCTGTAGTCCAGTTACCCTACGTGATGGACGCGATCAGTGCCGGTCGGCTTTCTACCCCCTTCCCAATCTTCGCGCCTAAGACAGACACTTGGCTGCTACAGCGTCAACCTAGCCGTGAAAAGGACGCCTCATTCGTTGCTTTCCGAGCGTGGCTAACACACGAGGCGACTGAGTACCGGAACGCCGCTGAGATTCTGAAAAAGCGGCTGGGCAAAATGCTTCGCCTTGCAAAGACGCCATGAAGGAGTCGCGGCGGTGGCGCGCCCTTCATGATCCGCTTCGCACAGGCCGCGCGTATCTCGCGAATACTCGCGTGCTTCCGTTGCACGCGGTGCGGTCACAAGGCTGCGTGAATGCAGCATCCATCATGGAGCCGCACCGGGAACGTGCCAGCGCGCACCGTTGTGGTGCCGTGGGATCAAGGGAAGAATCCGGAAGCTAACCACAAGGCCGCCGCGATGGTCTGTGCGCACGGGAGGCGCGGCAATGAACGATATCCGAATCAAAGCATGCGGCGACCGCGGCGGGCGCTTTGCCGCCGTGTTCGCCCTCAATGATAAGGGGCAGGACTTCCTAGACCGTCAGTTTGATTTCTTGGCGGAGCAATTCGACCGCGGCCTTTTGCTTGTCGAAATGAGCCGACTAGGCCCGGTCTGTAACAACGCGTTCGCCGCGGGCGTGTCGATTGCCTTAGACCTTCAGGAGTCGAGACCATGACGGCGCGGAAAATGTTCGACCATCTTTCGCTAGTGGTCGCCTTTCTCTTGATTGTCGGCCTTGCCCTCGGACTCGCTTCAGTGAAGCCGCCCGCCGCGTGCTATGCGCCCGCGCTCCCGGTGCCCAGTATCGACCATTCAAACGAACCCGAACGCGACGACGTTCGAGACGTGTAAAACCGGAGTCACGACAATGAAACTTTGCAATTGCGGATCAGGACTCGAACGCTTCGCACTCAATGACGCCGCCGGAATCTTTTGCGGCTATGTCTGCGAAGCCTGCGAAGAGAAAACCCGGAGCAAGTTCAATCCGGCAATCTTCGACCGGGCGTCGCCGTACGCGGCGAGCGGCGAAGAGGCGGACATAGGGTGCGACCAATGACGGCGCGCGATATGGTCGACGGCCTTGCGATCTTAACGGCGTTCGGGTTGCTTGCCATCGTTGCGACGACAGCGGCCGGAGCGGGCGCCGACCGACTCTTTGATCCTATGCCGCCGGTCGTGTCTTCGCCCGGCAAGGATACCCGGACGCCGCGCGAACGTGCGGAGCGGGAATCCCGCTGGGTCGAACGGTGCAAACCTGAAGTCGTCGCCGGACCGAACGGCGTCGGGCGGTACAGGTACGCGGCGCCCGACTGCGAATACGGCGACTAGCTTCCAAAGCATCGCGACGACGAAGGGCCGGGGCAAACGCTCCGGCCTTTTTCTTTCTGGGGGCGGCTCCAGGATTTGCAATAAATTTTCGTTTGCGATTCGCAATTATCGTCCGTCGCTCATTTGCTTTTCCCCGGCTTGGCGTGACAGCGTTTCCCCTAGATTTATGGGGAAATCGGTCAACCCCACCCCCCGTGCCGTTGCCAGGTTTGCGGTAGCCGAACCCCG
>CAZXJZ010000356.1:0-4113 GCA_964641065.1 uncultured Hyphomicrobiales bacterium | reverse complement strand
TCGGTCAGCGTGGTCTTGCCGGCGTCCGGATGCGAGATGATGGCGAAGGTGCGCCTGCGCTCGATCTCGGCCGCGAGTGGCGATTGTGGCGTCTGCGCTTCGGCGCGGGCGGGCATGGTCATGGGGGCGTTGTAATGACTGCCCCTCAGGATTCAACCCCGCAGACCGGCACGTGGCACTGAACCCTCCGGCAAAGCCGCAACCGTCCGGGGGCTCCGGGCAGACCGGTCCGGATCCTCGTGCCGAACGCCCCGGCCGCCCCTCAATCGTTCAGGAATGTCGGGCAATGGCCGTGCGCCTTTGCCCATGCCTTCAGGTCGTCGCGCGTGACTTCGGTATTCCAACCCGGATTGGCCCGCTCCTGCGCGATCATTTCCTTGGTCGCATGTGCCTTCGGACTGATCGGCAAGGCACCGGATTTAATCGCGTCGAGAAGCGCCGCGGTCCAGGCCGCCGATTCCTGCGTATAGGGATGGCCCGGTTCGATCTCGCACCAAAGCCGCGATGCGTTCGAAACGTTGAGCTTGTTGACGAGCTTCCACGCGGCGTAATTGGGCTTGCGCGGCGCGTGCGCCACCACGGTGGCGCTGGTATTGACCTGCGTCAGCATCAGTTGCGCGACGCAAAGAATGATGCCGGCCACGATCGTGCAATAGCCGCCCATCAGCGCGAGCGGCACGGATACGCCCTCCTGGATCGCCCAGAGCGTACAGCCGACGGCAAACAGCAGCGCGGCGGCCAGGGGAATAATCTGCGACGGGCCGATGCGGCTGCGGAGGCTGAGCAGCAACTCGCGAATTCCATCGAAGCCTGCGACCGGCAACGGCGCAGCGAGAACAGCCGAACGAGCCTGTGATGTCACCTTGGACGTCTGATGGTTTGCCATGATTGCTCTTGGTCAGGTCAACGGAAGGAACCACGCAAGCGACGAATCGAACACCGTGCGCGTCAGTTAATCCAATGCATCGATTTGCGGCAACTGATGACCGCGAACATCGTGCAACGTGGATGGATGACAAACTTCGCGAATCATGACTCGCACATCCGCGAGCCGATCATCCCTATTGATAGGCGATAATGTATTCGCACCCCGAGGCAGTCGCGAATTCCCGCGTCACGCGCCCTGTGGCCAGCTCGAATTCCAGCACCACAGCGTCGTCGTGGCAGCAGAGATAGGCGTGTCGCGCATCTTGTGCGAATCCGAATCCCATCGGCGCCTTGCGCGTGGTGATCGAGGCAATCTGCCGAAGCGAAGCCGCCTCAAAGATCGCGGCGTGATGGTCGAGCAGCGACGACACGCAGACGAAGCGGCCATCCGGCGAAACGCGCACGCGCTTGAGCTGGTTCGGCCTGCCCTCCCCGCCGGTGATCGTGATGGTGTGGCGCAGACCTCCGTTCGCCGCATCGAAGACATAAAGCGTCGGCGTCCGGTGTGCGCAGACAAACAGAGTCCCGCCATCCGGGCTGACGCACAGTCCTTCGGCCAGATCGGGAATTGGCAGATGCGCAGTCACCTTGCGCGTCGTGCGGTCAATCATCGCCACGAAGTCTGAGGTCTTGCAGGACGCAAACACCTTGTCCGCGGCATGGCTGATCGCAAGCCAATGCGCCGCCTTTCCGGTGTCGATCCGCTCCACGCCGCCGGTCGCCGGATCGATGACCAGCGCGGCGTTGTCCAGTTCGGCCGTACACCACAACTTGCCGTCGCGGTCCAGCATCACGCCATGCGGCGCGACATCGGCACCCGCATCGATCATCCGCAGGATCGCCTTGCGATCGATGTCGATCAGCGCGATGCGGCGATCGGGATTGGCGTTCTTGCCAAAGATGCCGCCACCATACACCGAGGCGAAGACGCCGCGGCCGTCACCCGTCAGCACCATCTCGTGGGTCGAGGCCGGCATCTCGATCTCGCCGGTCATCGCCAGACTGGCCGCGTCGAAAAACTGCACCCTATTGGCAGTCTTGCAGGTGACGACAAGCCTGTCGCCGCCTGGCCGGTTGTTGGGATCGACAATCATGGCTCACCGACTCACGGGTTCATCCGGAAGGAGGGGTCGAAGTCGAGTTCGCGCCTGGCTTTCTCGCTCGAGACTGCGCCATCATCTTCGGCAATATTGTAGATGCCCGGCCGGCCCTTCGACAGCGCCAGCAACGCGGCCTGTGCCGCCGCGTCGACATGCAGCGGTGCCGCACCGTTCGGCTCATCCGACCATGTGCCCGGACCGTAAAGGCGGCCGTAACGCAGGACAATGCCCGCAATGCCGGGCGTGCCGGTTACGGCCTGCTCCAGCGCGATCACGCCGGTCTGGGCCGGGTCGATCGGGTTGTCCTCGGTCAGCGGACCCTGCCCCGGCGCATAAGCGAACGCGATGCTCTGCGCAATCACCCGCTTCACATTGTTAGTCAAAGCGGCGTCGACGAGATTGCGCGTGCCGGCGATGCGCAGCCGCGCATTGGCTTCGAGCGCCCTCGGCAAAGACGTCGTGTCGATGGTCTGCGGCAGGTCGGTGAGCTGATGGATGATGACATCGGGCTGAACCGCATAGACGGCAAGCTTCAGCTTGTCGGCATCATAGGCGTCGACCAGCACCGGGACGGCGCCGATCGCCCGCAGCGCCGCGGCTTTTGCCTCCGAACGGGTTGTGCCCGCAACCTCGTGGCCCGCGCGACGCAGCAGCACGGTGAGGCGGCGGCCGACCACGCCGGTGGCACCTGCGAGAAAAACTTTCATGGCGTCAAACCCGGCATGCGATCGAGCCCCGCCCGCATTTTCAGGTCGAGCAGCAGACCCGGCGGCACAGTGTCGAGCACCGGCGTCACCGGCAAGCCGCCCGCGGCCAGCATGTCGGAAACCCAGTGATTGCAGACGTTGAAAATGTGGAAGGCGCCGGTCGCACGAAAGAACAGGCTCGGTCCATACAGGCCGCGGCCGAGAACCTGCAATGCCGGAGGATCGCCGCTCAATTCCACACTGGCATTGAGCGCGGACAGCATGCGCGTGAAACCGGCATCGCTCAGTGCGACACGAACGACATCGGCAGACCCAAAGACCTGACGCGGCGTATCCGGTAGCCCAACCACATGCACCACCGACTTGTTGTTCGGTGAGAACAGCGCCTTCACCGCAAGGCCGATGTCGAGGTCGGCCACGGTCGGCACGGCCGCATAGAAGTCCTGCTCGCCCCAGCCGAATTCAATGAAAGGATAGCCGCCGAACCGTTCGGCGATCAGGATCAGCGCGACATCGCCGGAGCGTTGCGCCGCCGCCGCAAGCTGCGCGGTCGAAACCGCAATGCCGGAATGGTAGCCGTGGCTGACGACAAAGATGTCGGCTGAAGGTTCGCCCGGCTTCGGCGGCCATAGCGCCGGATCGGCCTGGCGCGCGGTGGCTCCAGCCAGCAGGATGACTGCAAGGGCGATCGCCGACAAGCCGTATCCGATGCCGCGGATCAGCCGACGCATGCGTTACGCCGCTCCCTGCAGCCGCTCCAGCGCCTCCAGGATCTTGGACTTTCGCGCTTCGGCTTCCTCGCGCTTCTCCTTCTCGCCCTCCACCACCTCCTCGGCGGCATTGGCGACGAATTTCGGATTGTTGAGCTTCTGGTCGACGCGGGCGATATCGGAGTCGGCCTTCGCCAATTCCTTCTGCAGCCGCGTGCGCTCCGCGTTGAGGTCGATCACGCCCTTGAGCGGCAGAGCGGCCACTTCTCCGCGCACCAGGAGTTGGACCGCGCCATCCGGCGCCGTCTCGGTAAAGACCAGTTCGGAGATGCGCGCCATCCGCTTAACCAGATCAAGCCAGCGACCGGCGCGCGCGCGGGTCTCGTCCGACACGCCGACCAGAACCAGCGGCATCATAGTGGCGGGCGGAATGTTCATCTCCGAGCGCAGCGAGCGCACCGACGATACGAGATCGACCACCCAGCCGACCTCGGCTTCGGCCGCCGCATCGTCGAGGCCGTCATACGAAGGCCAGGCGGTGAGCGCGAGCATGTCGGCGCGTTCGTCGCCCTTGCGCGACAATTCGACCTCGCTGCCGGTCATGCGTTCGGGCTCGACCGGAACCGGCCCCGTCACCCACCACAGTTCTTCGGTGACGAATGGCATGAA
>CAZXJZ010000355.1:0-4118 GCA_964641065.1 uncultured Hyphomicrobiales bacterium | reverse complement strand
GCAGGATGAGCGCATTTTCCTGCGGCATCGCCGCTTGGTAGCCGTTGAGGCTGTCGATCAGCACGGTACGGATTTTTTCGTCGTCGACGACGGTCCTCACCATGTGTGTGAATTCGCCCGGCGTCATTTCGGCCGCGTCCACCTGCGCGATCACGAGAGCGCCGCGGTCCCGCAGTTTTTCCAGCTCGATTCCGACCGTCTTCATCCGCTCGAACAGCAAGCCTAGCTCTTCGTCGAACACAAACAGCGCGGCCTTCTCGCCACGCGCAATCGCGTCCATCGCGAAACTGATCGCGGCCAATGTCTTCCCGGTGCCCGATGGACCCAGGATGAGAGTGCTTGAACCGGAATCAATGCCGCCACCGAGCAACTCATTGAGTTGTGCAATCCGGGTCGCGATGGTGAAGCGCGGAATTTTGGCACGATGTTCGTTCGCGACCAGCCGGGGAAAGGCGACAACGCCGCCCTTCCTGATGGTGAAGTCGTGGTAGCCGCCGCGATAGCGGCGGCCGCGATATTTCTGGATCCTCAAGCGCCGCCGCTCGGCACCGTAGTCGGGCGTTTGCTGCTCCAGACGGATGACGCCGTGAGCGACGCTGTGCACCGTCTTGTCGCCCGGCTCTGTCGTCATGTCGTCGAGCATCAGGACCGTGGCGCGATAGCGCGAGAAGTAATGCTTGATCGCAAGGATCTGGCGCCGGTAGCGCAGCGAGTTCTGAGCCAGCAGCCGGATCTCCGACAGACTGTCGAGCACGACGCGGTCGGGTTTGGTCTTCTCGACCGCATCGAAGATCTGCCGTGTGGTTTCGCCGAGCTCGAGATCGGACGAATAAAGCAGGCTTTGCTGCCGGTCGCCGTCGAGCACGCTTTCCGGCGGCAGCAATTCGAACACCGTGATCCGTTCGCTCAAGTCCCAGCCATGCGAGGCCGCCCCCTCGCGTAGCTCGCGCGCCGATTCCGACAACGTGACGTAAAGACAGCGCTCTCCGTTTTCGGCGCCGGTGATCAGGAAGCGCAGCGCGACGGTGGTCTTGCCGGCGCCGGGCTCGCCTTCGAGAAGGAAAATATTGCCCCGTGTCAAACCGCCGTTGAGAATATCGTCGAGTCCGGCGACACCGGTCCTCGCTATGTCGTCTCGTACATCCACGCGTCAATTCCGGTCCAACAGCCGCCGCGTCCTTCCGCCAATCCGCAGCGGAGACCTGGGACGCTCGCACTCCTATCGACGCCTAACGGTATTTCTGCGGAAAAGTTCCTGTGGAGGGTCCCCGCTAAAGCAACCGCGCGCGTGCCGCGGATCAGGAGCCCGACCCCCGGCAAAACGCCGGCGAGCGCATAGCAGCATGCCTCACCCCGCAGGCGTGTCGTCGGCGGCGTGATATACGTGCGGGATGTCAGAATCGACGTCGTCGCCGCCTCCGTCATCGCCGCCTGTCAAATCGCCGGCTGCCATCACGCTTCTCGAACTGTTTCTCGGCTTCGCGAAAATTTCCGTCTCGGGGTTCGGCGTGATCCTGCCCTGGGCTCGCCGGCTGATCGTCGACGACAAGAAATGGATGAGTGCGGAGGAGTTCAACGAGACGTTCGCGCTCGCGCAATTTTTGCCCGGACCGAACGTGGTCAACCTGTCGGTCGTGTTCGGTTCGCGCATCGGCGGCGCTGCCGGCGCCGCGGTCGCCTTGCTTGGGCTGCTCGGTCCACCGGCGCTGATCGCGACGGCTCTGGCCGCGTTCTATGCGCTCTATGGCGATGTGGATATCCTGCGCCGCATCCTGACCGGCATCGCCGCGGCCGCCATCGGCCTGATGGTCGCGGTGATCGCAAAAATGGCGGAACCGATCCTGCGCAAGGGATTGGGACCGGCGCCGCTGGTGATGGCCGCGGCCTTCCTCGCAATCGGTGTCGCGCGCTGGCCGCTGGTCGCGACGCTTGCGGTGCTTGCGCCTGCCAGCATCGCGCTCGCATGGTGGTGGCAACGGCGATGAAACCCGCCGATCCGCTCGCCGTCATTGCCGGACATTTTGCATTGCTGTCGCTGTTCGCGATCGGCGGAGCGAATGCGGCGATTCCTGAAATGTACCGGATCGCGGTGCATCTCGAAGGCTGGCTCACCGACCAGCAATTCTCGGACCTGTTTGCGATTGCGCAGGTGACGCCGGGGCCCAACGTCATCATCACCACGCTGATCGGATATCAGGTCGCGGGAGTGGCGGGCGCGCTGGTCGCAACGGTTGCGATGGTCGGCCCGACATGCATTGCGACTTATTTCATCGCTCGCGTCTGGGATCGTTTTCGCGATGCACCATTTCGCGCTGCGATTCAGTCCGGGCTGGTTCCGGTTTCCATCGGCCTGCTGGCTGCGAGCGCATGGATCCTTGCTTCGGCAAATGATTCCGGTTGGATGGCCGCTGCCATAACTTTAACCACCGCGACAACTGGATATCTCAGCAGGGTGAATCCGCTCTGGATTTTCTTTATCGCTGCGGCAATCGGCGCTGCCGGTTTGGTCTGACAGACGATGATTGTTTCTTCGGTTCAGGCCGGCGATGAACTAGACAAAAGGCTCAAGTTGGGCGAAGACCGCCGGGGGAATATGGTAGAACTACTGGCGTTGGGGGGTGGCTGATGGCCGAGCGCATGGTTGAGCCGGCAGAGGGGCCGCAGGCTCGCGGACTGATCAAAAATCCGCAGGACTTTTGGGGCGGAATTGCACTCCTGTTATTCGGGCTGTTCACGCTCTGGGCGGGCAGCGACCTTCCAGGCATGCGCGGCTTCGCTTTTGGTCCGGGAACTGCGCCGCGCCTGTTCGGCTGGTTGCTGGTCGGAGTGTCGGCGATCATCGCTGTCGGCGGCCTGATCTCGGAAGGACCTCCGCTCGAAAGATGGGGCATTCGCGCGCCGTTCCTCTTTATTGCCTCCATTGTTTTTTTCGGCGCGACGGTGCGGCCGTGGGGACTCATCATATCGAGCTTCTTCACGCTGATGATCGCAGCCGCCGCCTCGAAGGATGTGCGCTGGATCGAAAGCATGATCTGGTCGGCCGTGCTCACGGCAGCCAGCGTCGGGCTTTTTATCTACGGGCTCAATCTGCCGCTTCAGCTCTGGCCCCGGTGACGCGTCATGTGGGATCTCATTAACAATCTCGCCTTTGGCGTCAGCGTTGCTGCTTCACCGCAAAACCTGTTGCTGTGTCTTATTGGCGCATTGGTCGGCACGCTGATCGGCGTGCTTCCCGGGCTCGGTCCGGTCGCCACTATCGCAATGCTGCTGCCGATTACTTACGGCCTGCCGCCGGTGGGCGCGCTGATCATGCTCGCGGGCATTTACTACGGCGCGATGTATGGCGGATCGACCACCGCGATCCTGGTGAACATACCAGGCGAATCTGCGTCCGTGGTGACCACGCTCGATGGTCACCAGATGGCGAAGCAGGGCCGTGCCGGTCCCGCTTTGGCGATCGCGGCGATCGGCTCGTTCTTCGCGGGTTGCGTCGCGACCGTGATCATCGCCGCGGCGGCCGCTCCGCTCACGAGCATCGCGTTGATGTTCGGACCCGCGGAATATTTCTCGCTGATGGTGCTGGGCCTGATCTTCGCGGTGGTGCTGGCGAAGGGCTCGGTGGTCAAGGCGATCGCCATGATCCTGGTCGGTCTGGTGCTGTCGATGATCGGTTCGGATCTCGAGACCGGAGCAGGGCGCCTCAACTTCAACATTCCGGAACTCGCCGACGGACTGGGCTTCGTCGTGATCGCGATGGGCGTGTTCGGCTTTGCCGAAGTGCTGCGCAACCTCGAGGTCACGCATAGCCGCGAGGTGGTCAACGCGAAGATCACCGGCCTGATGCCGACGCGCGCGGACCTGATTGCATCCGCGCCGGCTGTCGCGCGCGGCACGATCCTCGGTTCGATCCTCGGCATTCTGCCGGGCGGTGGTTCGGTGATCGCGGCCTTCGCCGCCTATACGCTGGAAAAGAAGCTCGCCAAGGACCCGAAGCGGTTCGGACGCGGCGCGATCGAAGGCGTCGCGGCGCCGGAGACTGCGAACAATGCCGCGTCGCAGACTTCGTTCATTCCGCTCTTGACGCTCGGCATTCCGCCGAACCCGGTGATGGCGCTGAT
>CAZXJZ010000354.1:0-4133 GCA_964641065.1 uncultured Hyphomicrobiales bacterium | reverse complement strand
GAAGCCGGTCTCGTCGACGATCTTCCGCCAGCGTTCGATCTGGGTCTTGATGTCGGCGGTGAGCTTGTCGGGCCCGGTGATGCCGGTGGCTTCCATGCCCTGGTTCTCGAACTTGCTCTGGACCTCGGGATCGCTGTGCGCCTTCTCGGCCGCGGCGATATAGGCCTTCACGATCGGCTCCGGCGTGCCCTTCTTGGTCAGCAGGCCGAACCACACCATCGCGGTAAAATCGTCATAGCCGAGTTCGGCGAAGGTCGGCACGTCCGGCAGGAAGCGGGTGCGCTTGGCGCTGGTGACGGCGATCGGGACAAGCTTGCCGGCCTTGATATGCGGCATGGCGTTGCCGAGCTGCATGAAGCCCATCAGCGAATGGCCTGCGATCATGTCCTGGGTCTGCGGTCCCGATCCCTTGTAGACGATATGTGCGAGATCGAGTCCGAAGCGCTTGTTCAACTGATGTCCGAGAAAAGCCGACGGCGTGCCCGGACTGAACGAGGCATAGCCGAGCTTGCCGGGATTGGCCTTCACCCAGGCAATCATCTCGTTGAGATTTTTCGCCGGCACGCTCGGATGCACCGCGAGCACCAGCGGCGCCTCGACGCCCTTCACGATCGGAATGAAATCATCGATGCCCCAGCGCAGATTTTTATACGCGCTCGGATTGATCTCGGTCATCGCTTGCGTGCCGACCCACAGCCACGTGCCGTCTGCCGGCTGGTCGACCACATATTGCGCGGCGATAGTGCCGTTTGCGCCGGGCTTGTTCTCGACGATGACAGTGCGGCCCAGCGTCTTGCCCATATGCTCGCCGACGATGCGGGCATAGGGATCGAGAATGCCGCCCGCGACCGAGCCGACCATGATCTTGACGACGGGGGGCGGTTCCTGCGCCGGGGCCTGCCCCGGCATGGCAATGATGGCGATCGCGGCCGCGGCAACAGCGCAGCCAAGGTGGCGCATGGTCAGCATGGAAACGTCCTCCCGGAGCCTGACGGCTTCTCGTTGATGCGCGTCGCCGCGCAGCGCTAGTGTCAGTGTGCGGGAGAGTTTCCGAAAGACAGCACCGAAAGGCAAGCGAGCGGGCAGTCCGCCGCACGCACGATCAGGCGCAGTGGATCAAGCCCGTGCGACTTCGCCGTCGATGGTCTTGTGATCGGGACAGGCCGCAGCCTCCCAGATCGGGCCAAGATCGACCACTTCGGCTTCGAGACATTCGACCTCAAGCCGCAACGCGCCGCCGCCGGAGAATGACAGCGTGATCACGCCGCCGGGCGAGTCGCTTTCGCTGAACTCCACGGCCAGGAGATTGAGCACCTGCTCCTTGGCGGAACAATCGAGGCTCTTGCACTTGCACGAGGAGACGCGGTCGAACCGCAACGCGGCACGTCGGCGCCGCCAGGATGGAGGCTCGCCAACCGCGGCCTCCCAGTCGAACCGATTCAGCGCGATCACGACCCGATTTTCATTCGGGCGCCAGATCACCTCGCCGACCTTTACGATGGCATCCTGCAGATGCGCGGATACGATTTCGAGATCCTCGCGGTCAAGCGCGATGAGCTTCAACATGTCCATGACGCGGCCTTTTGGGTCGGTCTTACAAATTTCAAAATTCGCCCTGACCGCTAGTTAGGCAAACGGTCATGATGTCGCAAGGGGGCCGCACGCACTAAAAAACGGCCGGTGCGACAGGGTTAAGCGCTGATCCGCTCCACCTCCGCACCGCACGCGCCGAGCTTTTCCTCCAGCCGCTCGAAACCGCGATCAAGGTGATAGACGCGGTTGACGATCGTCTCGCCTTCGGCCGCCAGCGCCGCGATGACCAGCGACACCGAGGCACGCAGGTCGGTCGCCATCACCGGCGCCCCGTGCAGACGATCCACGCCTTCGATCGTCGCCTCCTGGCCGTCCAGCGAGATGCGCGCACCGAGCCGCGCCAGTTCCTGCACGTGCATGAACCGGTTCTCGAAAATGGTTTCGGTGATGCGCGAGGTGCCTTTGGCCTTGGTCATCAGCGCCATCAGTTGCGCCTGCATGTCGGTCGGGAAACCGGGGAACGGCTCGGTCGTGACCTCGACCGGGGCGAGACCCGAGCCGTTGCGGGCAATGCGGATGCCTTCATTGGTGCAGGCAACGGTCGCGCCGACCTGCTGCAGCACATCGAGCGAGGATTGCAGCAATTCCGGCCGCGCGCCCTGCAGCAGCACGTCGCCGCCGGTCATCGCCACGGCCATCGCATAGGTGCCGGTCTCGATGCGGTCGGGCACGACGCTGTGCCGGGCTGGCCCGAGCCGCGCCACGCCCTCGATTTCGATCCGCGACGTGCCGGCGCCGGAAATTTTCGCCCCCATCTTGATCAGGCAATCGGCGACGTCCTTGACCTCCGGCTCCTGCGCCGCATTCTCGATCACGGTCGTGCCGTTTGCGAGCGACGCCGCCATCACCGCGACATGGGTGCCACCAACGGTCACTTTCGGAAACACGATCTCGCCGCCGCGCAAGCCGCCGGTCGGCGCGCGCGCAACCGCATATCCGGCCTCGGTCTCGACGGTCGCACCGAGTTGCTCGAGCGCCATCAGCAGCAGATCGACCGGACGCGTACCGATCGCGCAGCCGCCGGGCAGCGAGACCCGGGCCTCGCCCATGCGCGCCAGCAGCGGCGCGATCACCCAGAAGCTCGCCCGCATCTTGGAAACCAGATCGTAGGGCGCCGTGGTGTCGACGATATTGGCGGCGGAAATCTTCACCGTCTGGCCGGCATTGTCACCGTCACCGGCGCGCTTGCCCGACAGCATCACGTCGACGCCGTGATTGTTCAGGATCCGCTGCAACTGCACCACGTCCGCGAGATGCGGAACGTTCTCCAGGATCAGCATGTCCTCGGTCAGCAGGCTCGCGATCATCAGCGGCAGAGCTGCGTTCTTGGCTCCGGAAATCGGGATGGTGCCGTAGAGCGGCTTTCCGCCGGCGATGCGAATGCGATCCATCGAACCCCCATAGATCGAACGTGAATTTCAAACCTTAGCGCAATCGATGCCCCGGATGGGGCGGAATATCGCTTCGGGCTCAGCCCTCGTGCCCCGAAACCCCAGCGGCCGGATCACCGGCCTCCTCCCGCGAATCCGACCCTGCCGCACGTTCCCGTGCCTGCGCTTTGCGGCGCCTTAAATTATCGCGCAGGGCCTTGGCGAGGCGCTCCTCGCGCGGGCTTTTTTGCGCCGCCCCGGTGTTCTCGTCCATGAGGCCGAGAAAGCCGAAATCCGGACCGGACGCAAGAGCGTGGCCGCGCAAGGACGCGGCCGCCCGAGCCGGCCTGTTCAAAGGGTCAAGGAAGGAGAGATCCATGTTTCAAATGCTGCGCATTGCCGTCGCCGGGCTGCTCGCCGCCACGGTGGTGACCGGCGCACTGGCCCAGACCAGAGGAACCGCGAAGAAGCGGCCCCAGGCCGCGCCTCCGGCCACGTCGGCGCCCGCAAATCCCTACGGCCTGTCGAATTGCGCCGAGCGCCCGTTCGCCCGCGATTGCGACCGGCGCGGCACCTGGTAGGAGCCCGGACGCCAGCCGGTTTCCGGTCCGGCATGGCGCGCATGCGTCCGGCGACGGCAAAACCTCCACAAACACCGCAACCTGCAAAAGGCAGCCCGCTCAGGGCATCCCTACATGTCGGCGAACGCCGCACTGGAGAAGAGATATGCGCAGCATATCAAGTCTGGCCGTCGCCGCCCTTCTGGTTGTCGCGACGGCAACCGCAGCGTCCGCGCAGGCCAAGAGCCGCAGCGGCGCCGCCAACGCACCGCGGGCTCAGAGCGCCCCCAACCTGACGTCGGACCCCTATGGCGAGAGGCCCCGCAGCCCGGGCGCGACGCCGTGCAGCGAGCGGCCCTTCGCGATCGGATGCGACAAGCGCGGCTTCTGGTGACGGCCGAACGAGCGAACGGCCTCAGGCGGCGGAAAATCGCGCCGTGATGCTTGCCGCGCCACCCGTCGGCGGGTATGAACGCCGCCGCCGCCGGCCGCATGTGCATCAAGCCGCGGCCGGTTGCGACGATCGGTGAAGTCCCGGATCGCCGGGGCCTGTCAGCACGCTGCCGTAGCTCAGTGGTAGAGCACTCCCTTGGTAAGGGAGAGGTCGACA
>CAZXJZ010000353.1:0-4142 GCA_964641065.1 uncultured Hyphomicrobiales bacterium | reverse complement strand
GGTTCTTCTCGAACCATGACATCGGCTTGCTCTTGGCAAGCTCGTTGACCTTGGTCGGATTCACCCGCGTATCGATCGGCCCGGCCATCAGCGTCATCGAGCGCGGCTGCGCCGGATGATCGCCCTGCGCCATCACGGCCGCCGCCACCAGCGCCGCAACGCAGGGCTGGCACACCGCGATGACATGCGCGCCCGGCCTGATCGCCTCGAGAAACTCGATCAGGTGGGTGACGTAATCGTCGAAACCGAAACGGCCGGCCGACAACGGAACGTCGCGGGCATTGTGCCAGTCAGTGATATAGACGTCATGCTCCGGCAGCATGGTGCGCACGGTCCCGCGCAGCAGCGTTGCGAAATGCCCCGACAGCGGGGCCACGATCAGCACCCGCGGCTGCGCGGTGTCGACGTCCTTGCGGAAGCGAAGCAGCGTTCCAAATGGGGTGACATGGGTCACCTCTTCGATGACCTCCACCTCCCGATTGCCGACCGTCACGCTCTTGATGCCGTAATCCGGGCGGGTATGGGTCAGCCGGGCGCGCGAAATCAGTTCGTAGGCTGCGGTTAGATTCCGGACGGCATGTCCGTTCATATGGGGCATGGCTGCATGCGCAGACAATGCAAAGCCGGCAAGGGCTCGCACCGGCACCATCATGTCGGCACTCGCCTGATAAGCCTGGTACAGCATCCACCCCGCGGCCCCCGCCGCCCCTGTTGCAGTGCAAAAGACTAGTGCATTTTTTTTGCCACTGCGAGATAATTTGCAGGCCGGTGGACAGGGGGCGGGCGCCCGGCATGCCCGATCGGGGGATTTTCGGATGGCGCAAGCCACTTTGACCATCAGCAGCCGCAATTACGGGTCCTGGTCGCTGCGGGGATGGCTGTTGTGCAAGTTCGCCGGGATCGATTTCGAGACCGTGATGGTGAACAGCGACGATCCGTCGGTCCGTGCCGAATTGCTGCTGCTGTCGCCCTCCTTCCTGGTGCCGATGCTGACGCATGACGGCATCAAGGTTTGGGACACCCTCGCTATCGGCGGCTATCTGAACGAACTCAATCCCGATGCCGGGCTGCTGCCGAGAGAGCGCGTGGCCCGCGCCCATTGCCGCGCGGTGTCGGGCGAGATGCATTCCGGCTTCTCGAACATGCGCTCGGCGCTGCCGATGAATCTCAAGGCGCATTATCCGGGCTTCAAGGTCTGGGCCGGCGCACAAGCCGATATCGACCGCATCATCACGATCTGGAACGAATGCCTGAGTAGCTATGGCGGGCCGTTCCTGTTCGGCGCGGTCCCGAGCATGGCGGATGCCATGTACGCGCCGGTCTGCACACGCTTTGTCACCTATGACGTCAAGCTCGACAAGGCGAGTGCTGCCTATTGCAAGACCATCATGGCGATGCCGCTGATGCAGGAATGGATCGAGGTGGCGAAGGAAGAGCCCGACGAGGTGGAAGAACTCGACGTAGAATTCTAGAACACGGGCGCGACGATATTGTCGTAGCCTGTTTCGAATGGTTTGAAAACCCTGCCACCGGATCACGATCGCGGCGGCTTCGCAATCGCGCCGTAATAACCGAAGATGCGCGCCTTCACTGGGGGAGGATACGCATGCCGCCACAACTCGATGTCAATCCGTTCGTAACCGGCGCGACCTCCGCACAGATCGCCGCGATCCTGGGTGCGATGCGCAACGTTGCGCAAACCGGTGGCGCCCTGAGCGACGCCGATGCACGCGCGCTGGCGGCGGCTTCGCTCTACATGTTCGGACAGACAATGCCGCTCGATGTCGCGGCGCTGACGCCGGTCGAGCCAGCGGCGCTCCAAGACGCGATCGCCGATCCGGCTTTGCGCGAGGATGCACTGCGGTTCATGACGGTGATGGCCTTTGTCGATGGCACACTCGACAAGGCGAAGATCGCGGCCGTGCTCTCTTATGCCAAAGCGCTCGGATTGCATGAGCGCTTCATCGACGAAATCGCCGAAGCCGCGGCCGGCCATGTCAGGGAAGCGCTCGCCGACATGACGCGCGCCAACATGGTGAGCATTACCGGAAAAACCTGGACGGATGCGGACGCGACCGGCTGGCTGATGCCCTATGCGAAAGCGCCGGACCCTGCCCTCGCCGCACGGTGCGAGGCGCTGGGCCAGCTGCCGCGGGACAGCTTCGGCTATGCGTTCTATATGCATTATACCAGCAACAAGTATGATTTCCCGGGCAAAGCCAACGGCCTGAATGCCGGCTTCGCATTGCCGCACGACACCGTACATGTCGTCTCAGGCTACGGCACCACACCACGCGGCGAACTTCTGGCCTCGACCTTCACCGCGGCCATGCATCCGCATTATCCGATGGCGGGCCACATCCTGCCGGTGATTTTCTCCTGGCATCTCGATGTCGAGATCAATCCGGTGGCGAAGGACGCCGCGGGCGGACTCGACCCGGTCGAATTCTGGCATGCCTATGCCGGCGGCAAGACCGCGACCATCGACACCTTCGCGCCGGGCTGGGATTTCTGGGCCTATGTCGAGACGCCGCTGCGCACGTTGCGGCGGCAATGGACGATCCCGGAGGACGGTCTGGACCGGAAGGCACTCTCCGCGTCAGCTGAAAACCGTAGCCCGGGTTGAGCGCAAGCGAAACCCGGGACCCATCGCCCCGCATGTCGCTGCCGTTCAATGCGGGCTACAAGCCGACCGGTTCTACAGCGCCTCCGCGATCTCCTTTGCGCCGACCACCACGTCGTGGTCGTAGATCGTCTTGCGGAACGACGCATGCGCGACAATTTCGGCGTCCCGCTTCGCGACGTCGCCGTGCATCGTGTCGTAGCGCAAGCCGTTCTCGCGCGCGCCGCGCTGCACACCGGCGACGCGTTCGCGGCGCAGCTTTTCATACGCGACGAGTGCGGCCGGTGCCCCGACGCGGTCGGTGCGGGAGAGAATGGTGGCGAGCGCCATGCCGTCCTCGATCGACTGGTTGGCGCCCTGCCCGAGATGCGGCAGCATCGGATGCGCGGCATCGCCGAGCAGCGTCAGCCGTCCCTTGGTCCAGGTCGGCAGCGGTTCGCGATCATATAGCGCCCATTTGAAGGTGGAGTCGACCTTGCTCAGCAATCCTTCGATGCGCGGATCCCAGCCGGCGAATTCCGCGCGCAACGCGTCAGGGTCGCCTTTCGCGGTCCAGGATTCCTTCATCTCCGCATCGGCCGGAACGAAGCCGACATAATTGATGATCGTGCCAGCGCGCACCGGGAACACCAGGAAATGCTTGCCGCGCCCGAGCCACATTTGCCACACATCCGTCGGCCAGTGCGGCACGTCCGCATGCGGCACCAGTCCGCGATAGGCGACCGTGCCCGAAAACACCGCCCTCGATGGCGGAAAAACATACGGCCGCAATTCGGAATGAATGCCGTCGCAGCCGATCACGATGTCGGCCTCCGCCACCGCGCCATTCTCGAACGTCACCCGCGCTGAGGTTTCGTCCTGCACAAATCCGGTGGCGCGGTGCCCGCATTTCACCACGCCAGCCGGCAATGCGGCGGCGAGAAAGTTCACCAGATCGGCGCGATGCATGCCGAAGGTGGCGTTCCAGCCTGCGGAATCGGTCACCTGCACCGGCGCGATCGGACTTCCATCATCGCGAAAATAATGCGAGCCAGCACCGACGCGGGCGCCCCATTTTTCGACCGCAGGCCCCAATCCGACGCGCTCGAGTTGGCGCACGCTGTTCGGCGTGATGAAAACACCGGCGCCGATTTCACCGAGCGCCGGCGCCTGCTCGTAGACCGTCACCTGCAGGCGATGTGCAAGCAGCGCATTGGCGGCAAACAGCCCGCCAATGCCGCCGCCAACAATCGCAACGCTTGGGCCGGCCAGATTAGGACGCAACGCTGCCATCTCCATCACTCCTGTCCCCCTGCGACATGAAAATGCTTCGGATATCCGCAGGTTTCAAGTATGTGTGCGGCAAGCCTGCAGAACAGAAAATCCGGGAGACGTCCATGCTGAAAACCGGCGCTATGCGCGCAGCGCTCGCGGCCCTTGTCGTTCTGTCGGCAGGCACCTCTGCCTTTGCGCAGGATTTCCCGAACCGTCCGGTGAAGATCATCGTGCCGTTCCCGGCCGGCGGCACCGCCGATGCTGT
>CAZXJZ010000352.1:0-4149 GCA_964641065.1 uncultured Hyphomicrobiales bacterium | reverse complement strand
CCGGATTGACGAAGGTGGTCTTGCCGTCGGCATTGACGCCGTAGATGCCTTCGCCGGCCGCGCGCAGGATCAACTGGTTCTCGCGCTCGACGTCGCGGAAGAAGCGCTCGACCTGCTGCCATTCCTCGAGGCCGCCGCGAATATAAAGATCGGCGTCGGTGTCAGTCGCTCGCTTCCGCTGCGCGGCCAGGTCGCTGATGATGAGCAGCAGATCCGGTGCCGGATCGTGGCCGAGCCGGCTGCCGGCATATTCCACCGCAAGCTCGTGGCCGCCGGCGTGGCGGGGTTTGAGCCCGCGGGTGCGGTATTCGCCTTTCGCCAGCACGCCATCGGTGAACACGATCAGGGCCGGTAATTGCCCGGGATGCAGGGCGGTCACCCGCATGTTTCGCAGCGCCGCGCGGTCGTAGCCGAGCAGCCGGCACGCCGCGGGATTGGCATCGAGGATGCGATCGGAGGCAGGGTTGAGCGCGAGCATCGGCTCAGCCGCGGCGTCGAAGACGCGGCCGAAATCGGCAGGCGCCGATGATCCTGCCCGATCTTTGTGCATGTCCAGGAGCGCGTTCATCGCCGTATCCGCAGTGAAGAGCCAGATTGCTACCAAAATTCGTAATCAACGAAAAGTCGTAATAAAAACTGTCCGTTTTCCTCGCTCATTTCGTCCTTGTGCAGATTGATCCCGCCGGCCGGCCGATCTGGCACCGACTTTGCTGTTCCTGTCCCGACTGCCGGGGGACGCGCGCATGCCGCACCCGGATTTCGACTTGCACGAGACGGGAGAAGTCCGATGTCCACATTCGACAATCCGTTCGACCCGAAACGCACCCTGAATTCTTCGGGCTGCTCCTGCGGCCGGCACGTCAGTCAGGCCGAGCACGAACGCGATGCCGTCCGCCAATTGCAATGCGAGCCGATCCCGTCGCAAAGCGAGGAGAGCCGCTACCAGGGCGTGGTTGCCTCGGCGGTGATGCGCGCCATGTTCCCGAAAGATGTCGCCCGCCGCGCCTTCCTGAAATCGGTCGGGGCCTCGACCGCGCTGGCCGCGATTTCGCAATTCTTCCCGCTCGCGACGGCAACCGAGGTGTTTGGCCAGGGGGCGCCGCTCGAGAAGAAGGACCTCAAGGTCGGCTTTATCCCCATCACCTGCGCGACGCCGATCATC
The DNA here is from genome assembly GCA_964641065.1 of uncultured Hyphomicrobiales bacterium. Lineage (GTDB taxonomy): Bacteria > Pseudomonadota > Alphaproteobacteria > Rhizobiales > Xanthobacteraceae > Pseudorhodoplanes. Next base: position 2,987 of record CAZXJZ010000352.1, on the reverse strand, counting down.
ATGGCGCATCCGATGGGCTTCTATTCGAAGCACGGGTTGAACGTCGAGGTGATCAAGACCGCCGGCTGGGCGGTGATCCGCGACAAGACCATCAACAAGGAATACGACGCGGCGCATATGCTGTCGCCGATGCCGCTCGCCATCACCATGGGGGCGGGCTCGAACCCGATTCCCTACACGATGCCGGCGGTGGAAAACATCAACGGCCAGGCGATCACGCTGGCGACGAAGCACAAGGACAAGCGCGATCCGAAGTCCTGGAAGGGGATGAAGTTCGCGGTGCCGTTCGACTATTCGATGCACAATTACCTGCTGCGCTACTACGTCGCCGAACACGGTCTCGATCCCGATCAGGACATCCAGATCCGCAGCGTGCCGCCGCCCGAGATGGTCGCAAACCTGCGCGCCGACAATATCGACGGCTTCCTCGCGCCCGATCCGGTGAACCAGCGCGCCGTCTATGACGGCGTCGGCTTCATCCATATCCTGTCGAAGAATATCTGGGACCGGCATCCGTGCTGCGCGTTTGCGGCCTCCAAGGAATTCGTCACCGGCTCGCCCAACACTTATGCGGCGCTGTTGAAGTCGATCATCGACGCGACCGCCTTCGCGACCAAGCAGGAAAACCGCAAGCAGATCGCCGAAGCGATCGCGCCTGCGAATTATCTCAACCAGCCGGTGACGGTGGTGGAGCAGGTGCTGACCGGCACATTCGCCGACGGACTGGGCAATGTGCAGAAGGTCCCGGACCGCATCGACTTCGATCCGTTCCCGTGGGAATCCTTCGCGGTGTGGATCCTCACGCAGATGAAGCGCTGGGGCCAGATCAAGGGCGACGTCGACTATGACGGCATCGCCAAGCAGGTGTTCCTCGCCACCGACACCACAAAGCTGATGAAGGAAGTGGGACTTACCCCGCCGGCCACGACGACGAAATCGTTCGTGGTGATGGGCAAGACGTTCGATCCGGCCAAGCCGGAGGATTATCTCGCGAGCTTCAAGATCAAGAAGTCGACGTGATGATGTCAGGGCGTTCCCGGGTTGCAGCGCGGCGCCTGCTGCGCTGCTGCGGGGGCACGAGGTATCGGTATGACTCGCTCTCTCAATCTCCGTGCGGCGATCGTTTCCGTCGCGATCTTCGTGCTGTTCATCGCCGCGTGGCACCTCGCCACCCGCGGTACCGGCACCGTCGCGAATATGGATCCTGAATATGCCAAGCTGATGGGCGCGACCGCGACGCAGGGCAAGTCGGCGATGCCGGGTCCGTTCGAGGTCGGAAAGGTGTTGTGGGAGCATCTCAATCAGCCCTTCTATGACAAGGGGCCGAACGACAAGGGCGTCGGCATTCAGCTTGCGTATTCGCTGGCGCGTGTGCTGACCGGCTATTTCCTTGCGGTGATCGTCGCGATCCCGATCGGATTTCTGATCGGCATGTCGCCGTTGATGAGCCGCGCGCTGGATCCCTTCATCCAGGTGCTCAAACCGATTTCGCCGCTCGCGTGGATGCCGCTTGCGCTTTACACGATCAAGGATTCCGGCCTCTCCGCGATCTTCGTGATCTTCATCTGCTCGATCTGGCCGATGCTGCTGAACACCGCCTTCGGTGTGTCGCAGGTGCGCAAGGAATGGCTGAACGTCGCGCGCACGCTGGAGGTCGGTCCGGTGCGTCGTGCCTTCACGGTGATCCTCCCTGCCGCCGCGCCAACGATATTAACCGGGATGCGAATCTCGATCGGCATCGCATGGCTTGTCATCGTTGCAGCCGAGATGCTCGTCGGCGGAACCGGGATTGGTTACTTCGTCTGGAATGAATGGAACAATTTAAGCATTACGAATGTGATCAACGCGATTTTGTTGATCGGCATCGTCGGCATGGTGCTCGACCAGATCCTGGCCTACTGCCAGCGCCTGGTGACGTTCCCCGAATAAGAAGAACACGCCATGACCGACCATTTCATCTCGATCGAAGCGATCGCCAAGCGCTACCCCGCGCCGCCGTCTGCGACCAACCGCGCCGGCACCACCACCATCTTCGAGAATCTCTGGCTCGGCATGCAGCGCGGCGAATTCGTCTGCGTGATCGGCCATTCCGGATGCGGCAAGACCACCGTCCTCAACATCCTGGCCGGCCTCGACCAGCCGACCGACGGCGTGGTGATCGTCGACGGTCAGGCGATCGAAGGCCCGAGCCTCGACCGCGCGGTGATCTTCCAGGGCCATTCGCTGCTGCCCTGGCGCAGCGTGCTCGGCAACGTCGCCTATGCCGTCACCTCGAAATGGCGCAAGTGGTCGTCGGCCGAGGTCAACAGGCACGCGCAGAAGTTCATCGACCTGGTCGGCCTCACCGGCTCCGAGCACAAGCGCCCGTCCGAACTCTCCGGCGGCATGAAGCAGCGCGTCGGCATCGCCCGCGCTCTGTCGATCGAGCCCAAGATCATGCTGATGGACGAGCCGTTCTCCGCGCTCGACGCGCTGACCCGCGGCACGCTGCAGGACGAGGTGCGCCGCATCTGCGCCGAGACCGGGCAGACCGTGTTCATGATCACCCACGACGTCGACGAGGCGATCTATCTCGCCGACAGGATCGTGCTGATGACCAACGGGCCCGGCGCGGTGCTGGCCGAGATCGTCGAGAACCCGCTGCCGAAGAGCCGCGCCCGCACCGACTTCCACAAGCATCCACTCTATTACGCGCTGCGCAACCACATCATCGATTTCCTGGTCGAGCGCAGCAAGACCTTCGTCGCCGAGAATCCGGGCTTCGATCCGCGGCATGTGCCGGTGGTGCGGCCGGGCGCGGCGGAGCCGGTGGTGGTCGGCGGCAACGGCGACACCACCAAACCGCGTGTGGCCAATGGCTAAACCTATCCCCGTTCGTTCCCGCGCAAGCGGGAACCCAGGGCCGCGGGCCGTGGACGGACCGCTCTGGGTCCCCGCTTTCGCGGGGACGAACGGAAAATACATCGAAGCATGACGCTGGGAGACCC
>CAZXJZ010000351.1:3677-4157 GCA_964641065.1 uncultured Hyphomicrobiales bacterium | reverse complement strand
GGGTGAAAAGACGAGTAGGACACGGAAAAGCGCATGCCGACGGGTAACATTCTCATCGCCGACGACGACGCCGCGATCCGCACCGTCCTCAACCAGGCGCTCGCCCGCGCCGGCTACGAAGTCCGCACCACCGGCCAGGCGGCGACGCTCTGGACCTGGGCGGCGCAGGGCCTCGGCGACCTCATCATCACCGACGTGGTGATGCCGGACGGCAACGCCTTCGACCTTCTGCCGCGCATCAAGCGGGTTCGGCCGGAGCTGCCGATCATCGTGATGAGCGCGCAGAATACCTTCATGACCGCGATCCGGGCCTCGGAACGTGGTGCCTACGAATATCTCCCCAAGCCGTTCGATCTGAAGGAACTGATCGGCATCGTCGGCCGCGCGCTGTCGGAGCCGAAGGACAAGCCGCGTAACACGAAGCCGGACGAGATCGATTCCTCGATCCCGCTGGTCGGCCGTTCTCCTGCGATGCAGGAA
>CAZXJZ010000351.1:0-3667 GCA_964641065.1 uncultured Hyphomicrobiales bacterium | reverse complement strand
CCTCACGGTCATGATCACGGGCGAGTCCGGGACCGGCAAGGAACTGGTGGCGCGTGCGCTGCATGATTACGGCAAGCGGCGCGGCGGTCCGTTCGTCGCCATCAACATGGCCGCGATCCCGCGCGAGCTGATCGAGGCCGAACTGTTCGGCCACGAGAAGGGTGCGTTCACAGGCGCCAATACGCGTTCGTCCGGCCGTTTCGAGCAGGCAGAGGGCGGCACACTGTTTCTCGACGAGATCGGCGACATGCCGATGGAAGCGCAGACGAGGCTGCTGCGCGTGCTGCAGCAAGGCGAATACACGACGGTGGGCGGCCGCACGCCGATCAAGACCGATGTGCGCATCGTCGCCGCCACCAACAAGGACTTGCGGATCCTGATCCAGCAGGGCCTGTTCCGCGAAGACCTGTTCTTCCGCCTGAACGTGGTGCCGCTGAGGTTGCCGCCGCTTCGCGAGCGTCCGGAGGACGTCCCCGATCTGCTGCGCCACTTCTTTGCGATCGCCGAGCGCGAAGGTTTGCCGGGCAAGCAGATCGACCAGGCTGCGCAGGAGCGTCTGAAGAAATATTCGTGGCCCGGCAATGTGCGCGAGCTCGAGAATCTCGCGCGCCGGCTTGCCGCGCTCTACCCGCACGACGTCATCACATTGGCGGTGATCGAATCCGAGCTGACCCAGCCGGCCGTCACCCAGGATGTGGAAACCGGCGCGCCGGACAATCTGTCGGCTGCGGTGGAGCGCAACCTCGCCCGCTATTTCTCCGGTTTCCAGGACGGCTTGCCGCCTCCGGGCCTGTACCATCGGGTGCTGCGCGAAGTGGAATATCCGCTGCTGACGGCGGCCTTGACCGCCACCCGGGGCAACCAGATCCGGGCGGCCGATCTCCTCGGGGTCAACCGCAATACCCTGCGGAAGAAGATCAGGGACCTTGATATCCAGGTCATCCGCACGACAAGCTGACCGCGTCGCCGCGGAATTGTCGCAATCTCGCAACAATGTTGTATAAATACACCATTGCGGCCTGACTTCGGCTGTTCAATCAAGCACGATCGCAGGGGGCGATGGCTAGCGCGGACCAATCGTTGCCGCTCGAGAAATCGACCGCCCAAACTCCGCCGCGCCGCCTGCCATGGCGTGCCATCGGATTCGTGGCCGTGGGCGCGGCCCTGTTGTCGGCGCTGGCGACCTTTCTGGTCCTGTCGGGCCTGACGCCGCTGCCGCCGACGCACAACGTCGTCGTCAGCCTCCTCGGGATCAACGGACTGGCGGCACTCTTGCTGGTCGCCATCATCACCCGCGAAATCATGCAGATCGTCCAGGCGCGCCGCCATGGCCGCGCCGGATCGAGGCTGCATGTGCGGATCGTGGGGCTGTTCGCGATCATCGCCGCGGTTCCCACCATTCTGGTCGCGATCGTCGCCACCGTTACCCTCGATCGCGGCCTCGACCGCTTTTTCTCGGCTCGCACCAAGGCGATCATCGAGAACTCGCTGTCTGTCGCGGAAGCCTATCTTGGCGAACACGCGCAGATGATCCGCGGCGACATCCTTGCCATGGCGCAGGACGTGGCGCGCGCCAAACCGCTTTTCGATTCCGAGCGCGATCGGTTTCAGCAATTTTTCACCGCCCAGGCGACCATCCGCGGGCTTCAGGTTGCCGTCATGCTCAACTCCGAGCTTGAAGTCGTGGAGCGCACCACGCTGCGCACGACTCAGGATTTCGCGATCCCGAACAAGGATGTCCTGAAATCCCTGAACGAGACCCAGCCGCAGATCGCGGTCATTCCCGGCGCGAATTACGTCGCCGGCATCATCAAGCTGCGCAACTTCGATGCGACGTATCTCTATGTGGTGCGCTCGCTCGACCCGCGGGTGGTGGCGCACTTGCGCGATACCCGGGCAAGCGTGTCCGACTATGCGCTGATGGAATCGCGCAGAGCCGGTGTCACCGTGGCCTTCGGCCTGATGTACACGGTGATCGCGCTGATCGTGCTCTTGTCGGCGGTGCTGATCGGCCTGAATTTCGCCAACCGCCTGGTCGCACCCATTCGCCGTCTGATCGGCGCCGCCAATGTGGTTGCGACCGGCAATCTGCACGTGCAGGTGCCGGTGAACCGGTCGGAAGGCGATCTCGGACAATTGGGCGAGACCTTCAACCGGATGACGCACGATCTGCGCACGCAGCGCGATGACCTGATGAGCGCCCGTGACCTGATCGACAGCCGGCGCCGCTTCAGCGAAGCGGTGCTCGCCGGCGCCAGCGCAGGCATCATCGGTGTCGACCATGACGGCAAGATCAGCATCCTGAACCGGTCAGCCGAGCAGTTGATCGGCTCGCCCAGCACGGACGTGATGGGCAAACCGCTGCTCGATGTGGTGCCCGAGCTTGCCGAGCTTGTCGGGCAGGCGATCGAGGGCGGCCAGCGGCTGGCGCAGGGGCAGGTGACGCTGAGCCGCAAGGCGCGCGAGCGCAATCTGTCGGTCCGGGTTGCAACAGAACAATCCGCCGATGCCGAGCACGGCTATGTGGTCACGCTCGACGACATCACCGACCTGGTGGCGGCACAGCGCACCTCCGCGTGGGCCGACGTCGCCAGACGCATCGCGCACGAAATCAAGAACCCGCTGACCCCGATCCAGCTGTCGGCCGAACGGCTGCGCCGCAAATACGGCAAGGTGATCGTAGAGGACCGCGCGATCTTCGAGCAATGCACCGACACGATCGTTCGCCAGGTCGACGATATCCGCCGCATGGTCGACGAATTCTCCCGCTTCGCGCGCATGCCAAAGCCGGTGATGGAGCAGGAAGATGTCGCCGACACCGTACGCCAGGCGGTCTTTCTGATGCGGGTCGGGCATCCAGATGTCGATATCGACCTGTCGATCTCCGAAGATCCGATGCTGGCACGCTTCGACCGGCGCCTGGTATCGCAGGCGCTTACCAACATCATCAAGAATGGCACCGAGGCCATTTCCGCGCTGCCCGACGGCTCCGAGAAGGGCCGGATCGAGGTCTCGGCCACGCAAAGCGACGGCCAGGTCTTCATCGACGTGATCGACAACGGCATCGGTCTGCCGAAGGAGAACCGCTCGCGCCTGCTCGAACCCTATGTCACCACTCGCGAGAAAGGCACTGGATTAGGCCTTGCGATTGTCGGCAAGATTCTGGAAGAGCATGGCGGCGGCATCGAATTGCATGACGCATCGGAAAAGGAAGCGGGACGCAGAGGCGCGTGGATAAGGCTGCGCTTTGCCGTTAATCCGCCGCAACCCAGCAGCACGAGTTCTAACACCGACGATAAATCCCGGCTTGCGAGCAGCGTAACATCATGACGGCAGAAATTCTCATCGTCGACGACGAACCCGACATCTGCGAACTGGTCGCGGGCATTCTCCAGGACGAAGGCTATTCGACGCGCACCGCACGCGACGCCGACGATGCGCTCTCGGCAATCAAGCTGCGCCGGCCCAATCTGCTGTTTCTCGATATCTGGCTGCAGGGATCGAAACTCGACGGCCTGCAAATTCTCGATGCCGCAAAGGAGCAATATCCCGACCTGCCGGTCGTGATGATTTCCGGCCACGGCAATATCGAGACCGCAGTCGCCGCCATCAGGCGCGGCGCCTATGACTTTATCGAGAAGCCGTTCAAGGCCGATCGCCTGGTGCT
>CAZXJZ010000350.1:0-4308 GCA_964641065.1 uncultured Hyphomicrobiales bacterium | reverse complement strand
ATTCGTCGTCGGGCCCCTTGGGCTGCGGCAGCCGTTCGGCTTCGCGCCAGACCGCGGGGTCGACCGGTGGGAAATAGGTATCGCCCGGCGGATTTGCATGGACCAGCGTCAAAATGAGGCGATCCGCCAAAGGCAGGGTCTGCGCGAAAATCTCGGTGCCGCCTATGACCGCGATGGCGTCGGCGTCGCGCCGCAAGGCGTCGCCGCGCGCGGCCGATAGCGCCTGATCGATGCCGGGCGCCACCAAAATGCCCGGCGCGGCGAAATCCTGCTGCCGGGTGATCACGATATTGGTCCGCCCCGGCAGCGGCTTGCCGATCGACCGATAGGTCTTGCGCCCCATCACCACCGGCTTGTTCAGGGTGACGGATTTGAAGAATTTCAGGTCCGACTTGATGCGCCACGGCAATTGGTTGTCGCGCCCGATAACGCCGTTCTCGGCGACCGCGACCACGAGGATGATGGGAACGGGGCTACGCGCGGCTGCGGGCTGCGGCGCGGCAGAGGAGCGATCGCTCACACGGCCACCTTCGCCTTGATATGCGGATGCGGGTCATAGCCTTCGAGCGCGAAATGCTCGTAGCGGAACGCGAAGATGTCCCGCACCGAGGGATCAATCGTCATCACCGGCAATGCCCGCGGCGCCCGCGACAATTGCAGTTTGGCCTGATCGACGTGATTGAGATACAGATGCGCATCGCCCAGCGTGTGGATGAACTCGCCCGGCTTCAGCCCCGCCACCTGCGCCACCATCATGGTCAGCAGCGCATAGGACGCGATGTTGAACGGCACGCCGAGAAAGATGTCGGCGGAGCGCTGGTAGAGCTGGCAGGACAGCCGGCCCTCCGCGACATAGAATTGAAACAGGCAGTGGCACGGCGGCAGCGCCATGTCGCCGATATCGGCCGGATTCCAGGCGGTCACGATCAGGCGGCGCGAATCCGGATTGCGTTCGAGGTCGCGCATCAGGCCCGCGATCTGATCGATGGTGCCGCCGTCGCGGGCGGGCCATGAGCGCCATTGCCGGCCGTAGACCGGACCGAGATCGCCGTTCTCGTCCGCCCACTCGTCCCAGATGGTGACGCCGTTATCGCGCAGATATTTGACGTTGGTGTCGCCCTGCAGGAACCACAGCAATTCGTGCACGATCGACTTGACGTGCAGCTTCTTGGTGGTGACCAGCGGAAAGCCGTCACGCAGGTTGAAGCGCATTTGATGGCCGAACACCGACAGCGTCCCGGTCCCGGTCCGGTCGCGCTTCTCCACGCCGTCGCGGAGCACGTATTGCATCAGATCGAGATATTGCTTCATCGGTTCATCCGGCCTCTTGGTCGGACCTTATCAAAGCGCGCCTGTCTCGACCCGCAAGCTAGCCGATTCCCCACATGAAAGGGGCGGCCGTGACCGGCCGCCCCTGCACGCAAATTCTGCGGGAACCTGCTTATTGCGTGATGCCCGAAGCCTTGATCACCGGGGTCCAGCGGTTGATTTCGCCGTCGACCAGCTTGTTCAGGGCCGCCTGGCCGCGACGGTCGGGTCCGGGAATGTCGCTGCCGAGGTCGAGCAGTCGCTTGCGCACGCCCTCGTCATCGAGCGCCTTCGACAGCGCGTCGGACAGCTTGTCGAGCGCTTCCTTCGGCGTCCCCTTCGGCGCGAACAGCGCGTTCCAGGCCGACACTTCGAATTGCGGGAGGCCGGCCTCCTTGGTGGTCGGGACGTCGGGCAGCGCCGGGTTCCGGTCGGGCGTGCCGATGCCATAGGCCTTGATGTTGCCGGCCTTGATCTGCGGCACCAGGTTGACGATCTGGTCGCACATGTAATCGACCTGCCCGCCGAGCAGCGCGTTCAGGGCCGGTCCCGTGCCCTGGAACGGAATCGCGGTCGGCTTCACGTCCAGCACCGAATTCAGCAGCAGGCAGCTGGTGAACGAGACCGAACCGACGCCGGCATGGGCGGCATTCACCTTGTCGGCATTCGCCTTCACGTAAGCGGCGAATTCCTTCAGGTCCTTGGCCGGAAAGTCCTTCTTGGCCACGATCAGCACAGGGGTGCCGGCGGCGAGCCCGATCGGCTCGAAATTATTGATCGGGTGATAGGCGAGCTTGGGATAGAGCGCGACCGCGGCGGCATGGGTTCCCATATGGCCCATGATGATGGTGTAGCCATCGGGGGTGGCACGCATCGCGCGGGTGGCGCCGGTGGTTCCGCCGGCACCGACCACGTTTTCGATGACGATCTGCTGGCCGAGCGTCTTCGACATGTTGTCGGCGACGATGCGCGCGACGATGTCGGTCGGGCCGCCGGCGGCGAACGGCACGATCATGGTGATCGGCCGCGACGGATAGGACTGCGCGAGCGCCGGCGCCGAGAGTGCCGCGAGCGCGGACAGGCCGGCGAACGCGCCGGCAAGACGAGATAGCAAAGCCATGGCCTGAGTTCCTCCGAAGGGGGCGTTTCCAATGTCTTTTAGCGGCCCAATCCCGCCCATCACTGTAGCGGAATAGAGTTTGGGCGGCGTTTCACCGAAACGCCGCCCAAAAGTCAAATCCGCAATTGGATCGAGACGACCCGCCTACCCCTCCTCGACGAACACCTCGTCGCGTTTTTTGCGGATCATCGGCAGCAGCGCGATGACCAGGAGGACCGCCGAGACGGCAAGCAGCCCGGCCGAGATCGGCCGTGTCAGGAACACCGTCCAGTCACCGCGCGCGATCAGCATGGCGCGGCGGAGATTTTCCTCCATCAGCGGTCCCAGCACGAAACCGAGCAGCATCGGCGCCGGCTCGAAATCATGCTTCACCAGCCAGTAGCCGACCAGCGCGAATGCCGCGGTGAGATAGACGTCGGCCGGTGCGTTATTCACCGAATAGACGCCGATGCAGCAGACGATCAGGATCAGCGGATAGAGCAGGCGATACGGCACGCGCAGCAGGCGGACCCACAGGCCGACCAACGGCAGGTTGATGATCACCAGCATTAGATTGCCGAACCACATCGAGGCGATCATGCCCCAGAACAATTCCGGCTGCTTGGTCATCACCTGCGGGCCCGGCACGATGCCGTGGATGGTCATCGCGCCGACCATCAGCGCCATCACCGGGTTCGGCGGAATGCCGAGCGTCAGCAGCGGGATGAAGCTGGTCTGTGCGCCCGCGTTGTTGGCGCTTTCCGGCCCGGCGACCCCGGCGATGGCGCCCTTGCCGAAGTCCTCGGGATGGTCCGAAAGGCGCTTCTCAATGGTGTAAGAGGCGAAGGAGGCCAGAACCGCCCCGCCCCCCGGCAGGATGCCCAGGACCGACCCCACCGCCGTGCCCCGGACCATCGGCGCCACCATGCGCTTCAGGTCCGCGCGCGAGGGGAACAGGCGGCCAAGCTTGGCGCCAAGGACGGTGCGGTCCTGCTCGCCCTCAAGGTTGCGCAGGATCTCGGCGATGCCGAAGATGCCCACGGCAAGTGCGACGAAACTCAAGCCGTCGGCATATTCGGTGATCCCGAAGGTAAAGCGCGGCGTGCCGGTATAGATGTCGGTGCCAACCAGGCCAAGGATCAGGCCCAGGACAACCATTGCCAGCGCCTTGAGGATGGAGCCGTGCGCCAAGGCGATGGCCGAGACAAGGCCCAGGACCATCAGGCTGAAATACTCTGCCGCGCCGAACTTCAGCGCAATCGCCGTCAGCGGCGGGGCGAACAGCGCGACCAGAAGCGTCGCCACCGTTCCCGCGAAGAAGGACCCGAGCGCCGCCACCGCCAGCGCGGTCCCGGCCTTGCCGGCCCTCGCCATCTGGTAGCCGTCGATCGCAGTGACGGCGGACGAGCTTTCGCCCGGCATGTTGATAAGGATCGCCGTCGTGGACCCGCCGTACTGCGCACCGTAATAGATTCCCGCCAGCATGATGAGCGAGGAGACGGGTTCAAGCTGGAAGGTGATCGGCAACAGCATCGCGATGGTGGCCGTCGCGCCGATCCCGGGCAGCACGCCGATAAGCGTGCCCAGGATCACGCCGATCAGGCAGAAGAACAGGTTCTCCGGCGAGGCGGCGGTGGCAAAGCCGAGCGAGAGGTTGGAGAGCAGGTCCATGCGCGCGCCTCAGAACGAAAGCCAGGGGCCAAAGCGGCGGAACGGCAGGCCGAGGCCATAGGAAAACACCGCCGTCGCAAAGATCGTGACCGAGGCCGCGAGCACCAGCGCCCAGGGCAGGCGCAGCTTCGTCGAGGCGAGGGCCGCGAACAGCGTGGTCAGGAAGATCGCCGGAACGAAGCCAAGGCCCCGCACCGTCAGGCCAAAGAAGATCGGCGCGGGCAGGATGA
>CAZXJZ010000349.1:0-4319 GCA_964641065.1 uncultured Hyphomicrobiales bacterium | reverse complement strand
GTGGCCGCTGGCTGGTGGATGGCGCGCTGGTCAATCCGGTGCCGGTATCGGCGGCGCGTGCGCTGGGCGCGCGGCTGGTGATCGCGGTCAACCTGAATTCCGACATGCTGGGACGCGGCGGCACGATCTCGGATCACGGTCCGGACGCGGACGACGCCCGGATTTTGACCGAGATGCGGGAGCGCCCGGCCGGGCTGGGACGCTTCCTCAGTCCTGAATTCCTGCTCAAGCGGCAATTGATCGGCGGCCGGAGCAGCCCGAACATCGCCAGCATCATGGTGGATTCGTTCAACATCATGCAGGATCGCGTGACGCGGTCACGCCTCGCCGGCGACCCGCCAGACGTCATGATCTCACCACGCTGCGGCAAGATCGGATTGTTCGACTTTCATCGCGCCAAGGAAGCGATCGAGATCGGCGTCCAGGCCGCTGAACGATCGCTCCCCGATATCGAGGATGCGCTCGCCGCCCTTACCTGAGCGGCGATAACGCGTCCCGTTCGGACCGCGGGCTACGCGGTCTGGATGTAATCGCGCATTGCGTCCTTTTCGAATTCAAGCTCGGTCAGGCGATACTTGACCACGTCGCCGATCGAGATGATGCCGACGAGCCTGTCGTCATCCATCACCGGCAGATGCCTGAATTTTCCGGCGGTCATCTGCTCCATCAGCATCGAGACCGTATCGGTCGGCGTGCAGGTCTGCACCTTGCGTGTCATCACGTCGGTCAGGGGAAGCTGTAACGCCGCGGCGCCGTGCTGGGCAAAGGCGCGGACCATGTCGCGCTCCGAAACGATTCCGGTAATACGGCCGCCCGCACCGGTTACGACCAGAGCGCCGATCTTCCGTTCCGCAAGAACCTTGGTAGCCTCCGCCAGCGTCGCCGTTGGTGCGATCGTTGCCACATCGCGGCCTTTGGCGGAGAGGATCGATTTCACGATCATATGCGCCTCCCTAGGAAGCACGGCATTCCCGCAACGGGGAGCCCCGTGCATTCGCATCTCAACCATACGATGCGGGAGAGTGTTCCACGGCGTTGACACATTAGCCAGCGCCAAACGTGCTGCAACGCATCAGGCAGCGTAGCGATCGTTGCGTTCCGGTGCCGGTCCGACCGGATCGAACCAGCTGAAAAGAACAAGTCCGGCCACAAACCCGCCGACATGGGCCTGCCATGCAACAGGTTGCTCGTTACCGGTCAGCGAGACTGCGCCAAGGCCGAAGAGAAGATTGAGGCCGAACCAGACCGCGAGAAACGCAAGCACGCGCGGATCGCGAAACGAATCGACTAGCGACAAGGCCGGCACCCGATACGAATGCGCAGAACCGCCGAATGAAAGCGGCCCGCCGCGCTGAAACGCGAAGCGCATCGCGCCCGACATGGTTCCGGAGATCGCACCGGAAGCGCCGACCATCGGAATCATCTGACCGAAATGGGTGATGAGATGCGCCAGTGCGCCCGCAGCCGCCGTCACCGCGCAGAAGGCCAGAAACCGTGCCGCGCCGAACCGGCGCGCCAGTGGCGTGCCGAAAGCAAGCAGCCATACCGAATTGAATAGCAGATGCATCCAGTCTGCATGGAGCAGCGCATAGCTGACGAAGGTCCAGGCATCGGCGGCGACGCCTCCGGGCCACGCCGCATTGGCGAGGATATTGCTGTCGTAGCGCGCCGGAATGAACGCGAACAGCAGCAGGATCTCGATATCGGCCGCCTGCGACAGGAACGAGCGCAGCAGGTGGATCGCCACCAGGACGCCGAGCGTCGCAACGAGTACGGTCGGGACGTTGAAGATCGGTTCGCGGGCGCTGACGGGATGCATGGGCTGATATTGTCCGGCGCCCTCCTCGCCCGCCCGCCTCGCGACTTCAAGTCAAATCGGAGTCACGGGAGAAAATCGGCGGGACCCGTCGCAAAAATGCGATGGGGAGAGCTTTTGGCCCTCCCCATCCGCTGTCCCGGACGCTGTCGGACCTTTCGGTGCCGGTCACGTCCCCTCGTCTGATTCTTGAGGCCCGAGAGCCTGCCGTCTGGTTCGCAGCAACCCTAACAGCGTGGCGACGTCCGCCAAGCGCAAGCTCCGGTTAAGGCTAACGCGCCGGCCCGGCGGCAGGCACGCGTCCTGCAACCTTGCTCTCATCGGCAATTTCCGGGCCGCAATCTGTCCCGCTTCGGAACAGACCAGCGTCCGGTAGCGCAGCAACGGCACAAAAGCGCGATGAAGCAGGACGCCACCCGGGCCTTGTTCGAGTATTGGGACGCGCTGCGTGGCACGCGCCCGGCGCCCGAACGCAGCGATATCGAGCCCGGCGCGATCCGCTCATGCCTGGCCAATACCTTCGTTCTCGCCTTCGATCCGGAACAGGGCCATCCGTTTAGGATCGCGGGAACCGAGGTCTGCGCGCTGGCCGGGTCGGAACTGACGCGGAAACCTTTCGAGACCCTCTGGCGCATCGATGACCAACGCGCGATCCGCGACTTGCTGCAGACGGTCACCGAGGACATGGAAGGGGTCGTCGCGGGCGTGACCGGTCGCAATGAAGCGGCGGAGACCGTCGGCATCGAGATGATCCTGTTGCCGCTTGCCGGCAGCGACGGCGCCGCGGGCCGCGTCCTTGGTGGCCTCACCGTCGCCGCACCGCCTTACTGGCTCGGCACGCGTCCGGTCCAGTCGCTGCAACTCGGCGAGTTGCGTTTCACCAACGCGGCCGGCGCCGCAACAACGATCCCTGGCCGCGACGCGCCGTTGCGCGGACGGGGTTTTGTCTTCTATCCGGCCGCTGCGAGCCGCATTTCACGTTTTTTTCAAGGCTAACCCCGCGTTAACGCCGCCCGAATAGGTTTTAACCGCCGCGTGCAATCGCGCGGCGTGCAGACTGATCAGCGCGTCATGGCAGCAATTTTCGGCAATCTGGTTCAGGTAAATCAGCGCATTCTTCCACACAGCGAAGAGCGCCGCCGCTTCCAGCGTGTGAAAGTCAATCTGCTTGGCCGTTACATGCTTTCCGACCGGCGCGAATATCCTTGCCAAGTGGTGAACATGTCGCCCGGCGGAATGGCGGTGTTCGCGCCGACATTCCCGCAGATCGGCGAACGGGTGATTGCCTATATCGACCATGTCGGCCGGCTCGAGGGCGTTTGCACCCGGCATTTCGACAACGGCTTCGCCTCGACCATCGCCGCCACCTCGCGCAAGCGCGACAAGCTCGCCGCCCAGCTGACCTGGCTCGCCAACCGCCACCTGCTCGACTCTCCCGAAGACCGCCGTCACGGACGCTTCGCCCCGCGCAATCCGATGACAATGCTGATCCTGCCGAACGGTGTGAATATCGGCTGCCGGCTGATCGACGTGTCGCTGTCCGGTGCTGCGGTCGCGACCGACCAGCGCCCCCCGCTCGGCGCGCTCGTCACGGTCGGAAAGGTACAGGGCCGCGTCGTCCGTCATCTGGACGAAGGCTTCGCCATCGAGTTCGTACGGCACCAGCACCCGGACTTTCTGGAAGAAAGCGTCACCAGCGGGTAAACGCCGTTTACGGCCTGCCCGGCCCGTATGCCCGCGCGGCATCGGCGCGACACTGCCCCAGAATTGCAGGCCATTCCGTCCGTTCGCGATCCCGCGAAACGCGCATTTCATCTTTGGAATTCAGGCAAACCGTACCGCGCCGCAGGCAACCGCATTGCGCGCGCCGGAGCGATCGATTCAAATTTTAGATAAATGCGATTCAAGTGAGGTTCAAATTCGTCGCGCTGTTTAGTCGCTTTCGATTCAAATGCGAACACGCGACTTAGCGGCACGACAAAAGCTTTGTGCGAAGTGTGACCCAACAAGAAGGGAAGGGGTCACGCGGTGCAACGAGTTCTGCTCAACATACGCAACAGCGTACGGATTGCAGCGGCTGGCTGCGTCATTGTATTCGCCAGCGCGGCTTGGGCAAGCCCCCACGCGCTTTTTGTTTCCACCGGCGAGTCATCGCGTGCTCCGATCGGATGGATCGAGTTCTGCGCAGAGAACCGCCGTGAATGCAACGTTCCGCCGTCGATGCCGCGCGATGTCGTGCTGACCACCAAGGCCTGGAAGGATCTCGTGCGCGTCAACAAATGGGTCAACGACACGATCAAGCCGATCACCGATATGGATCAGTGGGGCGTGGTCGAGAAGTGGTCCTATCCCGACACCGGCCGCGGCGATTGCGAGGATTATGTGCTGCTGAAGCGCCGCATGCTAATCAAGGCTGGCTGGCCGCGCGAAGCGCTGCTGATCACTGTGGTGCGCGAGCGCAACGGCGATGGCCATGCGGTGCTCACCGTGAAGACCGACAAGG
>CAZXJZ010000348.1:0-4361 GCA_964641065.1 uncultured Hyphomicrobiales bacterium | reverse complement strand
CCGGCATTGGCGCCGAGCCACATGCCTTCCATGCCGCCCATCGACAGGCCGAGCCAGTTGACCTTGTCGAGTTTCAGGTTGTCCATGATCGCGAGCACGTCTCGGCCCAGCATCTCCATGGAGTACGGGCCTTTCGGCACGCCGGATCTGCCGTGACCGCGCCGGTCGAAGCGCACCACGCGATAGTCCTTGGTGAAGGCCGGCATCTGCGGGTCCCACATATGCTTGGTGGTGCCGAGCGAGGACGACAGCAACAGCACCGGCGCGTTGTCCGGGCCGGTGATCTCCACGTCGATGGGGCAGCCGTGAGACTCGATGACGGGCATTCGGGTATTCCTCCGGTGTTTCTTTAAGGGCGAGTGCCTCAAACTCCGTTCATTCCCGCGAAAGCAGGAATCCAGTTTTTGTGACCCTGGGTCCCCGCTTTCGCGGGGACGAACGGAGCAAGGATGACATGATCAGCACTAGCGGCCCGCCTTCGCAGTCGCGACCAGCCGGTCGATGAATTGCTGCGCCACGCCCTGATAGCTCATCGGGTCGAACAGCTTCGCAAGCTCGCCTGCCGGGACGACCGCCGTAACCCTGGGCTCCGCAGCCAGCGCGTCCTTCAACGATGTCTTGTCGCGGTGAGCGCGCTTGCTGGCCTCTTCCACGATTTTGTGGGCGTCGGATTTGCCGATCGCTTCCGCAAGCTTGAAGGCAACAGCCTCGGCCATGATCTGCCCGCCGGTGATGTCGAGATTGTCGCGCATCCGCTCGGCATCGACATCGAGTCCCTCGGCGATATCGACCACGGCATTGAGTGCGCCCGAGGTGACAAGCGCGAGTGCGGGGAAGGTTGGCCATTCCGCCGCCCATGCACCGGCTGCGCGTTCGTGCTCCTGCACCTGCGCGGCAAGGATGGTGGCGCAGAGCTGTGGCGCCATCGCGGCGCAGGCCAGGCCCGCCGCCGATGCCACCGGGTTGCGCTTGTGCGGCATCGTGCTTGATGCGCCGCGGCCCTCGCCGGCCGGCTCAAACGCTTCGCCGATTTCGGTCTGCATCAGCAACGCGACATCGCGCGCGATCTTGCCGCAGGTACCGGCGAGAATGGCGAACGCTGACGCGACTTCGGCGAGCCGGTCGCGATGCGTATGCCACGGTCCGTCCGGCAGCGGCAGGTCGAGTTCCTTGGCAAAGGCGATGGCGACATCGAGCCCGCGGTCGCCGAGCGCTGCGAGCGTGCCGGTGGCGCCGCCGAATTGCAGCACCAGCGCCTCGTTGCGCACGCGCTTCAGCCGTGCGCGCGAGCGGGTCAGCGCCGCCGCATAGCCGGCCACCTTCAAACCGAACGGCATTGGCAAAGCCTGCTGCAGCCAGGTGCGTCCGACCGTCGCCGTATGCCGGTGCTTTTCGGCGAGCGTGGTGAAGGCGGGGATCGCGCGATCGAGTTCGGTGGTGAGGTCGTCGATCACCGCCCGCAATTCGAGCACCAACGCGGTGTCGATGATGTCCTGGCTGGTGGCGCCCCAATGCACGTAGCGCGCGGCCTCGGGATCGTTCTTTGCGACTTCGGCGGTGAGCGCCTTGACCAGCGGGATCGCAAGATTGCCGGCCGACACCGCGGCCAGCCCGAGCGCGCCGATGTCGTAGAACTTGGCCTGACAGGAATCGGCGATCGGCTTCGCGGCGCCCTTCGGGATCACGCCGATCGAGGCTTCGGCCGCAGCCAGCGCGGCTTCCGCGCGCAGCATGCGGTTGAGCCGTGCGTTGTCGGACAGGATTTCACGCATCGCGGCACTGGAAAACAGCGGCGACATCAGCGCGGAGGGGAGGAGCGGCGTCGACATTGGCAATATCCCGGATCGGCCCGCACCCTATGCGGTGCGCGCACAGCCGCCAAGAGCAACCGGGGGATCGCGAAGGCTTGCTTCGGGACATGAAAATCGGCGATACCGCCGCCATGTTCGATCTGACGCTCTCCTTCGACAACGGTCCGGAGCCTGCGGTGACCCCGACGGTGCTGGACGAATTGTCGCGCCGGAACATCAAGACCGCGTTTTTCGTCATTGGCCAGAAGCTCATGGTGCCGGAGAACCGCGCGCTCGCGCAACGCGCGAAGGACGAAGGCCATTGGATCGGCAACCATTCCTGGACCCATTCGGTCCCGCTCGGCCAGCAGGCTGGCAGCGACGTTGCCGAGCGTGAAATCGGCCGCACGCAAGAGGCGATGGCCGGGCTTGTGCATCCGCACCGGTATTTCCGCCCCTTCGGCGGCGGCGGCAATCTCGACCGGCGTCTGATGTCCGGGCCCGTCGCCGATTACCTGCAACGCGGCGGCTATACCTGCGTGCTGTGGAATTCGATCCCGCGGGACTGGGCCGATCCGGAGGGCTGGGTCGACCGCGCATTGTCGCATTGCCGCGCGCAAGCTTCGACGCAGCAAAATTGGACTCTCATGGTGCTGCACGATTTGCCGACCGGCGCTATGGCGCATCTGCCGCGCTTCCTTGATAAGGTGGGTGAAGCGGGCGGACGCATCCGTCAGGATTTTCCGCCCGACTGCATGCCGATCGTGGACGGCAAGATCGTTCGGCCGATCGACGATTACGTGGCCGCAGCCTGATTTTTTTCGAAATATGGAGTAACCGCCGATGGCGATGACGATGACCGGAGAGATTCCGCTTGAGGCGAAGCGCGATGTGGTTTGGGCGAAGCTCAACGATCCCGAAGTTCTGAAGGCCTGCATCCCGGGCTGCGAGGAGCTGAACGTCATCGGCGAGAATGAATTCGAGGCGGTGGCGGTCAACAAGATCGGGCCGGTCAAGGCCAAGTTCAAAGGCAAGGTGCAGCTGACCGACATCGATCCGCCGAATGGCTACAAGATTTCGGGGCAGGGCGATGGCGGCATTGCCGGTTTCGCCAAGGGCGGCGCGAGCGTGCAGCTTTCCGATCACGAAGGCGGTGGCACGCTGCTGAAATACGACGTCGAGGCGCAGATCGGCGGCAAGCTCGCCCAGCTTGGGCAGCGCCTGATCAATGGCGCGGCGAAAAAGATGGCGGACGATTTCTTCGCCCGCTTCGCCGAAGCGGTGAAGGCCGGCTGAACGCAATCATCGCGGCGTGACGATCGGAGTGCATCGTCATGGCCAAGATGAGAGCGGCCATCTGCCGGGACTACGGTCCGCCCGAAAACGTGCGGATCGAGACTGTCGACAAGCCCGTACCGAAGACTGATGAGGTCCTGATCCGAATCCGCGCGACCACCGTGTCGTCGGGTGACTGGCGGGTGCGCAGCCTGACGGTGCCGCGCGGCATGGGCCTGATGGTGCGCGCGGTGTTCGGATTCGCGCGGCCGCGCAACCCGATCCTCGGCACCGAGCTTGCGGGCGAGATCGAGGCCGTCGGCGCGTCGGTGACGAGTTTCATGGTCGGCGACGCCGTCGTGGGCTATCCGTCGTTTCCGAACGGATGTCATGCCGAATACCGGACCATGAAGGCGAGCGACCGGATCGTCCGCAAGCCTGACGCTCTGTCTTTCGAAGAAGCCGCGGCGATGTGTTTCGGCGGCGCGACTGCGCTCGATTTCCTGCGCGACCGCGCGAAGCTGAAGGCGGCCGAAGCGGTTCTGGTGATCGGCGCCTCGGGTGCGCTCGGTAGCGCCGCCGTGCAACTGGCGAAGCATTTCGGCGCAAACGTCACCGGCGTGTGCAGCGCTGCGAATGTCGACCTCGTCCGCGCGCTCGGCGCAGAGCGGGTGGTCGATTACACGACACAGGACTATCGCCATGGCGGCGAAGCTTATGACGTCATCTTCGATGCGGTCGGCGAGGCGTCGGTGAAAACGCACGAACATCTGTTGAAGCCGAACGGGCGGCTGCTCCTGCTTGCGGCGGGTTTGCCCGAGATGCTGGGGGCGATCGGGCGCAAGCGCGACGGCAAGCGCGCATTTGCCGGACCGGCGAAGGAACGGCTTGAGCATCTGGTCATTCTCGGCGAACTTGCCAAAGCGGGCGCCTACCGTCCGGCGATCGATCAGGTTTTTCCGTTCGAGCGCATCGCCGACGCGCATGCCCGGGTCGAGACCCGGCGCAAGCGCGGCAGCGTGGTCGTCACGATCTGAGGGGAGCGAACATGGCCGACAAGGTTGCAATCGTCACCGCGGGCGGCTCCGGCATGGGCGCCGCAGCGGCGCGCCGGCTCGCGCAGGATGGCTTCAAGGTCGCAATCCTGTCCTCGTCCGGCAAGGGCGAGGCGCTGGCGACGGAGTTGGGCGGCATCGGCATCACCGGCTCCAACCAGTCGAACGACGACCTCAAGCGGCTTGTCGATGCCACCATGGCGAAATGGGGCCGCATCGACGCGCTGGTCAACAGCGCCGG
>CAZXJZ010000347.1:0-4379 GCA_964641065.1 uncultured Hyphomicrobiales bacterium | reverse complement strand
GGCGCCCATCTTCACCCCGGTCCAGCCGTTGTCGTTATGCGAGGCCGTCACCATCGCGACGCAGGGCACGTCGAGATCGAATTGCGCGAAATAGGCCATCGGCGACAGCGCGAGGCCGATGTCGCGCACGCGCATGCCGGCCGCCATCATGCCCGAGGTCAGCGCCATCTTCACCGAGGCGGAATAGCCGCGGAAGTCGTGGCCGGTGACGATGTCGGGCTTCACGCCCATCTCGTGCACCAGCGTGCCGATGCCCATGCCGAGCCACTGCATGCCCATCAGGTTGATTTCCTTGCCGAGCAGCCAGCGCGCGTCGTATTCGCGGAAGCCGGTGGGCTTCACCATCGGCTGCGATTCATAGGCATAGGTATTGGGCGCAAGCTGCGGCGCGGGCTTCGGAAACATGATTGTCCTCGGAAGGGCGGTCAAAACTGGCGGGAGCAATAGCCTAAACGCGGAAGGTGGGGAAATGGTTGCGCATTATGGTCATTGCAGGGCGCCGGGGAGGCCGAGGCTCAGTTCTCCAGCACCAGCTTGTTGTTGGCGTATTCGAAGCGCTTGAGCCGCGTCAGATAGGACAGTCCGAGCAGATTCTCGGCGAGCCCGCCGCCCGGCACGACCAGCGCCCGCACATCGCGCACCACAAGCCCGCCGATATCGACCGAATTCAGTGTCACCGGCGCGGCGCGCACCATGCCATTCGCGGTCTGAACTGAAGCTGTGAAAGCGTTACGCGACGGCCGGATGCCGAGCCGGTCGGCCTCACGCTCGGTCAGGGCGATGACCGATGCGCCGGTATCGACCATGAACGACACCTGCCGGCCATCGATCCGGCCATGCGCCTTGAAATGCCCGCGGTGATCGCGGCCGATGCTGACGATGCGTGCGCTGTTGCTCGCGGGTGGCGCAAGCGAAGCGGCCGCGTCCGGCTGTTTCGATGCCGCCGTGGTGCCGCGGTCCAGCAACCCGCCGAACACGGCGGCCGCTCCGAGCGCGAGGCATGCAAAGACAATGAATGAACGCATCGGCTTAAGTCCGCTGCAGCTCCTGGGTCCGCCGCGACAAGAGCAGATGCAGGGAAACGGCGCGCTAACGGCGGCTGGTTGCGGGTGGTATTGCGGGCGTCATGACGACCCGATGCTGAATCGGGTCGTTAAAATTTTACCGACCGGTGGCTTACGTCCCCGCGCGCTTGGTTCGCCGCGTCGGCAAGGCATTGGCGGGATCGTCCGGCCAGGGATGACGCGGATAGCGGCCGCGCATCTCGGCTTTCACCGCGGCATAGCTGCCGGCCCAGAAGCCCGGCAGGTCCTTCGTCACCTGGACCGGCCGCTGCGCGGGCGACAGCAGTTCGATTACCAGCGGCACGCGGCCGCCCGCGATCGATGGGTGGCGGCTCAGGCCAAACAACTCCTGCACCCGGATCGCGATGGTCGGGCCGGCTTCGGCTTCGTAATCAATCGGAACGTTGGTGCCGGTTGGCGCCTCGAAATGCGTCGGCGCCTCAGTGTCGAGCCGCCGCCGCATAGCCCACGGCAGCAATTCCATGATCGCGTTCGAGAGATCGTCCGCGCCGATATCCTTCAGCGCGGTCTTGTCCGCGAGGAGAGGCACGAGCCAGTCCTGCGCGGTCGCGGTGAGCGCTGCATCGGAAAGGTCCGGCCATTCGTCGCCTTCGGATGCACGCAGGAACATGACGCGGTCGCGCCATTGCTTGAGATGCTTGCTGAAGGGCAGGCGGTCGATTCCGGCGCTGGCGATGGCATTCGCGAGAAGCGCGGCATTTTCAGGCGACGGGATAACCGGGGCGATCTGTTCGGCTAGCGCGATGGCGCCGAGCTTCTTCGCCCTGCGTCCGCGCAGGCTGAGTGTCGCCGGATCGACGATGACCTCGTCGCGCTGTGCGATGCGATCGGCGAAGCGCGTTTCGACCTCGGCCTGCGTGATGGGAGCAGCGAGCAGAATGCGCGCCTGCTGCGCGGTGCCGGACAGGTCTGCCGCCACGATGAACGGCTCGCGCGCCAGCGCCAGCGCGGGGTCGAGCATGGCGCCGCGTCCGTTTGCCAGCAGGAACGCGCCCTGTCCGCCGCCGCGATTTTTCGCGATGCGATCGGGATAGGCGAGGGCGAGCAGGGCGCCGACGCTCACGTCTTCACCTCCCCCTGAGTTTCTTTCTACACCTCCCCCCTTGCGGGGGAGGTCGCTCGCCGAAGCTGAAAGCGAAGGCGAGCGGGAGGGGGGTGTCTTCGCGTTGGTCCCCTCAAGCTCAGACCCCCCTCCCCAACCCTCCCCCGCAAGGGGGGAGGGAGCAGACCGAGTGCTGGGTGACGAAAGCGAAGCCCACCGTTTCGCCATCCCTCTAGCTTCGTCGGCGCGCCGCGAGCGGTCGCGCCGGAACTGGTCGAGCCGGTGCGTGAGATCGACATCGTTGCCACCGAGGCCGCGTTCGCCGACCAGCACCGCGATCTGGGCTGCGGTTTCGCCCGCGCCCTCGCGGGCAGCATCGACCACCATGCGCGCCAGACGCGGCGGCAGCGGCAATGCGCGCAATTGCTTGCCTTCGCCGGTGATGCGGCCGTCATTGTCGAGCGCGCCGAGGTCGGTCAGCAGCTTGCGCGCTTCGGTGTACGCGGCCTGTGGCGGCGGATCGAGGAAGGTGAGCGTCGCCGGATCGCTCACGCCCCATTGCGCCAGATCGAGCGCGAAGGACGAGAGATCGGCGGAGAGAATTTCCGGCCGCGCATAGGCCTCGAGCGATGCCGTCTCCGGTTCGCTCCAGAGCCGGTAGCAAACGCCGGGTTCGGTACGTCCGGCGCGGCCGCGGCGCTGATCGGCGGCGGCGCGCGAGACCCGCACGGTTTCGAGCCGCGTGAGTCCGGTGCCGGGCTCATAGCGCGGCACGCGGGCGAGCCCGGAATCGATCACGATCCGGACCCCTTCGATGGTGAGCGAGGTTTCGGCGATGGATGTCGCCAGCACCACCTTGCGGCGGCCGGGAGGGCAGGGGGCAATGGCGCGGTCCTGCACCTGCGCGTCCAGCGCACCATAGAGCGCGACGATGTCCACTGCCGGATCGCTGACGCGCTCCTTCAGCAGCGTTTCGGTGCGTCGGATTTCCGCCTGTCCCGGCAGGAAAACAAGAACCGAGCCGGGATCGGCGCGCAGAGCGCGCGTCACGGCGTCGGCCACCTGCGGCTCGATATGTGTGCGGGCGTCGCGCGGCAAATAGCGCGTCTCGACCGGAAAGGCGCGGCCCAGACTTTCGATCTGCGGCGCCTCACCAAGCTTGCTGGCGACCCGCGCGCCGTCGATGGTGGCCGACATCACCAGCAGCTTCAGGTCTTCGCGCAGACCCTGCTGGGCATCGCGGGCGAAGGCCAGGCCGAGATCGGCGTCGAGCGAGCGTTCGTGGAATTCGTCGAACAGCACGGCAGCGATGCCGCTCAGCTCCGGATCGTCGAGGATCATGCGGGTGAAGATGCCCTCGGTAACGACTTCGATCCGGGTGCGTTTCGAGACTTTCGAGCCGAAGCGGACGCGCAGGCCCACGGTGTCGCCGACCTTTTCGCCGAGCGTCTTCGCCATCCGTTCGGCAGCGGCGCGGGCGGCCAGCCTGCGCGGTTCCAGCACGATGATTTTTTTGTCCGCCGCCCAGGGCTCGTCCATCAGCACCAGCGGAACCCGGGTGGTCTTGCCGGCGCCGGGCGGCGCCACCAGGACGGCGGCCTCGCGCGCCCGCAGCGCGGTGGTCAGCGCCGGCAGCGCGTCGTCGATCGGGAGGGGGGAATCGAAGCGTTGCATCACGTCATCCTACGCCGTTCCCCTGCCGCGAATGCATGACGGGAACAAGCAGGATATCCACCGGCTCCGTTGCCATCGCGCGCCGGACGGCCCACATTCCGCGCCATGCCAGCATCGAAATCCGCCAAGCCGGCCGCGAAAGCCGCCGCCGCTCCCGCCTCGACAAAGACCGCGCCGGTGACCGCCGGCGCGCTGAAAAAGGGCGACCACGTCTTCCTGGTCGATGGTTCAGGATACATCTTCCGCGCCTATCACGCGCTGCCGCCGCTCAACCGAAAGTCGGACGGGTTGCAGGTCAATGCCGTGCTCGGCTTCTGCAACATGCTGTGGAAGCTCCTGCGCGACATGAAGCCGGAGGAGAGGCCGACGCATCTGGCCGTCGTCTTCGACAAGTCCGAGAAGACCTTCCGCACCGATTTCTATCCCGACTACAAGGCGCACCGGCCGGACGCGCCTTCGGATCTCATTCCGCAATTTCCGCTGATCCGCGAAGCCGTGCACGCCTTCGACATTCCGTGTCTCGAACAGGCGGGTTACGAGGCCGACGACCTGATCGCGACCTATGCGCGGCTCGCCTG
>CAZXJZ010000346.1:0-4384 GCA_964641065.1 uncultured Hyphomicrobiales bacterium | reverse complement strand
CCATTGAATGAAGTCCGCGACGATCAGGAAATAGCCCGGATATTTCATGCGCTCGATCACATCGATTTCGAACGCAAGCCTCTCGTCATATTCTTCACGCGTCACGCCGGGAGCCAGACCATGCAGCGCGATGCGCCGCTCGAGCCCGGCCTTCGCGCGCTCCCTCAATTCCACGCCCTCATCGGCGTCGCCCGATGTGAAGCGCGGCAGGATCGGCTTCAGGGTGCGTGGGCGGTACGAACAGCGCTGAGCGATCTCGACCGTGTTGGCGATCGCCTCGGGCAGGTCGGCAAACAATTCGGCCATTTCCGAGCGGCTCTTGAAGTAATGCTCGGGCGTCAGCTGGCGCCGGTCGGTTTCGGCGATGAGCCGTCCTTCCGCGATGCAGATCAGCGCGTCGTGCGACTCGTAGTCGTCGGGTGCGGCGAAGAACGGTTCGTTGGTCGCAACCAGCGGCAGCGATTGCGCATAGGCGATGTCGATCAGATGCGGTTCGGTCGCACGCTCCTCGGGAAGTCCGTGACGCTGCAATTCGACATAAAGCCGGTCTCCGAACAGCCCGCGCAGCGTAGCCGCGCGGGCCTGCGCGAGATCGAGCTGCCCGGCGGCAATCGCCTGATCGAGCGCCCCGCCCGGTCCGCCGGTCAAAGCGATCAGACCGTCGGTGCCTTCGGCGAGCCAATCGGCCCGGATATGCGACCGCTCGGTGCCGGATGTCTCAAGGAAAGCGCGCGACGACAGCCGCATCAGGCGCTGGTAGCCATCCTCGCGCGCGGCCAGAAGCACGATGCGCGGGAATGACGTGTTATGCGCGGGATTGCGCGGGTCGCGCGGCTGGTCACCGAAATCGATCGAAAAGCAGCACCCCACGATGGGCTGGATCCCCGAGGACGCGAGCTTCTCGGAAAACTCCAGCGCCCCGAACATGTTGTCGGTGTCGGTGAGTGCGAGCGCTGGCTGGCGGTCGGCCTTGGCGAGGTCCGCCAGCTTGCCGATCTTCAGCGCTCCTTCGAGCAGCGAATAGGAAGAGTGCACATGCAGGTGCACGAAGGGTGCATCCGACACCGAGGCCTCACGAATCTGATTGGTCAGCTGCAATCGTGCGGAGACCGGACGGCCAAGTCCATACCCAATCCCGCGGGGCGGCCACGCGCACCCGTTTTCCCCAAGGGGCGATTACCGAAGGGCCGGATCGCTGTTCAGCTCAAGCCGAGCGGCGAAGAAGGCCACGGCCCGACCGGACTATGGAAGCAGCCGGGCGCCCGCCTACGCAGAACGAAAATCCAGGATGGGCGCCCGGCCGAAACCGCGTCCTTTTCTCCCGCGGACGCAACAAACGCATGACGCTACTCACAGGCGAACAAAAACCGTCATAGGCCGCCGAGCACCTGCGCCCAGATGGCGATCATCCCCAGAAACAGCGACAGCGAGGCCAGTGCGGCGGCCTCCTCGACGACGGCGCGAAACATGACGGGCCCCCTGCCTGAAAGTCCAATGCTGGACAGAACGTAAGGGGAACATAGTTCTGTTTTTGTTCTCGGTCAAGCATGACTTGAACGCGGGTGGAACCGTCCACCTGCGCAGGCGAAATCGCCTGTTTGAGCGCCAGGCAGTCATGGGATCGTTTTCGGGATTTCACCGCCCAGGCCGAGATCGCTGCACTCAAGAGCGCGGCCGCCGCCTCAATCCAGTTCGACCACCACGCCGTCTCGGATGGTCACCCGCCGGTCCATCCGGCGCGCCAGTTCGAGATTGTGGGTCGCGATGATCGCGGCCAGTCCCGACGCGCTGACGAGCTGCCGTAGCGTATCGAAGACGTGGTCTGCGGTGTGGGGATCGAGATTGCCGGTCGGCTCGTCGGCCAGCAGGATCCGCGGCGCATTCGCTACGGCACGCGCGATGGCAACGCGTTGCTGTTCGCCGCCCGACAATTCGGCCGGCCGGTGCTCCAGCCGGGCCTTCAGCCCAAGATAACTGAGCAGCTCGCTCGCCCGCTTGCGCGCCTCCGCACGCGACAGGCCACGGATCATCTGCGGCAGCATCACGTTCTCGACGGCGGAGAATTCCGGCAGCAGGTGATGCGCCTGATAGACGAAGCCCATTTCGACCCGCCGGATTTCGGTTCGCTCGGCATCGGACAGGGCGGCAGTCGGCTTGCCGTCGACGAACACTTCACCGCCGTCGGGATGCTCCAGCAACCCCGCGATGTGCAGGAGCGTCGATTTGCCGGCGCCGGACGGCGCGATCAGTGCAATCGACTGACCGAGCCAGCAACCGAGCTCGGCGCCGCGCAGGATCATCAGCTCCGCCTCGCCCTGCTGATAGCGCCGCTGAACGGCGTTGAGGTAGAGCACCGGCCCTGCCGCCGGCCGCGCAGCGGCTGTCTGATCGTCCGCCATCACGCGCTCATTCATAGCGGAGCGCCTCGACCGGATCGAGCCGTGCCGCGCGCCATGAGGGGTAGATCGTCGCGGCGAGCGACATCGCCAGCGCGATGACAATGACGGCAGTGGTTTCGCCCGCATCGATCTCGGCCGGCAAACGCGACAGGAAGTAGAGCTCCGGCGCAAATACCTCACGCGCAGTCAGCCACGACACGAACTGCCGCAGCGACTCGATATTGGCGCAGACCACCACGCCGACGATGAATCCGAGCGTGGTCCCGACGACGCCGATCGAGGCGCCGGTGATCAGGAAGACGCGCATGATCGCACCCTGGGTCGCCCCCATCGTGCGCAGGATCGCGATGTCGCGCCCCTTGTCCTTCACCAGCATGAATAGGCCGGAAATGATGTTCATCACCGCGACCAGCACGATCATGGAAAGGATCAGCGCCATCACGTTACGCTCGACCTGGAGCGCGTTGAAGAAGGTGGCGTTGCGCTGGGTCCAGTCGGTGATGAAGATCGGCCGTGCGGCGGCTTGGGTCAGCAGCGTCCGGAATTCGCGGTAGCGGTCGGGAGAGTCGATATAGACCTCAATCGCGGTGACGTCGTTGGCGCGATTGAAATAAGCCTGAGACTCCGCCAGCGGCATGAACACGAAATTGGAATCGTATTCCGACATCCCGATCTCGTAGACGCCGACCACCTTGTAGGTCTTGATCCGCGGCGTCGTGCCCATCGGCGTAACCGCTCCGCGCGGCGCAACCAGCGTCGCGCTGTCGCCGGCGCGCACCGACAAGGCATCGGCCAGCCGCTTGCCGATGATGATCCCCTGCCCCTCGTCGAACCCTTCAAGCGAACCCTGCCGCAAATTCGCGGAGATCGAGGCCTGCTTGTCGATGTCGGCGGCACGCATGCCGCGGACCCCGACGCCGGTCGAATGGAACGGAGAAGAAATCAGCGCCTGACCGTCCACCATCGGCGCCGCAAGACGGACGCCCGGCACCCCGCTGAGGCGGGTTGCGAGTTCCTTCCAGTCGGTCAGCGGCGATTCGAGCGGCTGCACCAGCAGGTGTCCGTTCATGCCGAGGATCTTGTCGAGCAATTCCTTGCGGAAGCCGTTCATCACCGCCATCACGATGATCAGCGTCGCGACGCCGAGCATGATTCCGAGAAACGAGATGCTGGCGATGACGGAAATGAATCCTTCCTTGCGCCGCGCCCGCAGGTAGCGCAGCGACAGCATCCACTCGAATGGGGCAAAGGGCC
The DNA here is from genome assembly GCA_964641065.1 of uncultured Hyphomicrobiales bacterium. Taxonomy (GTDB): domain Bacteria; phylum Pseudomonadota; class Alphaproteobacteria; order Rhizobiales; family Xanthobacteraceae; genus Pseudorhodoplanes. Next base: position 731 of record CAZXJZ010000346.1, on the reverse strand, counting down.
GCGTCGCGGTGGGTTCGCTCATTCAGGCTCCTGAATCTGCGGATTTCATCAGATTCTGTCCGATCCAGGCCACCGCCAAATACTGTCCAGACAGTGACATACACACATTCATGGGGACAGTTCGTCAGCAAAATACCGCCCGCGATGCGGCAAAGCCGTGTTCGATCATCCGAACCGGTTCAGCACCTCGTCGGGACTCAGCATCTCCCGGCTGCCGTCCGCCCGCCGCTTGACCTCGAGCTGCCCGGCGGCAAGACCTTTCGGACCAATCACGACCTGCCACGGTATTCCGATCAGATCGGCGGTTGCGAATTTCGAGCCGGGCCGTTCGTCGAGGTCGTGATAGAGCGTATCCACACCCCGCGCCTGCAGTTCGGCATACAGTTTTTCACAAGCGGCGTCGGTTGCCGCATCTCCCTGTTTCAGATTCAGAATCGCAACCCTGAACGGGGCTACGCTTTCTGGCCAGATGATACCGGCATCGTCGTGAGACGCCTCGATAATGGCGGCCACAAGGCGCGATGGCCCGATGCCGTAGGACCCCATATGAACCGGGTGGTCGTTGCCGTCCGGGCCCTTCACCAGCGCCTTCATCGGCTCGGAATATTTGGTGCCGAAATAGAAGATGTGGCCGACCTCGATACCGCGTGCCGACACGCGCGACGCCTCGGGCAACGCATCGAACGCCGCGGCGTCATGCTTCTCGGATGTCGCCGCATAGAGAGCGGTCC
>CAZXJZ010000345.1:0-4399 GCA_964641065.1 uncultured Hyphomicrobiales bacterium | reverse complement strand
GTTCGAGCTCAGAGCAAAGCGCCACAAAATTCTGGTACTCGGACAGGGCGGCCAGAAATTTTTCCGCCAGTTGGACCAAAGGTGACTCACTCATCGAATCTCGCCCAAGCAATGCCGTATGCGGAAATTAGGCGAAACATTACCATAGGTATATTTATGCGCAATAGGTGCGGGGAAACTTACCTAAAGGTAATGGTTCCCAGCCTTGTTTTAAACGTAAAATACATACATGCTGTGCTCATCCCATGGCTAAAACTTCGAACCTACAGGATCAGAAGGTGACATCAGCACGCTCGCTGAATGAGCTCGACACTGTCATTGGCAGACGTATCAAATTGGCCCGCATTAACAGCGGGATGTCTCAAATTGAGCTGGCCAGGCAACTCAAACTCTCTGTGCAAATGCTGCAACGGTACGAGCGCGGACTTAATCGCGTCAGCGCGTCCCGACTGCGCGATCTCGCACGAATCGTAAATTGCGATTTCGAATATTTTGTTGCCAGCTCCGAGAAGATGGTCGCCATCCCGAATGGAAGCTCTCGGCGCGCCCCTCCCAGCGTATCGGAGAGCGGCGACAGTAGCCTCTCTCAAGCGATGGAATTGTTGAGTGCGTTTAATCAGATCAAGGAAGACGACGTCAAAAATAACGTCATCGCGCTGGTCAAAAGCATCGCCGCGCGGTAGCGCCGGTGAGCGAGGGCGGATAACAATTTGCCCTGTTGCCTGAGGGCGGATAACAATTTTCCTGTCGCTCTGATCATTTTTCCCGGAACGACTTTGCAAGGCCATCGACTAACGGGCTTGTAAGATAATCAAGCACCGTGCGATCACCGAGATTAATCATCACGTCAGCCGGCATGCCCGCGGTCATGCGCTCACGATAAAACTCAGGGATCGTATCCTGGCGAACCTCGATAATTGCAAGATAGTAGGATTGTTTTGACGCCTCATCAAAAAGAGCATCTGCGCCCACGGTCTTGACCGAACCGAACATCAGCGGCAGGTTGCGCGACCTGAATGAGGGAAATTTCACCTCTGCTTCGAGTCCCGGGACAACATAATTGATATCGAGCGGCGAGACCCGGGCTTGAATGTTCAGCGTATCGCCAATTGGTACGATTTCCATGATGGTATCGCCGGCGCGGATGACCCCTCCCTGCGTATGAACCTTGATGTTCTGAACCACTCCGGCCTGTGACGCTCGCACGTCGATCCGCTGAAGCACGTCCTGGGCAACGCGCGATTTTTCCTCAAGGTCGCCAATCTGCGCCCGTGTTTCCTGCAGACGTTGCAGGACGTCTTCCGAAAATTTCTGGCGTATCTGGATGATCTGAAGGCGTGTTTCAGAGATGACCTCGTGCGCCTTGGAAATATCAGCCTTGAGCTGACCCTGGCGCCCGGTCATGTTCGAGATGTCACGCTCCATCGCCATCAGGCGGTTGAACGGGAAGAAGCCTTTTTCCGCGACCGGGCGCACACGATCCACCTCCTCCTGGAGACTATCCAGTTGCCGGCGGACCGCTACTTCCTGTGCCTCCAGCCCCTGGATCTCTTTTGAGGTCTGATCAATCCGGGCTTGTAGAATCTGAATCTGGCTATCGACCGACCCGCGGCGCTCTTTGAACTGGGTGACCTGGTCGTCCATGATGCGTTGAACCCCCTCTGCCCCGCGACGATCCAGAAGTCGCTGAGGAAAAATGATACTGGGGAGCTGATCGCGCTCTGCTGCGAGTCGAGCCTCGAGTGCCAGCGTCGCATCAAGTTGTCTTACGAAAATCTCTGCGTTGGCAGTGGCCTGCGTGGGGCGCAAACGAACCAGAACATCGCCTTGCGACACGCGCTGGTTCTCGCGAACCAGGATGTCATCGACAATACCGCCCTCGTAATGCTGCACGGCTTTGCGGTTGGTCTCAACGCTCACCAACCCGGGTGCCACTGCGGCGCTGCTGACATTGGCGACCGCAGCCCAGGTCCCGAGGCCACCAAACAATATGCCCACGGTGGCGTAGCCCGCAATCAAGAAGGCCCGATCGTTAGTGGGCGGAGGCGGAGCAATTTTGGACATGGTCATGGCCTTCAGAAATGGAAATTCTCTGGTTTACCCTTGCGACGCCGGAGCTTCCGCCCCGTATGCCGGTTGGATCGGAGGTTTCTTGACGGCGGCCGGGGGCTGCTGCTGGTTGGTCGGAACCACTTTCGGGCCCATTAACTTTGTCAGGACCTCATCGCGCGGACCATCAAGGCGGACCGCGCCCTCATGAAGCACAATAATGCGGTCGACTACGGTCAAAAGTTGCGGTTTGTGCGTGATGACAATGATGGTTTTGCCTGCTGCTTTGAGCTTCTTGATGGCTTCAACAAGGGCCTCTTCCCCCGTAGAATCGAGGTTGGCATTCGGTTCGTCCAGAACGATCAATGCGGGGTTGCCATATAGTGCTCTGGCCAATCCAATGCGCTGGCTTTGTCCGCCCGATAGCCCCACACCGCCGTCGCCAATACGGGTGTCATAGCCTTTCGGAAGTTGCTGGACGAGATGATGCACGCCCGCCAATTGGGCGGCTTCCAACACTTTGGTTTCGTCGACTGCACCCAGCCTCGCAATATTCTGCGCAATCGTTCCGCTGAACAGCTCAACGTCCTGGGCCAGATATCCGATATGAGTACCAAGAAGCTCCGGATCCCAGTGCTGAATTTCGCTCCCGTCGATGCGAAGTGCACCTTGCGCCACCGGCCAGGCTCCAACCATGCACCGGGCAAGGGTCGATTTGCCGGCCGCGCTGGGCCCGATAACGGCTACCAAGGTACCCGGCTGAATGTCGAACGACACATTTTTCAGGATCGCGCCCGATCCGTCGATCGTCTTTGCAAACATAGCTTCTGCCTTCAGGTGCCCTTCCGGACGCGGCAGCAACATTCGATCTGGATCGCCGGGAACGGCATCGAGCATAGCTTTGAGGCGTGCATAGGCTGAGCGCGCCGCATTGAAGCTCTTCCATTGACCGACTGCTTGCTCAACGGGCGCCAGCGCCCGGCCCATCATGATCGACGCGGCAATCATCAGACCAGCCGAAAGCTGCTGCTGGATAACGAGATACCCGCCTACACCCAAAATAGCGACCTGCAGCGCTTGCCGGACCGACTTCGAACCAGCAACGATGGCACCGGCGCGGTCGCTGGCATTCGCCTGCCAGCTCAGGACGTCCTTGTGTCGCTCCTTCCAAAGATCATGCACAGCACTGTGCATGCCAAGAGCCTGAATTACTTCAGCATTCCGGAACGATGCTCCGACGTTACCGTTTGCCTCGATCGCAGCTCGGCCGGCAGATTCCAACTGCCGGCGCGTAATAAGTTCGTTCACCAGCGCAAGGACAAACAGAATGATCGCGCCGCCCAATGCGACCACGCCGAGGTAGAAGTGCATTAAGAAGCATATCGCCACGAAGACCGGAAACCATGGCGCGTCGCAAAAGGTAATGATTCCCTGGCCGGTCCAGAACTCGCGGACGGAATCCATATCTCTTAGAGACTGAGCGGACCCGTTGCTGCGCGTGCTGACGGCCGCCTTTAATGAGCGCTTGAAAAGTGGTTCTGAGAGTGCCTGATCGAACCGGATCCCCGCGCGCACCAGGACTCTTGACCGGATGAACTCCAGCACACCGTAACAAGTCAGCAGAAATAGCGCTATTCCGGTCAGTGTGATCAGGGTCGGAATGCTTCGGCTCGTTAGCACCCGATCGTAGATTTGAAGCATGTAAAGCGGGCCGACGAACATCAGGAGATTGACGAAAAAGCTGAAGAACAGCGTCGAATAAAGCGCTGGCCTGAAGTTCTTCATCGCGACTTCAAGCGGATTCGGACCGGCGACCATGGACATGAGCGACCCTTCAGCGCGAAAACACTATGAAGAAACCCTAACCAATTAAAACAACTTTGGGTGGACAATCAACCAATTTTGGGGGCCTTAACTATTATCGGGGGACGCGTTGAAGCGTGGAAAAGTTATTTAAGGTTTCTTTTTCGTTACTTTAGGGTTGCGCCATGTATGTAGTTTGCTGTATACGTCACTGCATTGGGCAAAGTGCCCATCAACGGCTTAGGCGAGCCGGGGCGATCAGATCGACCAGACAGCAGAGGAACTTCCCATGGCCATTCCAAGCAATGCGACAAACGACCTGAAGAGTTCAGTCGCGATCTACTTCAACCAGGCGCTTCAAGGTTTCGCGGCAGCTTCCGAGACTGGATTGCTGACGCAGATGAGCGCCGTGAGAGTCAAGAACTCGGTCGTTACCGACAAGGACGCCAAGAAATTCTACAAAGCCGAACTCAAGAAACTTTACCCCAATGGCATTGACAAGCAGGCTCTCGTCGATTTGATGGAAGCCAACACCGGAGTCGATCTC
>CAZXJZ010000344.1:0-4406 GCA_964641065.1 uncultured Hyphomicrobiales bacterium | reverse complement strand
AGGCGAGAGAGCCGGAGCTGTTCGATCGCCTGCTGCGAGTGCTGGACGATCAGCGCGGCCATACGCTGGCGATGGATGTCGAACGATCGAAGATCGCGCTGTCGGACGCAGCCAGCGCCGGCTTTGCGCTGGACTGGATCGAGCCGGGCCTGACGGTCGAGATCGCGCGCGGTGATCTGGTGCGGCATACATCGGCGCTGGCGGAGGGCATCGCTGCGCGGATCGCACGCTGTCTCACACAGGCCGGTCTCGGCGCGGGCGATATCGATGTCTTGTTCCTAACCGGCGGTTCGGTGCAGCTTGCGCATGTGCGGCGCGCGATTACCGCCTGCGTGCCGGACGCGCGCGTGGTCGAAGGCGATACCTTCGGCGCGGTCGGCAAGGGGCTGACGATCGAGGCCGAGCGGCGCTATGGGCCGGTCGCAGTGGAGTGAAGGACGGGTCCAATGCGGTTTGCGGTAACGCTGCGCGCTCAAACTATCAAGATCGAGCGACGGGGCGGTAACCGAGCGTCCGGAATGCGGTTGCCACGTCGCTACTTCGCCCTCCCGCGCAGCGCCACACCCGCCTCGCGTGCCTCTGCGACGATCCGCGGGTGATCGAATGCCGTGAAGCGGCCGCCGCGACGCAGCACCCGACCATCGATGATGACGGTGTCGACATTCGAGGGCATCGCCAGCGATACGATCGCCTCATAGGGATCGCCGGCAGGCGCGATGTTGGTGTCGCTGGTCCGCACCAGCACGAGGTCGGCGCGCTTGCCCGGCGTGATCGAGCCGGTGCGGTCGGCGATGCCGAGATCGACGGCGCCGTCGAGGGTCGCGAGCTGCAGCAGGCGCTTCAGCGTCAGCGGCACGCTTGCGCCGATGCGATGCTGGTGAAGTGCGAACAGGATCCGGATCGACGAGAAGGGGTCGGCACTGATCGAGGCGATGTGATCGGTCGAGAGGCTGACCTTGACGCCGGCGTCCAGCAATTCACCGAGCTGGATGACGCCGAGCTTGGAGCTCCGGCGGGCCTCGAGTTGCGGCGATGTCGAGTAGCTGACGCCGCGCGCCTTCATGATCGCCCGCTCCTCGGGCGTCGTCAGCAGCGGATGGACGAGCTGCACGTCCGGCCCCAGCATGCCGGCCTTTTCGAGGTCGGTGATCGGGCTCGCGCCCGAGGTATGCATGGTGATCGGCAGGCCGAGCGCGCGGGCCGCGTCCCAGTCGCGCTTCAGCTGCTCCACCGTCAAAACGCCGCGGGACGCGGCGGCAGCCGAGCCGCCGATGGTCAAAGCGCCGAGATTGCGCGAAGAGATGCCGAGCGTCAGCATGCCGTCCTTGTCCGGCATCCAGTCCTTCTGCACGCGGGCAAGGCCCGCGGCATCCATCGGCGCGTCGTCGGCGAGGCCGACCGGGGTGCCATAGGCGAGGCGACCGCGCAGGCCCATGTCGCGCATGGCCGACAGCTCGGCATCGGCGTGCTCGGGGCTGCGGGTGTTGTGCGCCCAGTTGTGAATTGTGGTGATGCCGGCTGAGATGGCGTCGGTCGCGCCGAGGCGAACGGCGCGGTAGCTGTCCTCCGGGGTCATCAACGGGCCAAGGCGGGCGGTGGTCGGGAAATAGCCGAGCGCGGGCATGTCGGCGCGCACGAACGGGCGCAGCAGGCTCGCCCACAGATGGAAATGGGTATCGACGAAACCCGGAATCACGATCATGCCGGCGCCATCGATGACCTGGGCACCCGGCGCATCGATGCGCTCGGCCACTGCGACGATGGCGCCATTGCGGACATGCACGTCGCCCGAGGCGAGATCGGGCACGGCCGGATCCATAGTGAGTATCGTCGCGCCGCGGATGAGGATTTCGCCGCGCTCCGGCAGCGTTGCGGCGGGTGCCGAAGCATTGCGCGCCGTTTGCGCCAGCAGCCTGCGCGGCGCCATTACCGCAGCGGATCCCAGCACGGCGGCGCCAGCGAGAAGCTGCCGGCGGGTGAAGTCGTGGCCCTGCATGTCGTCTCCCAATGTTTTTCTTGTGTCTTTCAAAACCGGCCGACTATGGCACACGGCGTGAGGCGGTCCAAAAAAGAAGGGCGGCCTTGCGGGCCGCCCGTCTGGTCGCAATGCCTGTGCGGCGGAACTATTTCAGCGTCAGCGCCATGCCGTTGAGATCGAGGTTCACCATCAACCCGGTCTGGGTGCCGGCGAGTTGCATCACCGCGCCGCGCTGGTTGGTCAGCACCACGGCCTGCGGGCCGCGGATGATGGCGGCGCCAGCCGAGCCCGCGCCATAGACGCCCTCGACATCGCGCGGCGAATTGATGTTGCGTACGGTGCCGCGCAGGTTGATCGCGGCGCCGCCGAAGGTGAGGCCCCAGCTCAGGCCCCCGATGGCCAGCGGATAGCGGCGGCCGCGGAAGGTCAGCGTGCCTTCGCCGATGGTGCCGCCGATCACCCAGCCGCCCTTCAGGAAGCGGATATGCACGGTGCCCTGGTCGGCGCGGGCGGTGGAGGTGAAGCCGATCGCGAGCACGGCGATGAGGGATAGCGCGAAGATGCGAAGGCGCGTGATGGTCGTCATGGAGTGTCCCCGGTTTGATGCAGTCGGCGATGCCGGGCACCCCGGCCAACGCGATGACGCGAGCGCTATCAGTACCTGATTCGCACAAAGGGCCGCGCTGAGCGCGGCCCTTTTCGATCTCCGTTTGGCGGGCACGAGCGGATTGGTGCTCGGCTAAAGCTTACGAACACCCCGTGGTGGAACCGCAGGTGTCGCACTTCATGCAGGTGCCGTTGCGCACCAGCGTGAAGTTCTGGCACTCGCCGCAGGCCTCGCCCTCGTAGCCGCGGGCCTTGGCTTCTGCTCTCCGTTCGGAGATCGCCGCCTTCGGCTGCGCGCTGGGTTGAACCTTCGGTTCCTCCAGCATCGCCCGCATGCGCTCGGCGACCGGATTGAGATCGAGCGCGGGCGCCGATTTCAGCGCGGTGGCGCCGGCGGAATGAAACGCGGTGACGTTGGTGGCGGCCTGCTGCGAGCCCGCCGACACCGCCGGCGAGGCGTGAGAGGAGAACACCCCGAGCTTGTCGCTGCGCGAGCGGGTGATGCCCTTCGACAGGTATTTCGCGGCCGGCGACTGCACCTCCGGCGCCTTGCCTTCTTCCACGCCCTTGCCGAGCGCGTCGAAGCCGGTCTCCGACGGATCGACATGCGCGAGGTCGAAGCGGCTCATATAGCTCACCGCCAGTTCGCGGAACACGTAATCGAGGATCGAGGTCGCGAACTTGATCGAGTCGTTGCCCTGCACGGGGCCGGACGGCTCGAACCGCGTGAAGGTGAAGGCGTCGACATATTCCTCCAGCGGCACGCCATATTGCAGGCCGAGCGACACCGCGATGGCGAAGTTGTTGATGAAGGAGCGGAGCGCCGCGCCTTCCTTGTGCATGTCGATGAAGATCTCGCCGATCCGGCCGTCGTCGTATTCGCCGGTGCGCAGATAGACCTTGTGACCGCCGACCACCGCCTTCTGGGTGTAGCCCTTGCGGCGATCCGGCAGCTTCTCGCGCTCGCGGATCACGGTGATGCGCTCGACCACTTTCTCGATCACCCGCTCGGCCAGCTGGCTGGTGCGCGCCGCATTCGGCTTGTCGATGAAGGCCTCGAGCTCGTCGTCGTCCTCGTCTTCATCGGCGATGAGCTGCGAATTCAGCGGCTGCGACAGCTTCGAGCCATCGCGATAGAGCGCGTTGGCCTTCAGCGCCAGCTTCCACGAGAGCATGTAGGCGCTCTTGCAGTCGTCGACCGAGGCCTCGTTCGGCATGTTGATGGTCTTGGAGATGGCGCCGGAGATGAACGGCTGCGCCGCCGCCATCATGCGGATGTGGCTGTCGACCGAGAGATAGCGCTTGCCGGTGCGGCCGCACGGATTGGCGCAGTCGAACACCGCGTAATGCGCGGGCTTCAGGTGCGGCGCACCTTCCACCGTCATCGCGCCGCAGACATGGATGTTGGCGGCTTCGATCTCGCGCTTGGTGAAACCGAGATGCGCGAGCAGGTCGAAGGTCGGGTTGGCGAGATCGGCCGGCGACACGCCGAGCGCATCGCGGCAGAACTGCTCGCCCAGCGTCCACTTGTTGAAGGCGAACTTGATGTCGAAGGCGGTCGGTAGCGCTTTCTCGATCAGTTCGATGGCTTCGCTGGTGAAGCCCTTGGCCTTCAGCGTCGAGTGGTTGATCGCCGGCGCATTGGCGAGGTTGCCGTGGCCGACCGCATAGGCCTCGATCTCGGCGATCTCGGCTTCGCTATAGCCCAGCGTGCGCAGCGCTTCCGGCACCGCGCGGTTGATGATCTTGAAATAGCCGCCGCCGGCCAGCTTCTTGAACTTCACCAGCGCGAAGTCGGGCTCGATGCCGGTGGTGTCGCAGT
>CAZXJZ010000343.1:0-4413 GCA_964641065.1 uncultured Hyphomicrobiales bacterium | reverse complement strand
CGTCACATGCGCGACCCCTACGAGGTGTTGGGGGTGCCGCGGGGGGCTGCGGCTGGCCAGATCAAGTCAGCCTTTCGAAAGCTTGCCAAGAAGCACCATCCGGACGCCAACAAGGACGATCCGAAAGCCTCGGAGAAGTTCGCCGAGGCCAACGCGGCCTATGAAATTCTGGGCGACGAAGCCAAACGCAAACAGTTCGACGCAGGCGAGATCGATGCCGAAGGAAAGCCCCGGTTCCAGGGCTTCGAGGGCATGCATCCCGGCGGCGGATTTCGCGCAGGCGCGGGCGGCGGTCCGGACATGCAATTCGAGACGTTCACGTTTGGCCCGCAGGGCGCGCAGCGCGCCGGAGGCGGCGGCTTCGGCGGTATCGACGACATCCTGAAGGAAATGATGGGCGGCCGTGCGCGCCGCGGCGGCGGCCGGACCTTCGAGCCGGAGGAATTCGCTCCGCCGCCCGGACGCGACGCGGCTGCATCCACCACCATCACGCTGTCCGATCTGGCCCATGGCGGATCGCGCCGGGTCTACCTGCCGACCGGCAAGGAAGTCGACGTCAAGATTCCGGCCGGTCTCTCCGACGGACAGCAGATCCGGCTGAAGGGGCAGGGCTTCTCGGACGGCGGCCCGGCCGGTGACGCCATCGTCACCGTGCATATCGCCAAGCATCCATATTTCGAGCGCGAGGGGTCGAATATCCGGCTGGATCTGCCGATCACGCTTGACGAGGCGGTGCTCGGCGGCAAGGTCCGGGTCCCGACTCTGGATGGCGCGGTCGAGTTGAACATCCCCGCCAATACCAGCGGCGGCCGAACCTTCCGCCTGAAGGGCAAGGGACTGCCAGACAAGACCGGCAAGGGCGATCTGCTAGCCACCATTCGCATCGTGCTGCCTGAACAGAACGATTCCGATTTGCAGGCGTTGATGGAGAAGTGGCGGGAAACCCGAAACGACGATCCGCGGAAGATTTTCGGCTGACGATTTGCGCGGACGTCGATCTCTTCGATCTCGCTTCTCAACCCGCGGCGGCCGACAGATCGCTGCGCTGGATCCCGGGATCGGAAGGTCTGTCCTTGAGTACGGCGAAAGCGATCAGCATCGTGGCGGGTATCGCGCTTGCGCTCGCGCTGGTGGTCCTCATCGCGCAAATATTACTGCTTGTTTTTGCCGGGATTTTGCTCGCGATCGTGCTCCGCTCGATTGCGAATGGAATTGATGTCGTCCTGGGCATCGGCAGGGCCTGGAGTCTGACTCTTGCCTTGAGCGCTGTCGTTCTGACGGTCGCCTTGGGAAGTTGGCTCCTGTTGCCGGACATCGTCGCCCAAGGCCAGCAACTCGCCGATCAATTGCCGCGCGGATGGGATGCGTTGCGCCAGCGGCTCAGCGGGCTTTTTGGTAACACCGGCCTGATCGACCTCGCGTTCGATCGCGCCGCTTCGCCAAGTCGTGGCGCCATGCAGGACATCGTTGGCGGTGTTTTCGGCGTGGTCTCGGGGACGCTCGGGATACTGGGAAGCGGATTGGTGATTCTGTTCACCGGCATCTACCTCGCCGCCGATCCGCAGACCTACCGTGACGGGCTGATACGGCTCATCCCGCCGGCTCATCGCGATCGGGCGCAACGGCTCGTCGATGAGATCGACCGGGTGCTGCTGTGGTGGCTGATCGGCAAACTGATCGAGATGGCGCTGATCGGTGTGTTGACCTATCTCGGTTTGTGGGCGCTGGGGATGCCGCTTGCTCTGTCGCTCGCGATGATCGCCGCGCTCCTGACCTTCGTGCCGAATTTCGGACCGATCATCGCGGCCGCTCCGGCCGTGCTGATTGCGCTGGGCGATGGCCTGAACCAGGCTGCGCTGGTCATGTCGCTTTATGTCGCCGTACAGGCGGTCGAAAGCTATCTCATTACGCCACTCATCCAGCAGCGCACCATCTCGATGCCGCCGGCCCTGACGCTCGCGATGCAGCTTGTGGCCGCCGTGCTGCTCGGCATTCTGGGGCTGGCGCTGGCGACCCCTCTGACCGCCGCCGGTATTGTTCTGGTGCGCGAGCTTTACGTCAAAGGCCTGCTTGAACGAGACGGCGCTTCAACCGCCGTGGCGGCTGACCAAAGGCTCGACCGATGAGCGGTTCGGATGCGGAGGCGGTGCCCGGTTTTCGAGTTGTTCGAATGCCGACCGTGCCAGTTCCTTCAACTTCATCTTGTCGGCGGGGCCGGCGACCACATAGCCATAATCGCTGACCACCCAGCGGATCGCCGCGACATTGTCCGATGTGTAGTACCGGAAGGCGGACTGAGGCTGCTGCAGCTTCGAGATATAGAATGTGATGCGGTCGCCGCTGCCGTTTTCAAACATCAGCAGGGCAGCGGGCCCCGCTTCACCCGGCAGCAGGCGCCCGCCCAAGAGCTTCATGTCGAAAGCCGAGAAATCCGGGATGCGCACCGTGGTGCCGACCCGTCGCGACAGCCATGGCGTCAGGTGTGCTTCGCTCGCGCCGACCTCGACCGGGTGCCGGATTTCGCTGATGTAAAGCTTGTGCGCGGCGAGCGCACGCTGAGCGAGGTCGTCCGCTGGATCGCCGATTGCGGCAACGACTTCGGTCGTGCTGCGTGCCATCCAGCCGGCCACTCCACCGACAAGGAAGGCGAGCGCCGCGACGGCCGCTGCGATCGCACGCCAGTTGCGGCCGGATCGCATCAATGCCTCGATCTTCAGGCGGGACGGGATCGCCTCGTTCGCCGTACCACTGAAGCGCGCGCGAATCGCATCCGCCTGCAGGCGCCACGCGGCGATGCGGGCTGCATCGTCCGGATGCGAAGCCAGCCATTGCTCGACAGCAACGCTGCGGTCGGCCGGCAATTCACCGTCCACATAGGCGTGCAGTTCGTCTTCGGTCACGGGTAGCGTCCGATCGACCATCGTTTAACCTCTACTTCACGCGGCGCAGCGCCGGGCGCTCGCCGTCGAGATAGGCCTTGATCTGCGCGCGCGCGCGCGCGAGCCGCGACATCACCGTGCCGATCGGCACGCCCTGGACGTCGGCGACCTCGCGGTAGGTGAGGCCTTCAAGCACCACCAGCAGCAACGCCTGTTTCTGGTCTTCCACCAGCAGATCCAGCGCTCGCGAGATATCGCGCCCACCGGCTTCGGGACCGGCCGAATCGGGTGCGTCATTGTCGTCGAGCGTGGCGGTCAACGGGCGCCGCGCCAGCGAACGCAGCCGGTTGCGGTTGAGATTCGTCAGGATCGTGAACAGCCACGAGCGGATTTCACCGCCATGGAACAGGTGCTCCGAGCGCAATGCGCGGACCAGGGTGTCCTGGACCAGGTCGTCCGCGAGTTCCCCATCCCGGGTGAGAGCCCGCGCATAGCGCCGAAGTGCCGGAACATTGGCTTCCACATCCTGACGAAAGCTGCTCATCTTGGGTCGCGGCCCCTGTTATGGGTTCTGGCGCTATATGGGTTCTGGCACTCTGGCAGCTCTTGCAGGGCCGTCCTCCACGAGGCAAACACCCTTCGGACATTCAATATTCCGAAAATGTCGCCGCTTCCGAGGCCCGCCGGGCTTCTTGAAGGCCAGTATACCCTATGCCACAAGGTGGCGCATGGGTGCGGGGGATTTGATGTGGCCGCAGATTTTGCCTCGTTGTCGTCAAGGCGCGTCAAAAAGGAAAAGTAATGGCTGACGCTTCTGGCCTGATGCGCGGAAAGCGCGGGCTGATCATGGGGGTTGCCAACAACCGTTCCATCGCCTGGGGGATTGCCCGGGCCTGCCGCAATCATGGCGCCGACCTTGCCTTTACCTATCAGGGCGACGCGCTGAAAAAGCGGGTCGAGCCGCTGGCGGAGGAGGTCGATGGCATCGTCGTCGGCCATTGCGACGTGTCGGAGCCCAAGAGCATCGATGCGGTGTTCGACGCGGTCCGGTCGGCCTGGGGCTCGCTCGATTTCGTGGTGCACGCCATCGCCTTCTCCGACAAGGATCAGCTCGACGGCCGATACATCGACACCACCGAGGACAATTTCGTCAAGACGATGCTGATCTCCTGCTATTCGTTCACGGCGATCGCGCAGCGCGCCGAGAAGCTGATGACGAATGGCGGATCGATGCTGACGCTGACCTATTACGGCGCCGAGAAATGGATGCCGCATTACAATGTGATGGGTCTCGCCAAGGCCGCGCTGGAAAGTTCGGTGCGTTATCTCGCGGCCGATCTCGGCGTGAAGAATATTCGCGTCAACGCGATTTCCGCCGGTCCGATCAAGACGCTGGCCGCGTCAGGCATCGGCGACTTCCGCTACATCCTGAAGTGGAACGAATATAATACGCCGCTGCGTCGCAATGTGACGCTCGACGAGGTCGGCGATGCCGCAGCCTATTTCCTGTCCGATCTGTCGCGCGGCGTCACCG
>CAZXJZ010000342.1:0-4425 GCA_964641065.1 uncultured Hyphomicrobiales bacterium | reverse complement strand
AGCCTTCGGCCATATGGACAGCGCCCTGCTCGTGGCGGACCAGGACGTGCTTGACCCTCTCCTGCTGGAAAATGGCATCATAGATCGGCAGCACCGCACCGCCGGGATAGCCGAAGATGTGCTGCACGCCCTGATCGGCGAGCGCCTCGATCACCATTTCGGCGCCGGTCAGTTCCTTGGTCATGATCTCTGCTCCACCTGAATTCGCGTCGTCCCGCGGTGTCTGGAATGAAAAAAGGGCCTCACGGCCCTTCGGTACGGCGCATCGTCCGGCAAGGATGGCTTCAGCCACCCCCGGCGATGCGCCTTCCTACGATTACCAGCGAGAACGAAAGAAAATTGCGCGACATGGCTCTTCTCAGTACGAACGTTGCGCGAGGGTATAAGGTCAAAACCCCCACCGGTCAAGCGGCCGACACGATCGGGACAGCGGCCACCAGACGATATATTGAGGCCGGGAACCTAAGACGAGATGCACCCATGGCGAAATCACGATTTCTGGCGGCTGCCCTGGCAGGCTGCCTGACGCTCGGCGCGGGCACGGCCCCGGGCGCCTTTGCTCAAAATGCTCCTGCGCAGGTGTCCGAGCCGGCTCCTGCGAAGGAGACGTTGCGCTCCAAGGCCTGGAACAAGGTGTCCGGCAACTGGAAGCGCATGAAGGGCGCGGTCAAGGAGCGCTGGGGCAAGCTCACCCATAACGAAATCCAGGAAGCGCGCGGCCGCCGCGAGGCGCTGAACGGCTTCATCCAGTCGCGTTACGGCATCGATCGTGAAAGCGCCGACCGCCAGATCGACGAGTGGCTGAAGACCCTGAAGTGAGCGCCACGTGGCCGATCCCGCGCTTCCTCAGGCTCCGACCGTCGCGGGCAAGCGGCTGACCGCGCGCGCGCTGCTCGTCGGCGAACGCATCGATACCGCCGGCCTCGAACGCAGCGACGTCATCAACACCGTGCCCCTCGCCTTCCGCAATGGTGACGGCTACGTGGTGCTGTTCCGCTACGGCGTCGCGGTGCTGATCGGCCTGTCGCCGATCGAGGAGGACGAGACCGTGCGCGGCCTGGGTCCCCGCATCATTACGCCGGCGACGCGGATCGAGGACGAGACCGCAACTCTGGAGATTGGACCGGATCAGGACGACCAAATCGATCCGGGCGGCGCCATCAAAGTGAAAGACCTGTCGCCGGCGCGGCTGGTCGTGATCGCCGATGCACTCGCCAAGAATGTCGTGCTGGCGCATCAGGAACGCGAGGTTCGCGGCGTGTTCGACATCGTCGAGCCTTTGGCCGCGAAACTTGCCGCCGGCGGACGCACACCGACCGATCGCAGCAACATGCTGAAGGTGATCGGCCAGTCACTGCTGGTGCGTCAGCGCCTCACCGGCCGCGTCGAGATCGAGGAAAAGCCCGACGTGCTCTGGGACCGGTTCGACCTCGAACGCCTGCATGCGCGCCTCGCCGACGAATACGAACTGAAGGAGCGATCGGCCGCGCTCGCGCGCAAGATCGATGTCGTCGGCGAGACCGCACGGACGCTCACCGACCTGATCGATGCGTCACGCAGCGTGCGCCTCGAAATCGCGATCGTGGCGTTGATCGTGATCGAAGTGCTGTTCACCTTCTACGAGTTCTTCAAGCACTTTAAGTGAGGGCATTGCCGAGGCCCGCAAGCCGCGCCCCGGCCTGACCGCCCATCAATCATTTGGATGCTTCGTCTCGATCGGCTGCGATTGTTCGCGCGGCTTTTCGGTGGCATCTGAACTGCTGGCAGCATCCGCCGCGGACGGCTCGGCCTCGGCCGCAGGCGTGGCAGCAGGAGCCGGCACGGGCGCTTCGGCGATCTTCTCTGCAGGCGCAGGAGACGGTGCAACAGCCGCATCGGGGGCGGCAGGTGCCGGCACAGACGTAACCGGTTGCTCCGGCGCGATGGCCTGTGAGGCGGGGACCGCCGCTTGCGGAGCGGGCGCAGGTTCAGCCGGCACTTCCGGAGCGGTGGCTTGCGGCGCAGCCGGGACCGGCTCGGGCGACGCCGGCTGGGACGGCTCCGCCTTCGGCAACGCCGCCACAAAATACGCATCGTCCGCGGCGGAGATATAGAAGGACGGCACCTGCTCGCCGGCGGTCAAGCGCACCACATCCTCGCGCACGCGCTTCATCAGGGCGATCAGTTCGAGCCCGGGCTCCTCGATATGTTTCAGCAGCGCCGTGGTGAACGGGCTGTTGCGTCCCTCCCCGTCGGCGACCTTGCGGCCGGCGCCGGTGGCAAAACTGACCAGCACATTCTTCGGCTCTTCGACCTGCTTCTTGAGGCCGGACGGCAATTGCCGCTTCTGGGCCTCGCCAAACGGATCGTTGCGCGCCGCATCGATGAACACCACGCCGGCCTTTTCGACACCCTCGAGCTGTTCGAGAATTTCCGGCAGGCTGATCGAACCCTTGGTGATGTCGGCGAGCGAGCGCGCCTGCCCGTCGCTCGCCAGCAGCCAGGCGACGCCGTCGGATTGCAGCGCATGGCCCGAATAGAACACCACCGCGACTTCGGCGAGCCTGGCCTTATCCCCAAATGCTTTCAGCGAGCGGCGCATATCGGCGACCGGAGCGTCGCTCAGCGTGGTGACGACGAACCCGATCCGCTTCAATGCCTCACCGGTATCGGCCGCGTCATTGACCGGATTTTTCAGCGAGACCACGTTGGTGTACGCGGCATTGCCGATCACCAGCGCGACTTTCTTGTCCTGCGCGAGTGCGGGTGAAGCGCCGAGCAAGCCCGCGGCAATCGCGGCGGCCCCGGCGAATTGGAGAATCCGGTTCATACTGGCGTCCTCTCGCTTTACGACTCGACTTTTGGTCGCGCGCCGCGGGCGGCCGGTTCAAGTCTGCATCAAAGTTTCCGCCGCCGCCATGCCCTCCTCGGGCGCGACCCAGGTCCAGCCCGGCATCTGGTTGCGGAACCAGGTCACCTGCCGCTTGGCATAGCGGCGCGTATCCATGATCGACCCGGCTGCCGCCTCGTCGCGCGAGATGTCGCCGTCGAGATAGCGGCGCAGCCACGGCACGCCATGGGCCTTCATCGCAGGCAAGGTATCCGGCAGATCACGCGCCGCAAGCCCGCGCACTTCGTCGAGCGCACCAGCCTGCAGCATCGTTGCGAAACGCGTCTCGATCCGCGCAATCAAAGAATCGCGTGCCGGGTGGAGGAAAATCCGGATCGTCCTGTCCGCGTCGATGACCGGCGGCATGCCCTCGCGGTGCCAATCCGCGATCGGCCGCCCGGTGGCATCGAGGACTTCCAGCGCCCGCAGGATGCGCGAGCGGTCGCGCACCATGATCCGGGCCGCCGCAACGGGATCGCGGACAGTGAGTTCGGCATGCAAGGCCTCGACGCCTTCGCGCGCGAGCCGATCGCGCCAGGCGTTGCGGATCGCCGGATCGATCGGCGGGATCGCGGCAAGCCCGCTGGTCAGCGCCTTGAAATAAAGCCCGGTGCCGCCGACAAAGATTTGAAGCCGGTCCGCCGGAAGCTCCGCCACGACACGGGACGCATCGGCGACATATTGGCCGGCCGAATAATTCACCGCCGCATCGACATGCCCGAACAGGTGATGCGGAGCGCGCGCCTCCTCCTCGATACTCGGCCGCGCCGTCAGCACCCGCAGGTCGCGATAGACCTGCATGGAATCCGCGTTGATGATCGCGCCGCCGAAGCGTTCGGCGAGCGCCAGCGCCAGCGCCGACTTGCCGCTGGCGGTCGGCCCTGCGATCAGGATGATGTGGCGCTGCATGACTGATGATTGATGGCTGGTGGCAATCCGGATTAGACTACGCCCATGAAGCAATCGGTTGTGACTTGCAATCCGGATATCATGAGCGGGACCCCGGTTTTTCGCGGAACGAGGGTCCCGGTACAATCCCTGTTTGACTATCTCGAAGCGGGAGAATCCATCGACGATTTTCTGAATGGCTTCCCCTCTGTATCGCGTGGCCAGGTCATTGCCCTGCTTGAAGAGGCAAAGGACCGAATGGTCGAAGCCGCCTCTTGAGGATTTTGCTCGACGAGTGTGTCGACCGGCGGCTTGCCCGTGAAATCGCAGGTCACGATGTGGCGACGGTCCATCAGATGAGATGGAGCGGCGTCAAGAACGGGGAATTGTTGAGATTGGCGGCCGGCCGCTTCGATGCTTTTGTCACGGTAGATGGCAAACTGCCGTATCAAACGACAATCGCTCAACTTCAGATTTGCGTTCTGGTATTGCGCGGACGTTCCAGCCGGCTGGCCGATCTGCTGCCACTTGTTCCGGATCTGCTCGCCGGCATCGCTGCAGCGACACCAGGCACCTGTCAGGTCATTGTCGCAAAGTAAGCAAACCGGTCGTGCGACTTGCCGCTGGCGGTCGGCCCTGCGATAAGCACGGCCTTCTTCATCGCAGCG
>CAZXJZ010000341.1:0-4443 GCA_964641065.1 uncultured Hyphomicrobiales bacterium | reverse complement strand
GGCTCGGCCTGTCGATGGGCGGCATGGAAGGCATGTGGCTCGGCGCCAATGCCGGACACCGCTTCAACAAGCTGATCCTGTCCAACACCTCGTCGCATTACGCCGACAAGACCATGTGGCATACCCGCATGGAGGCGGCCGGCAAGGCCGGTTCGGTCGCGGCGATTTCCGACATGGTGATCAACGCCTGGCTGACAAAGGATTTCCAGGCCGCGCATCCGGACACGACCGCGCGCATGAAAGAAATGATGATTGCGACCCCGATCGAGGGCTATCTGGGCTGCTGCGCAGCCGTGCGCGACATGGATCACCGCGAGTTACTGAAGGATATCAAGGTGCCGACGCTGATCATCGCCGGTGCCAAGGACCCCGCCACCAATGTCGCGGCGGCCGAATTCATCCGCGACCGCATTCCGGGGTCAAAACTCGCGATCGTCGACGCGGCCCATATCGCCAATGTCGAAGTACCGGACGTCTATGCGAAGACCGTGCTCGACTTCCTCGGTTCGAAATAGAGAGCGCAGCCATGGACGAACAGGACCGCTACGACACAGGCATGGCGCGCCGGCGCGAGGTGCTTGGCAATGCGTGGGTCGACAAGGCCAGTGCCGGCAAGACACCGTTCAATTCCGAATTTCAGGAGTTCATCACCCGCTACGCCTGGGGCGAGGTCTGGACGAGGCCGCATTACGACGAGCGCACTCGTCGCGTGCTGGTAATCGGCACCATGCTCGCGCTCGACAAATGGGCGGAGTTTCGCATGCATGTGCGCGCCGCCCTGGTCGAAGGCGGGTTTACGCCGGACGACATCAAGGAGATCATCATCCAGCAGGCAATCTATTGCGGCGTGCCGGCGGCGAACCACGCCTTCAAGGAAGCGGGCGAGGTGATCGCGGAGATTGCAAAGGGCTGATCGGCTCGCGCCGCTGGAGCAGGCGCTCCCTTTGAGCCTATGAGGCGTCGTCCCGCGCGATCGGCGAGACGGCCTGCGCGTCCGCCCGGCTCTGGCGCGCGTGAAGCCGCGAGGCCATCCGCTCGACAAAGGCCGGCAGTGGCGCATCGCCCTCCGGCAGCCGCTCGATCATCGACAACGTCGCCGCAAGTCCGACCAGCCAGAGCGGCAACCGCTCCTGAACCAGAATGTCGGTGGCGCCGCCGAGGATCGCGGGCGTCGCCGCAACGAGCGTGGACATCACCGCGAGGATGAGGCCGGCGTCCAGCAGGTCGTGCGAAATCCGGCCGCTGCGTAGCGCCCCGATCCGGCTGCCGATATGCAGCACGAAAACAAGCGACGTCGTCAGATAGACCGCACCGAAAAATGCTGCGAGTTTGACCAGGCCCTGCGCCTTCATGTCGGCAAGCCGGCCGATCCCGTAGACCAGGCTGGCAAAGGCAGGCTTGTCCAGCCCGTAAACCGGGGACGTGAAAATCCGCCACGCCTCGAACCCGAACACCATCGCAAAATCAATTGCGATGACGGCGATCAATATCGGAATGGCTGTGGGAAGCCACCGCATCCGCATCTCCCGCCCCCTGTTCGAACGGGAGGCTTGTGACCTGACGGATGACGTCAGCCGTTTACGACGGCGTCTTCAATTGCAACCGTTTGTTTACCTTAATGCGGCGGCAGGCACCGAGCATCAGCCCAATTGCTGGGCGCGGAAATCCTGCGGGCTCATGCCGGTCTGCTTGCGGAAGAAGCGGGCGAAATGCGACGGATCGGCAAAGCCGAGTTCGTAGGCGATTTCGTGGATCGGCCGGCCGGTAAAAACCAGCTCCCGCTTCGCCTCGGTCAGCACCCGCTGGCGGATCAGATGGCCGGCGGTGACGCCGGCGGCGCGCTTGACGTGATCGTTCAGGCGATCGGCGGTCATCGCCAGCGCCGATGAATAGAAGCCGATCTGGCGCTCTTTCCGGAAATTGTCCTCCACCAGCCGCTTCAGCGTATCCACTGTGGTATCGGCGGGCACCAGCGTGACCGCACCGGAGCGGGCGCGGCTTGCCGATTGCCGTCCGATTTCGATTGCAATCAATGCAAGCAGCGCGCGCATTGCCAGCCGGTATCCGTCGCGCGCCAGAAAGCTTTCCTGATGCAGGTCTTCGCACAATTGCGACAGCCGGTTGTCGCGCGCGTTGTTGAGATTCACGATCGGCTCCGCCGCCAATGCCTTGAGCTGCGCGATCGTCTCGCCGGACCGTTGCCCGAGCATGGAGGCGACATCCTCGCTGAAACTCATCACGAAGCCGTCGGTCACGTTCGCATGGAAACGAAAACCATGCGCAACGTTCGGCGCAACGATGATCGCGCAGGGCGCGGTGAACGGCTTGATCGAGGCTTCGAAGGTCATCTCGCCGCCGCCGCGTTCGACCAGCAGAATCTGGAACAGGTTGCGATGACGATGCGCGCGGATCAGCCAGTCATGCAGCGACGAGCGCGACACGATGGTTTCGACATGCATAAAGTCGAACGCCTGATCGTCAGGCGGATCGCCATACAGATGAAACAGGGGGAGCCCGGCGCTCATGGCTCAAGATTAGACCCGTTGAAGTTGAGGGCCAACCTCTTCCGGCGCGTCTGCTGGCGGGTCTCGCGTTATATGAACACACGACGAAAAGCCCCACCGAAGTGAGGCCTCTCGCTCGCAGAGTTTGTTGCGATGCAGCGAACCGGGTTAGCGCTGCGGCTGCTGACCGGGCTTCTGCTGGCCGCCCTGCTGACCACCCTGGCCCGGATTCTGGGTCTGCTGACCGGGCTTGTGCTGCCCGCCCTGACCGCCCTGCTGGCCACCCTGATTCGGGTTGTTCTGCTGCTGCTGGCCCTGATTGCGTTCGTTGGACATTTTGTAAGCTCCTGGTTTGACCCCTGCCCTGCCAATCCAACGCCGCCCCGATCACGGACGTTCCGTGCCACCCCACACGAAGGTTTGACGACGAACCGCCGCAAATCCTGCGGTTCCGACACAATCGCATGGCAGCCGCGTCCCTCGCCCGCCCGGTTCGGCGCGCCTGCTCGGCGCGCGCCCGTGCGTCGCGTTGCCGCCCAGCAACCCCACTGCTAAGACTTTCAAAGTCATTCGGGTGTCTGGCAGGGACCCCGATCGACGGGCCGGGTGCGACACTCTGGGGGAAGGGCGCGTCGACATGGAAGTTTTCGTCCAGCAACTGATCAATGGCATCACGCTTGGATCAATCTACGGGCTGATCGCGATCGGCTACACGATGGTGTTCGGCATCATCGGCATGGTGAATTTCGCGCATGGCGACGTCTTCATGGTGTCGGCCTTCGTCGCGCTGATCACCGTGCTGGTGCTGTCCACCATCCTCGGCATCTCGTCGATCTTCCTCACGCTATTCATCGTCCTGATCGTGGCGATGCTGATCACCTCGCTCCTGAGCTGGGCGATCGAGCGCGTCGCCTACCGGCCGTTGCGCGGCTCGTTCCGGCTGGCGCCGCTGATCTCGGCGATCGGCATGTCGATCTTCCTGATGAATTTCGTGCAGGTCGCGCAGGGCCCGCGCAACAAGTCGATCCCGCCGATGGTGACCGACGTGTTCGTGCTGATGGATCGCGGCAATTACACCGTCACACTCTCCTACCGGCAATTGATCATCTGGGGCGTGACGGCATTGCTGCTCACCGCGTTCTGGTATCTGGTGGCGAAGACCTCGCTCGGACGAGCGCAGCGCGCCACCGAGCAGGATCCCAAAATGGCCGCGCTGCTCGGCGTCGATGTCGATCGCACCATCTCGATCACCTTCGTGATCGGCGCCGCGCTCGCCGCGGTCGCGGGCACCATGTACCTGATGTATTACGGCGTGGTCAGCTTTGCCGACGGCTTCGTGCCCGGCATCAAGGCGTTCACCGCCGCGGTGCTGGGCGGCATCGGCTCGCTGCCGGGCGCGGTGATCGGAGGCCTCCTGATCGGGCTGATCGAGACCTTCTGGTCGGCCTATTTCTCGATCGACTACAAGGACGTCGCCGCCTTCTCGATCCTGGCCGTCGTGCTGATCTTCATGCCGCAGGGCCTGCTCGGCCGGCCCGAGGTCGAAAAGGTCTGACATGGCTGAACCGGTTCAAGCGCGCGTCGACGTCCCGCGCGCGCTCCGCGATGCGGCGATTGCCGGACTGATCGCGTTCGGCATCCTGTTGCCGCTGATCGGGCTGCAGACCACCGTCAACATCCGCAACGAGCTGGTCCTCAATCCGCGTCCGGTCCTGCTCGCAGCGATGGTCGCATTCGTGGTCGCGATCAGCCTGCTGATGTCGCTCGTGGTGCATCCGCTGGCCCTCCGGCGCGCCGCGATGCGCACCGACGCCGCGAGCCTGAAATCCGCCGAGCGCCGCGCGAAGTTTGAAAAAATCGCGATGCCCTTCGCGCTCGGCTTCGCCTTCCTGTTTCCGGTGATGGTGATCGTGCTCGGCGGCTGGCAGGGCTCGGTCAA
>CAZXJZ010000340.1:0-4455 GCA_964641065.1 uncultured Hyphomicrobiales bacterium | reverse complement strand
GCCAGGGCGGCGGATATGGCGGCGGCGGCGGCTTCCCGATCCCGGGGGGCGGCGGCGGGCTCGGCATCGGCACCATCATCGTGCTCGGCCTAATCGGCTGGTTTCTCGGCATCGACCCGCGCATCCTGATCGGCGGCGCTGAAATCATTCAGGGCCCGGCCCAGCAACAGACCCAGCGTCAGGCGCCGCCGGCAAAGAAGGGCGCGCCAGCCGATTACCAGGGCGATTTTGTCGCCGCCGTGGTCGGCTCCACCGAGGACGTGTGGGGCGACATCTTCCGCGCCAACGGCCAGACCTATCGCGCACCGCGGCTGCGGTTGTTTTCGGGTGCGACCAGCGGCGGTGCCTGCGGCATGGCGCAATCGGCGATGGGGCCGTTCTATTGCCCACCGGACAAGCGCATCTTCCTCGACACATCATTCTTCCGCGAGATGGAGCAGAAATTCCGCGCCTGCAAAGGCAAGCAATGCGAGTTCGCGCAGGCTTACGTGATCGCGCACGAGGTCGGGCATCACGTGCAGAATTTGCTCGGCATTCTGCCGCGCGCCCAGCAGATGCAGCAGGCCGCCGGCAGCAAGGCGCGCGCCAACAACATCCAGGTCCGCGTTGAATTGCAGGCCGATTGCCTGGGCGGCGTCTGGGCCAATCATGCGCGGCGAAAGAAGGACTTCATCGATCCGGGCGACATCGAGGGCGCGATTGGGATCGCGTCGGCGATCGGCGACGATCGGCTGCAGAAGCAGTCGACCGGCCGCGTGGTGCCGGATTCGTTCACCCACGGCTCGGCCGAGCAGCGCGTGCGCTGGTTCAAGCGCGGGCTTGAGTCGGGTCGTGTCGCGGATTGCGATACGTTCCGCGCTGCGCAGCTGTAATCATAATGCCCGGCATCGACGAATCGCGAAATTTCATCCCGCTCAACATTGCGGTCCTGACGGTCTCCGACACCCGCGAGATGGCCGATGACAAGTCCGGCGCGACGCTGGTCGAGCGGCTCGAAGCCGCGGGGCATAAACTTGCTGCGCGCGCGATCGTCACCGACGATGTCGAGAAGATCCGTGCCCAGGTCAAAGCCTGGATTGCCGATCCGGGCGTCGATGTCTTGATCACCACCGGCGGCACCGGCTTCACCGGCCGCGACGTCACGCCGGAAGCGCTCGAGCCGCTGTTCGAGAAGCGGATGGACGGCTTTGCGACCCTGTTCCTGATGGTCAGCCACGCCAAGATCGGCACCTCCGCGATCCAGACCCGCGCGACCGCGGGCGTTGCCGGTGCGACTTACATCTTCTGCCTGCCGGGCTCGCCCGGCGCCTGCAAGGATGGCTGGGACGGCATCCTCGCGCACCAGCTCGATTACCGCTACCGGCCGTGCAACTTCGTCGAGATCATGCCGCGGCTGGATGAGCACCTGCGCCGCGCGAAGGCACAGGGCGCGACGGTCTAACCGATCCCGCGCAACAATCCGCCCTCGACCCGCAACGCCGCACCGGTTGTCGCCGACGCTTCCTTCGAGCACGCATAGACAACCATATTGGCGACCTCATCCACTGTCGCGAGCCTGCGGATGATCGAGGTCGGGCGATGCTGCGCGATGAAGTCCTGTTCCATCTGCGCGTGAGACACGCCCTGCTCCTTCGCCATCTTGCCGAAGAAATCGACCACACCTTCGGATCGCGTCGGGCCGGGCAGCACCGAATTGACGGTGACGCCTGTGCCGGCAAGCGATTCCGCAAGGCCGCGTGCGACCGCGATCTGTGCTGTCTTGGTCATGCCGTAATGGATCATCTCGAGCGGGATGTTGAGGCCGGATTCCGAAGAGATGAAGACGATGCGGCCCCAGTCCTTGGCCTTCATGCCGGGGATATAGGCGCGCGACATGCGGATGCCGCTCATCACATTGGTTTCGAAGAAGCGCAACCAGTCCGCGTCCGGGATATCTTCGAACGGCTTCGGCTCGAAAATCCCGAGATTGTTGACCAGGATATCCGCCGCCGGCACGCGCTTGACGAAGGCTGCAACGCCCTCCGCGTTCGCGAGATCCGCCGCAATGCCCTCGACCTTCGCGGATGGCAGCTCTTTCCTAAGCAACGCAACCGCCTGCTGCACCCTGTCTTCCGTCCGGCCGTTGATCACGACCGATGCACCGGATGCCGCTAATCCCTTCGCAATGGCAAAGCCGATGCCCCCGGTCGAGCCGGTGACGACCGCATGCTTTCCACTCAGATCGATATTCATGTTGTCCGTCCGATTGCTGGATGCCTCAACATGGCGCATCCGCATGTCAAGCAAAGGTCAACAGCGCGTGAAATCGGCCGCGGGGGTGCCATGCGCTACGAAAGCCGCAACGAAAGTCTAAAAACCGCAACGACAGCCTAGAGCGTCAGTTCCCAGGTCTCGCTCGGCTCGGGCTTGCCGAAATCGTCGTGCACCCATTGCTCGATCAACCGGAAGCCCTGCTTCTGGTAGATCACGCGCGCGGCGGTAAGCACCGCATGCGTCCATAGCGTAATCTTGCGATAGCCCGCCTCGCGCGCGAAGGCGATGCTGGCCTCCACCAGCATGCGGCCGATTCCGAGCCCGCGTCCCTTCGGATCGACGATCAGGAGCCGGATGCGCGCGACCTCGTCGCTGTCGCGGACCAGGAAGATCGAACCGACCGGCTCGCCGTCCATCTCCGCGATCCAGCATCGCTCGCGCGCGGGATCGCTGGTCTTCAGAAAGCCACTGACGATCTCCGCGGTGATCGCCTCGATATGGCTGCTCCAGCCGTATTCGGCTGCATAGAGCGCGCCGTGACGCGCCACCACCCAGCCCATGTCGCCGGGCTGGTGCGACCGCAACGTAACCCGCCGCTCCGGTGCTGCGTCGCGTCCGATCAGCCGCTCGATCGTGTCCATCGCCGTCACGACGCGCACCTGTTCGGCGTCGTCGAGGTGCTTGAGAAGGCCGCCGGTCTCGCGCTGCGAGCGATGATCGAGCGATGCGAAGGCCTTGTGCCCCTTGGTGGTCAGCGAAATGACGACCTGCCGGCCATCGCTTTTGTCGCGGCGGCGGACGATCAGGTCGCGCTCTTCAAAGCCGCGCAGGATGCGGCTGAGATAGCCGTGATCGATATCCAGCGCCGAGGCCAGCGCGGTCGCGGTGGCTTCACGCTGCTGGGCCAGTTCGTACAGCACCCGCGCCTGCGACAGCGAGAACGGACTGTCCAGCAGCCCCTCGTCCAGCAGCCCGATCCGCCGGGTGTAAAAGCGCGCGAAGCGGCGGACCGCGCCGACACGCTGTTCGAATCCGGACTCGGGCATGAGGGACATCGATCCTCCGATCGTTGACACCGTCAAGCAATTAATTGACTGAGTCAAGTATCGGTCAGAGCTCGCTCTGGATCAGGCCGGTGCGCAATACCGCAAGGCGGCGTTTGCCGATCCGGCGCAACAGGTCCGCCTCGGTGTCCGGCACGTCCCTGTAGCCTCCGACCTCCCGATAGAATGTTTTGCTGATGATCAACCCGCGGCCCGGCGCGAGGCTCGTCCGGCGGGCGCGCCAAAGCGCGAGCATGCCGGTCAGCAACGAATCCTGCCCATGCGGGCGGGCGGCCAAGCCAAAGGTCGCGGCAATATCCGTGGGGGCGCGCTCGATGAATTGCTGCACATCCGCAACCCAGCCCGATTCAAGGACCGCCCCGGGCGGCACGAACATCAGCCATTCGCTGCGGGCCTGGTCCGCCGCCTTGTCGAGCCGCGGTCCAAGCGGCCCCGGCAGAGAGAGGAACCGGCAACCGGCGACATCGCCGACCTTGGCCGTTTCATCGCGGGAACCCGCATCGGCAAGGATCACGTCTCGAATCAGACCCGCGGTGGCGCCGGGCACCAGACAGGCCAGCGTCCGTACCAGGATACGTTCCGATTCGTCGGTGGGGATGATCACGCTCAGCATGGAACGGGACGTTGGAACTCCGGTTGGCCCGCAAGTGTTTCAAAGAACCCATATCGTGGGGCACGAAAAACCCAATGCCACAATATTCAGCGACCCCGATCAACTTCCATAATGTTCTTGTTTTGTTCGAGCAACGGGACTAGATATCGGCTATGGCAAGACCATCCGCAGCCCTGAGACACCCGCCGGCGCCCGTGCCCTCCGCGCCTGCGGGTGACTTTGCGAGGAAATCCCAGGACGGTTCTTCCGACCAGTCCGGGCTCCTCGGCGTCGGCGTCGACAGACAACGCCGCCGCGGCCGCGGTACTCTTTCCAACGCCTCCGGCCGCTACGAGACACTTGCCCGCATCGCCTTCGACGACGGCTGGCAGAGCCTCGACGAATTGCCGCCGTTCAAGACCAGCGTGCAGGTCGATGCCACCCGCAAGGTCATCACCCGCAACGACTCGCCGGACATCGCGTTCGATCGCTCGATCAATCCCTATCGCGGCTGCGAGCATGGCTGCGTCTATTGCTTCGCGCGGC
>CAZXJZ010000339.1:0-4466 GCA_964641065.1 uncultured Hyphomicrobiales bacterium | reverse complement strand
CGGACTCGTGCCGGCTGTGGGACATCAAGTCGAACGAGAAGCTCGACAAGGACCGCTTTCGCCGCGATCTCGGCGGGCTGCTGGAGGCCTATACCGAGGTCGCCAAGCGTCTCGGCATCATGAATGAGGGCGAGCCGCCGCGCGGCACGGGTCCGGTCCTCGTCAAGGGCTGAGGCATGTCGCGCTACGACCGGATTGAAACGGGAGCCGTCGGCTCCCGTTTCCATGTCAGGCGCATGCTGACGGGCGGATGTGTTGCTGCGATCATTCTGCTCGGACGCACATTCGCATTCGGTGCGGAATACGCAGATTCGGTGGGCACATTCACGCTGCCCTATGACGAGGCTCTCTGGAGCATTACCGGAGACGGGGACGGCGATTTCTCGGTCGCGTGCCGACCCGAAGCCTGCCGCGGTGTGGTCGCCGCATGTTCCGGCAGCAGGATCTGGGTGCCGGTGGCGTCGGTCCGCCGCCTGATATCGGGATTCGACGCCAAGGACACCGCGCGTGCGGTTATTGAGGGCCTGGCTGCGGAGAAGGCTTCCAGCGAGAAGGAGCGCGCGCAATCAGGCGCCGCAAGCGATGCCGCGGATGTCCCGCCGGAGGTGGTGAAGCCTTATACGCTTGCCCAGACCCGCAACGGCCACCCGTTCTACGAGTCCGAATACCGGGTCTCGTTCAACGGCCGGGTGACCCGTTTCCTGTCGTTTTCCACGGGCGCGCGCAGCCATTCGATTGCCATCGTCTGCCATGTCCCGGAGGACCAGCTCGCGACATGGCGTCCCCATTTCGACGCATTGATAGGCGGCTTCAAGCCTGCGCCGGACCCGTTTTGGCTGCGCTGGCTCGCCTATATCGGGCTGTGACGGCGGTATAGGCGCATTGAGGGGGACCGCGAAGGGTGCTAGGTCGAAACCTCATCCGGCCCCGAATCTGCGATTGTCCTCATGAAAGCGCGCGTCACCGTCACCTTGAAATCGGGCATCTTAGATCCTCAGGGCAAGGCGATCGAGGGAGCCTTGAAATCGCTGGGCGTGGCCGGGATCGCCAGCGTCCGTCAGGGCAAGGTGTTCGATATCGAACTCGAGGGCGCCGACAAGGCTGCGGCCGAAGCCGCGCTGAAAAATGCGGCGGACAAGCTCCTGGCGAATACGGTGATCGAGAATTATCGCATCGAGGTCCTCTGAACCGATATCAGCGCCATGAAATCCGCCGTCCTCGTCTTTCCCGGAATCAATCGCGAGCGCGACATGGCGCGCACGCTGAAACTCGTCTCCGGCGTCGAGCCGGCGATGGTCTGGCACGCCGAGACTGAGCTGCCAGCGGGCACCGATCTGGTGGTGGTGCCGGGCGGCTTTTCCTACGGCGATTACCTGCGCTGCGGGGCGATCGCGGCGCGGGCGCCGATCATGGATGCCGTACGCGCCTTCGCGGCGAAGGGCGGGCTGGTGCTCGGCGTCTGCAACGGCTTCCAGATTCTGTGCGAGTCCGGCCTCCTGCCCGGCGTCCTGATGCGCAACGCGCAACTGAAATTCATTTGCCGCGACGTGCATCTCAAGGTCGAGCGGTCGGATACGCCGTTCACCCGCGGTTACAATGCGGGGCAGGTGATCCGCGTCCCGGTCGCGCATGGCGAAGGCAACTGGATCGCCGATGCGCAGACTGTTCAGCGGATCGAGGACGAGGGGCGGGTGCTGTTCCGATATTGCGCGCCGGATGGTTCACTTGACCCGCGGGCGAACATCAACGGTGCAATCAATGCCATTGCCGGCATTCTCAACGAGGGCGGCAATGTCGCCGGCATGATGCCGCATCCGGAAAACCACGTCGAAAGCATCATCGGCTGCACCGACGGCCGCGGCCTGTTTGCAGGCCTCGTGGACCAGTTTCGCCACGCGGCGTGAAAGCCGCGATCTGACCAGGCGGCGTGAGCCGCTGCGAGTAGACAGGGTGACGTGAGGTTGCGGCGCAGGCGAGGGAGCGCGAATGACCGACACAGCCCCGGTAACGCAAGGCCCCAGACCGGCCGCCATCTGGAAACGGGTCGTCGCCTCTATTCTGGATTTTCTGACAGTGTTTCTGGTCGGCGGCTATGTCATCGGCGCGTTGACCGGCAACACAACGTCCGAGGGCTTTCAACTGTCCGGCTGGCCGGCGCTGGTGCTGTTCGCCATCATTGTTGTCTATTTCTATGTCGGCCGTCGTCGCCTTGGCGGCACCTTGTGGGACCGCATTTTCGGAATATCGCGCCCGCAGCCGACGTGACTTCCCGGTCCGTCACGCATCCGCGCTCGATCTCAGACAGGCGTCCCGCGGTCAGGCGGCGTTGATCTCTTTCAGGAGCGTGCTCACCTCCTGCTCCAGCCGCACCGCCTGATCCTTCAGCGATCCGACGACGTTGGATGCCGATTGGCTCGCCTCGTGGGTGCGCCTGATGCCGTCGTTGATGCCGGTCACCCCGCGTGAGAGCGCCTCCACGTTCTGCGCCGAGACGGTGACGCCGCCGCTGATTTCGTGGGTCGCGGCGTTCTGCTGGCGCACCGCTTCGGTGATCGCGCCGACCGCCTGGTTAAGGTCCGCGATCGCCGCATCGAATGTCTGGATGACGCCGACCGCGTCACGCGCGGCGCTCTGCACGGTCGCGATCTGCCGCTGGATGTCGCCGGTAGCGGTCGAGGTTTGCTGCGCCAGCGTTTTCACTTCGCTCGCCACCACGCTGAAACCGCGCCCGGCGTCGCCGGCGCGTGCGGATTCGATGGTGGCGTTCAACGCCAGCAGATTGGTCTGTTCGGCGATGGCGTTGATCAGCGCCACCACCTCGCCGATCTTGGTGACCGCGCCATCCAGCTGATCCACGGTGTGAGAGGCGGTCTCGGCGTTGCGTGCGGCCGCGGCCGCGGTCGCCGATGAGCGCGCGGTTTGCTGAAAGATGGCGGACGCGGTCGCCTGCAATTGTTCTGTTGCCGTCGCGATCGATTGTGCATTGGCCGCAGCGACATTCGCGGAGCCAGCCAGGATTTGAGATTCCCGGGTCGAGGTGGCGGCGAGCGCCCGGAGTGCATCCGCCACCTCCACCACCTGTGCGATCGAGCGATGCAGGTTGGCGATGCAATCGCGGATCGCCTGTTCGAACCGTCCGGTCGCACGCTGGACGCGCTCCGCGCGCGCGATGCGCTGCAGGTCGTTGTGATGCTCGCGTTCCTGGATCGCGCGCATCTGGTTCAGGCTATGCCGGAAATTCTCGGTCGAGCGGGCGATCGAGCCGATTTCGTCGCCGCGCGCGGTTTCGCTGATCGGCCGTTCCAGATCGCCTTGGGCCATCCGGTCCACGCTTGTCCTGAGCGCGGAGAGCGGCCGCAGGATGCTGCGGGAGGCGACCACCCAGGCTGCAATCAACGCCGCGATCAGCCCGAGCCCGCCGATCAGGAACAGTAGCGTGATCGCGCTACGCTGGTAGTCGGCAATCTCGCTCATCACCCGGCGGACATCATCCTCGCCGTAAAGGTCGCCGATTGTCTGAAGATGAGCGTTCAGTTGCTGACGATCGTTGCGATTGGCTTCGCCGACCTCACGGGCCGCGTCCGGACCCTTTTCAAAGGCGGTAGCGACGAGGTTGCGGCGAAGATCGGAAAAGGTCTTCAGGCTGTCGGCCAACGCTTCGATTTGCTGACGACGCTCCGGGGTCGCGATCGCGCGCCATTGCGTCATCGTATGGTCGATCTGGTCGAGATGGCGGATCAGCCCGTCGGCGAAATACCGGATTTCGGCCGGATCGCGGGCGGCGTAGATCCCGCGCGAATCCATCACCACCATGGCGACGAGCCGGTTGACGCGCTCTGCGTAGACCGCTTTCAGGGCCGCCTTTTGCAGGAGCTCGGTCCGGGAGCGCAGGCCGTCCATCGACAGGATGGCGGCGCCCACCAGGGCGGCCGCAACCAGACCAAGGCCCATGACGGTCGCGACCACGCGCGCCGAAATCGAATTGTGGAAAGCCTGCATGGGGCTAGTCTTTCAGAGTCCGCAGCGGAGTTCCAACCTCGCTGATTCCGGCACTTTCCACAACTTTGTCGTGGTATTTACTGTGGACCCTCGGCACCGGCGGCGGTGGCGTTCCGTATCCTGCCCCTGTATGGGATTGCCGTGTTGCCGGCATCCGGCATCGTCCTTGGCCCGCCCCCTGACAGCCTGAGCTCCCGTGATCCCGAATACCATTCGCATCACCCCCGAACTCGTCGCCGAACACGGTCTCAAGCCCGACGAGTACCAGCGGGTCCTCGACCTGATCGGCCGCGAGCCGACGCTGACCGAACTCGGCATCTTTTCGGCGATGTGGAACGAGCATTGCTCGTACAAGTCGTCCAAGGTGCATCTGCGCGGGCTGCCCACCAAGGCGCCATGGGTGATCCAGGGACCGGGCGAGAATGCCGGCGTGATCGACATCGGCGACGGGCTCGCGGTGGTCTTCA
>CAZXJZ010000338.1:0-4524 GCA_964641065.1 uncultured Hyphomicrobiales bacterium | reverse complement strand
CCGCCAACATCATCATGATCTGCACCGGCACGGGTTCTGCGCCATTCCGCGGCTTCACCGAACGCCGCCGCCGCACCATGCGCGACGCGCCCGGCCGCATGATGATTTTCTTCGGCGCGCGGCGGCCGGAGGAATTGCCGTATTTCGGGCCGCTGCAGAAAGTGCCGGACGGGCTGCTGCGCAAGTTCTTTGCGTATTCGCGCGTGCCCGGGGAGCCGAAGACCTATGTGCAGGATCGCATGCGCGCGACGCCCGACGAGGTGTCGGTGTTTCTGAAGCACGACAAGACGCACATCTATATCTGCGGCCTGAAGGGCATGGAGACCGGCGTCGACGAGGCGCTGGCCGATATCTGCCGCGGCTCCGGCATGGACTGGGCTGAATTGCGCTCCGCGATGCGCGCGCAGGGCCGCTACCACGTCGAGACGTATTAGCGACGCCGCTTCTTCGCGCTATGCTGGCCGTCCTGCTTGTGACAAGAAGGACGGAATGATGCGCCTGCAGTCGCTCACACCAATGCTGCAGAGCGCCGATCTGCAGCGTAGCATCGGCTGGTATGAATCTGTGCTTGGCTTTCGCTGCACGGGCCGGGAGGACGGCTGGTGCCGTCTGGAACGCGACGGTGTCGCTTTGATGTTCATGCAGAACGCGCACCTTGGCGATCCGCATGCCACCGCCACCCAATACATTCACGTCGACGATCTGTCCGCGCTCTGGAGCGGTATCAAGGACCGCGTGACCGCGGAATGGGGGCCGGAAGAAATGCCCTACGGATCGGTGGAGTTCGCCATCCGCGATCCTGATGGGTATTTGCTGAGCTTCGGAGAGCCGTTGGATCAACGGCCCACCACATAAAAAAATGGCCGGGGCAGGCCCGGCCATTTGAACATTCTTTTGACGACGCGCGCTTACTCCGCCGCCTGCCGTGCTGGCGTGGAATGCGCAGTGATCAGGTAATCCATCGCCACCTGCACGCCGCCCTTCTTGTGCGGCACGCCGGCAAGTGACAGTGCCATTTCGGTCGCTGCCAGCGCGCCGATGATGGTGGCGTCGTTGGTGTCGCCGAGATGGCCGATGCGGAAATACTTGCCCGCGTAAGGACCGAAGCTCGCGCCATAGGAGATATTGAAGTGCTCCAGCGCAAGCGTGCGGAAGGCGTCGGCGTTATGACCCTCGGGCAACAGGATCGCCGTGACCGTCGACGAATAATGCTTCGGGTCCTTGCAGAGGATTTCGAGGCCCCAATGGGTGACGGCCCGGCGCACGGCTTCGCCCAGACGATCGTGGCGCGCGAACACGTTGTCGAGGCCTTCCTCGTGCAGCATCGCGATGCCTTCGACGAGACCGCTCAGCATCAGCGTTGCCGGCGTGTAGGGGAAGAAGCCGACCTTGTTCATGTTGATCATGTCTTCCCAGTCGAAGAACGACTTGGGCAGCTTCGAGGTCTTGTAGGCTTCGAGCGCCTTCGGGCTGAGGGCGTTGAACGACATGCCGGGCGGCATCATCAGACCCTTCTGGGCGCCGCCGACCGCGACGTCGACGCCCCATTCGTCATGCCGGTAATCGGTCGAGGCGAGCGAGGAGATGGTGTCCACCATCAGGAGTGCAGGATGGCCGGCGGCGTCGATCGCCTTGCGGACCGCCGGGATCGAGGTCGAGCAGCCGGTCGAAGTCTCGTTGTGAACGACACAGACCGCCTTGATCTCCTTGTTGGTATCCTTGCGCAGATGCGCCTCGATCTCGGCCGGGTCGGCGCCGGTGCGCCAGTCGGTCTTGATGAACTCGGTCTTGATGCCGAACTTGTCGGCCATCTTCTTCCACAGCGTGGCGAACTGGCCGGTCTCGACCATCAGCACCTTGTCGCCGGGCGACAGGGTGTTGACCAGCGCGCCTTCCCAGGCGCCGGTGCCGGTTGCGGTGTAGATGATTACCGGGTTGGCGGTCTTGAATATGGTCTTGATGCCCTCCAGCGCGGTCTTCGCCATCTTGGCGAATTCCGGACCGCGATGGTCGATCACCGGCCGGTCGATGGCGCGCAACACGCGGTCCGGCACCGGGGTCGGCCCGGGGATCTGCAGGAAATGGCGCCCGGCGGCGCGCGAGGAATTCTGGGCCATCGTCGAAAAGCTCCGGTGATCAAGGGCTTGCCCATAGGGCAAAACGGCCGCATGCAGCGGCCCGAACTTGCCGGGATGAACACCGAATGCCAAGGTCCGGTCAAGCCCAAAGGCGGCATGGCCGGATAGCAAAATGGCCCGATAGCAGAGCCGTATCGACCGCAACCAGGCCGTGGGCGGATGGTCGACGAGCGGGAGGGAGTCACGTTTGGCTGACACTTTGCGGCCGGGTCTGGAACGGCGCCTGAGAGCCGAGGTCGCGGGCGATGTCGGGTTCGATCGCTTCACCCGCGGGCGTTATGCCACCGACGCGTCCCATTATCAGATCATGCCGCTCGGCATGGTGGCGCCTCGTACGGTCGACGATGCGGCACGGGCGATCGCGATTGCGCGCGAGGAGGGCGTCTCGGTCCTGCCGCGCGGCGGCGGCACCTCGCAATGCGGGCAGACGGTGAATGCGTCGCTGGTGATCGACTGCTCGAAATATCTCAATCGCATTGTATCGCTCGATGTCGAGAACCGCCGCTGCGTAGTCGAGCCGGGCATCGTGCTGGACGATCTCAACCGCGCGCTGAAACCGCATGGCCTGTGGTTTCCGGTCGATATCTCGACGGCATCGCGCGCCACCATCGGCGGGATGACCGGCAATAACTCCTGTGGCGCGCGGTCGATGCGTTACGGCAATACGCGCGAGAACGTGATTTCGGTCAACGCGATCATGGCCGATGGACGGGTGCAGGTTTTCGGCCCGGCTTCGCCGAGCCTCGCGGAGTTTCCATCGTCGTCGCCGATGCACACGCTCGCCTCCGATCTGCTGGCGCTGGGCGCGCGTGAAGCCGGCGAAATCGAAGCGCGCTTCCCGAAAGTACAGCGCCGGGTCGGCGGCTATAATCTCGATGCGTTCCTCCCGGGCCGCAACGATCTCAATCTCGCGCATATCCTGATCGGCTCGGAAGGCACGCTCGGCTTCACCACGCAGGTCGAATTGAAGCTGGCGCCGCTGCTCGGCCGGCGCGCGGTCGGCGCGTGTCACTTCGGCCGCTTCTATGACGCGATGGACGCCGCCCAGCATATCGTGCGGCTGAAACCGATCGGGGTCGAACTGATCGACCGCACCATGATCGAGCTGGCGCGCCAGATCACGATGTTCCGTCCGACGCTGGAGCAGTTCGTGCGCGGCGATCCGGATGCGATCCTGCTGGTCGAATTCGGCGAGGACGATCAGGCCGAGAATCTGCGACGCCTGAAGCAGCTCGGCGAGCTGATGGGCGATCTCGGCTATGCCTGGAGCAACACCGGCGCGAAGCAGGGCGGCGTGGTCGAGATCCTCGATCCGGCGTTGCAGGCTGCGATCACCGAGGTGCGCACGTCGGGCCTCAACATCATGATGTCGATGAAGGAGGAGGGGAAGCCCGTCTCTTTCGTGGAGGATTGCGCGGTGCCGCTCGAGCACCTCGCCGAATACACCGCAAAGCTCACCGCGGTATTCGAGAAACACGGCACCCGCGGCACCTGGTACGCGCATGCGGGCGCCGGGTGTCTGCACGTGCGCCCCGTACTCAATCTGCGGCTCGACAAGGATGTGAAGGCGATGCGCGCGATCGCCGAAGACGCCTTCGCGATGGTGCGCGAGTACAAGGGCTCGCATTCCGGCGAGCACGGCGACGGCATCGTGCGCTCCGAGTTTCACGAATTCATGTTCGGCCCGAAGCTGGTGCGCGCGTTCGAACAGGTGAAGGCGCGGTTCGATCCGGAGGGGCTGTTCAATCCCGGCAAGATCGTGCACGCGCCGAAATTCGATGACCGCAGCAATTTCCGGTTCAAGCCCGGCTATCGCGGCGAAGATATTGCGACAAAGCTTGACTGGTCGGCGTGGCCCGGCGCGGGCGGCGGTTTTCAGGGCGCGGTCGAGATGTGCAACAACAATGGCGCCTGCCGCAAGATCGACGGCGGCGTGATGTGCCCGAGCTATCGCGTCACCCGCGACGAGCGCGACGTCACGCGCGGGCGCGCCAATTCGCTGCGGCTTGCCGTCACTGGCCAGCTCGGTCCCGATGCGCTCACGTCGGACGAGATGGCGGAGACCATGAAGCTCTGTGTCTCCTGCAAGGCGTGCCGGCGCGAATGTCCGACCGGCGTCGACATGGCGCGGATGAAGATCGAGGTGCTGGCGGCGCGCGCCGCGCGCTTTGGGTTTTCCTTGCGGGACAAATTGATCGGCTGGCTGCCGCGCTATGCGCCTTATGCCGCGAAGGTCCCGTGGCTCCTCAATGCGCGCAATGTGGTGCCCGGCGCGGCATGGCTGTCGGAGCGGATTGCGGGACTGTCGGCACGGCGCAGTTTGCCGCGGTGGCGGAGGGATGTGTTTGAGGATTCTTTCTTCACCTCCCCCGAAAGGGGGGAGGGG
>CAZXJZ010000337.1:0-4538 GCA_964641065.1 uncultured Hyphomicrobiales bacterium | reverse complement strand
CGCGCGGATCGACCCGCGCGCGCGCCGCCCGTCCGGAGGCACGCTGATCGGCTCGGCCGGCTTGTCGGGAAATTTCGGTCCGGTCAGCGAACGGCCCTGCAGCCGCTCCTTCGCGTAGATCACCGCGTTCTGATACGCGACCTCCGAGAGCGCCAGCCCCTGCACGCCGACACCGAGCCGCGCCTCGTTCATCATCACGAACATCGCCGCAAGCCCGCGGTTCTCCTGCCCGATCAGATAGCCGGTGGCGTTGTCGTAATTCATCACGCAGGTGGCATTGCCGTGAATGCCCATCTTGTGCTCGATCGAGCCGCAGCTCACGCCATTGCGCGCGCCGAGCGTGCCGTCGTCGTTGACCATCACCTTCGGCACGATGAACAGCGAAATGCCCTTGGTGCCTTCCGGCGCGCCTTCGATGCGCGCCAGCACCAGATGGATGATGTTCTCGGTGAGGTCCTGCTCGCCGCCCGAGATGAAGATCTTGGTGCCGGTGATCTTGTAAGAGCCGTCCGGCTGCTTCACCGCCTTGGTACGCAGCAAGCCTAGATCCGTGCCGCATTGCGGTTCGGTGAGGTTCATGGTGCCGGCCCAGACACCTTCGATCATCTTCGGCAGGAATTTCCGTTTCAGTTCATCGTTGCCGTGCGTGAGGATCGCCGCGACCGCGCCCTGCACCAGACCGGAATACATCGAGAAGGCGAGATTGGCCGAGGCCAGGAACTCGTTGATGATCACGGTCAGCGTGCCGGGCAGGCCCTGTCCGCCATACTCGGCCGGGCACGACAGCCCGACCCAGCCGCCGGCGACGAGCTGGCCGTACGCCTCCTTGAATCCTGTCGGCGTGGTGACGCGTCCATCCTCGTGGCGCGTACATCCCTCGATATCGCCTGTTCTATTGAGAGGAGTGAGCACCTCGGAGCAGAGCTTCCCTGCTTCTACGAGCATTGCCTCGACCACATCGGGCGTCGCATCGCCAAATCCCGCCACATTGTTGTGGCGCTCGATGTGGAACACATCGTTGAGCAGGAACATCACGTCGTCCGTGGGCGCGTTGTAGACCGGCATCGCTCGTCCCCAATGTCCGTGCCCCGAATCGCAGGGCAGCTTTCGGTTTGCGTACGCTATTTGGTTTCGCGGCCGCGTGCGACGGGCAGCATTTTTGTTAAGAGATTCCTGCAGTTAACGGCTTATTTACCCTGACATTGAAAAGTCGGCTCCGGGGACGAGCCGCTGTTCGTGAGACCCCAAATCTAAGGAATGGCGGCCGCTGAAGGCGCGAAAGCCGGTCAGGCGATGCGGGTCATGCAATGAACGAGCGCGTGCGAACGACGGAGAACGGTGCTCGGCCGGATGAGCCTGCGGCTGCGCCGAATCCGAATTATTTCCCGCCCGCGAGCTATGGCGCCGCCGCGCAATATGTTCCGCCGCCGCCTTATCAGCCACAGACCTATCCGGGACCGGGCTATCCGCCACAGGCCCAAGCGCTGCAAAACTATGCCCCGCAGGGATACCCGCAAGGCTATCCGCCGCAGGCCTACGCGCCGCAGGGCTATGCACCTCCGGCTTATCCGCAGGGCTATCCGCCGCAAGGGCATTATCCGCCTGCGCCGGCCCTGCCGCCCTATCATCAGGCCCCCCCGTCCTATCCCGCTGCGCCCGCCTACGCTCCGGCACCCTATGCCGCGCCGGAGCCGCAGCAGCGCGACCAGGCCTCCCACCCGGCCGCTCAAGCGCCTGCAAACGTTGACGATGCGGTCGCCCAGATCGCCGCCCGCATGCGTGCGCTCGACATCGACCCGGCCGCGACACGGCAGCACGAGGCGCCGCCGCTTGCGCCGGCCTATCCCGATCAGCCTGCTTATGCCGAGCCCCTGCGTCATGCGCCCAGCCCGGACCTGTCGGGGCTTGAATCGCAAATCCGCAATCTGACCGCGCAGATCGAGACCCTGCGGCAGCCGGTTCCGGACTTTTCGGGCGCGTTGCGGGAGCTTCGCGCCGACCTGTCGGAGATTTCCAGTCGCCTGGTCGAGGCGATGCCGCGCCGCGCCATCGAGGCGCTGGAAGCGGAAGTGCGGCGGCTTGCCGAGCGCATCGATGTCAGCCGGGCGGCCGGCGTCGATCCGGACGCCATTGCCGGGATGGAACGCTCGCTGTCCGATGTGCGCGACGCGATCCGCAGCCTCAAGCCGGCGGAAAGCCTGGCCGGGTTCGAGCAGGCGATCCGCACCTTGTCGGAGCGGCTCGACCAGTCGTCGGGCAGCTATCAGGATCCGGCCTCGCTGCAGCAGCTCGAAAGCTCGATCGTGGCGCTGCGCGGCATCGTCGCCAATGTGGCGTCGAACGACACGCTGGCCGGATTGTCGGAAGAAATCAGGGGATTGTCGGCCAAGGTCGAGCGGGTCGCGGCGACGTCGCGCGGCTTCGATTCGGACATGCTGCAGACGCTCGAACAGCGCATTGCGGCGCTGCCGGTTCTCGGCGCGATCGAACGCGGTTTCGCCGATTTGAAGGCGCGATTTGACCAGATTCCGGTCACAGCCCACCAGCCGGTCATCGACCCCACCCCCGCCGTCGACCATCTGAAGCGGGATCTGGTCCGTACGCAGGATTCGCTCGAGGCCGTGCATTCGACGCTGGGCCACCTGGTCGACCGGCTCGCTACGATCGAGAGCGGCATTCGCGAGGCGCGCTTCGCAGCAGAAGAACCGGCACCGATGCCGATGCCCGCAACGCCGACACAGACGGCCGAACGCCGGATGCCGAGGGCCGAGTTCCCGCAAATCCCGGCTGACATGCCCCGCACGTCGGCACCCATCGCCGAGCCGCGTCCCGAACCACGTTCCATGCCGAAGCCGGCCTCCGATCTCCGGCCGGCCGCAGCCGACGCACCCAAACCCAGCACCGCACCACAGGCCGCGCAACCGAAACCCGCGCCGTCTTCCTTGCGCGAACGCCACGCCATCGATCCGAGCCTGCCGCCGGACTTCCCGCTCGAACCCGGTTCGGGCACCCCGCGCGCGCGGCCACCGGCGTCGGCGGCAGAACGGATCGCAGCCTCGGAGGCGGCGCTCGGTGCTGCCAAGCCAGGTGGAGCGAACCACCCCGGACAGACCAATTTCATCGCTGCAGCCCGCCGCGCGGCGCAGGCAGCGGCAGCCGCGGCACCCGAGGTCTCCGCCGAACGACCGGCAGAAGCGTCAGAGGATTCAGGCAAATCGATCAGCCGGAAAGTCCGCGCGCTATTCGTCGGCGCCAGCGCGCTCGTTCTGATTGCCGCATCCGCACGCGTCGCCATCGACCTGTTCGATATCGGCACCCCGTCGGTGAGCGAGGTCAGCGCCCCCGCAAACTTCGACGCTGCCGACGCCCCGGAACCGCGACAGCCCCGTCCGGTCGTCAGTGCGCCTGTCATGACGCCATCCAAGCCGGACCTCTTCGCTGCGCCTCCTTCAGGTGTCATCGAGCGTCCCAGGGCTGAGGTGCAACGTCCTGCCCCACCACCGGCCGCCGCCGATTCAACCGGCTCGATCGCACCAGCCGGCGCGCTCACCAATCCCCTCGTCCAACCGGCGCCGGCCATGGCGCGCGGCCCCATCCCGCCGCTTCCAGACAAGCTGCCCGCTGCATTGCGTAACGCCGCAATCAAGGGGCAGCCGGCGGCGGAATTCGAGATCGGCATTCGCCTGATCGAAGGCCGCGGCATAGCGCAGAATACCGAGGCCGGATTGCGGTGGCTCGAACGCGCCGCCGAAACCGGACTCGCTCCCGCACATTTCCGCATTGCCGGCCTTTACGAAAAAGGCATCGGCGTGAAGAAAAACCTGACCATCGCACGACGCCACTACATCGCTGCCGCCGAGAAGGGCAACGCCAAGGCGATGCACAACATGGCTGTGCTTTATGCCGAGGGCATCGACGGCAAGCCGGATTACAAAACCGCCGCCGAATGGTTCCGCCGCGCGGCCGATTACGGCGTCGCCGACAGCCAGTACAATCTCGCGATCCTTCATGCTCGCGGGATCGGCGTCGAACAGAACATCCTCGAATCCTACAAGTGGCTCGCGCTGGCCGCGCTCCAAGGCGACAATGATGCGGCAAAGAAACGCGACGAGATCGGCTCGAAGCTCGACGCCGCTTCGCTGGCCGCCGCCCGCAATGCGGTTCAGTCCTTCACTGCGCAGCCGCAGCCCGAAGACGCGGTAACGGTCGCAGCACCTCCCGGCGGCTGGGATCGTCCCGCCGCCGACTCGGCGCCCGGCCGCAAGCCGCGGGCCGGCAGTGTCGCGAAGGTCACGGCATCCTGACGATCGGTAAAATCCGCGAATTTCACTCATAAAGCAGTCGACTCATCCGCACAGTCATGTACGGAAGGGACAAACGCGGCGTCATTCGGCGGCCGCGCGCCGGATTATTTGCCGCATCATTCACGCGGGGGCGCCTGACCCCGCCAAGGACGGCTGCCGCGACCGGTGCAAATCTATCTCCCCATTGCCGACCTTCCGGTCAACATGTTCCTTCTGCTGGGCATGGGGCTGGCG
>CAZXJZ010000336.1:0-4541 GCA_964641065.1 uncultured Hyphomicrobiales bacterium | reverse complement strand
GATGGGACCGACCTCGCTCAGTGGAAGAACGCGGTGCGTCCCAACACCAAGACCTTCTTCATGGAAACGCCGTCCAATCCGACGCTGGAAGTCATCGACATCGAAGCGGTGGCGAAGATCGCGCACGATGCCGGCGCCACCGTGACCGTCGACAACGTGTTCTCGACGCCGATGTGGCAGAGCCCGCTCGCGCTCGGCGCTGATTGCGTGGTGTATTCGACCACCAAGCATATCGACGGCCAGGGCCGTTGCCTCGGCGGCATCGTGCTGGGATCGGCGAAATTCATCCAGGACAACATCCACAACCTGCACCGGCAGACCGGCCCGTCGATGTCGCCGTTCAATGCCTGGGTGATGCTGAAAGGACTGGAGACGCTGCCGCTGCGCGTGCGCCAGCAGACCGACTCTGCTGCCAAGGTCGCGGATTTTCTTGCCGACCATCCCAAGGTCACGCGTCTGATCTATCCCGGCCGTGCCGACCATCCGCAGGCAGACGTGATCAAGCGCCAGATGAAGGGCGGCTCGAACCTCGTCGCGTTTGAAGTCAAGGGCGGCAAGAAAGCCGCCTTCGCGGTGCAGGACGCGCTACAAGTGGTGCGCATTTCCAACAATCTCGGCGACGCGAAGAGCCTGATCACGCATCCGGCGACGACCACGCATCAGCGGATCACGCAGCAGGCGCGCGCCGATCTCGGCATCACCGACGGGTTCTTGCGATTGTCGGTCGGACTGGAACATCCCGACGACATCATCGAGGATCTGTCGCTCGCGCTCGAAAAGGCTTGACCTCACCCGCTACGCTTTGCCGGAGGCGACGATGAATTCCGTTGAGCTGTCTCTCCTGACGTTCGGCTGCATCGTCGCCGGCATCGTGCTCGGCAGCCTGCTCCCGGGCGACAAACTCAATTCCGATACCAAGGAAGCGATCAGGCTCGGCACCGGCCTGATCGGCACGATCGCCGCACTGGTTCTTGGCCTGCTGATCGCGTCGGCCAAAAGTTCGTTCGATACGCAGACCGGACAGATCCGCCAGATCACAGCCAATATCATGCTGCTCGACGTGTTCCTGAAGGAATACGGGCCGGAGACGACGGACGCCCGCCGTGCATTGCGAAAACAAACGGCGTCGCTGGTCGACCGGGTATGGACGGACAACCGCAGATCACATGAGAGATTCGAAGTCAGTCCGGAAGGTCTGGCACTCTACGAACTGACCCAGGGGCTGAAACCGGCCACTGACGCGCAGCGCTTTTTGCAGGCCCGCGCGCTTCAACTGATTTCCGACACGGCGCAGACGCGCGTTCTCATGTTCACCCAGGGGCAGAGTCCGATCCCGCTGCCATTTCTCGCAATCCTGGTGTTCTGGTTGACCATGCTCTTTGCAAGCTTCAGCATGTTCGCCCGGCCCGGTCCGGTGATGATCGGGACACTCGGGATTTTCGCTCTATCGGCGACCGGCGCGATTTATCTCATCCTCGAGCTTGGAAGTCCTTTTTCGGGACTGCTCATGATCCCGAGCGCCCCGCTCGCGCACGCGCTGCCGCCGCTCTAAGGGTAAGTCGCGGTGGCGGCGCGCCGGGCATTATGGGAACGAAGCCGGGGCGTGATACGTTTTCGCTTCTCGCAGGAGAATCGTCATGACCGCCGATCCGCCCAAAGAGCCTCGCCCCCTCTCCGAAAACCGCGATCACCTGAAGACCGAGGACGAGATGCAGCGCGAGCATCTCGGACCGCGCGGCGTGCCGGGCCAACCCGATCCCGCGCGCATGACTCCACAGCAGAAAAAGAACATGCCGGTTGATCCGGATGACGGGCATCCGGCGTAGGGTCGATTGCCGGCGGTGGGGTGCCGTATTTGAGACCCTGATACGCGCGTCCGGCATTTGAAATGCGCCGGCGCTGCGTATATTCGCTTGCTACCGCGACGCGCGACCAGAATGCAGGGCCATATGCGCTACAGTCCGGGCTCGCTCGACGTGACCCTCGATACCAAGCAATCGCCGTTCGTTCCCACCCGTTTTGCCGATCGTTCGCCGCTCGTGACTCATCGAGACGACGGCACGATCATTCTCGGAAACGCGATCGCTCCGGATCTGCGGGCGGCCCAGACCGGCGTTTTCCTGCGCCGACACGCCGAGCGGATTCCGGATGCGATCTTTCTTGCCGAGCGGCAAAAGAGCGGCGACAGCGTCGCCTGGGACCGCCGCTCCTATGGCAGCATCCGCCGCGATGTGGATGCGGCGTCGCAATGGCTGATCGATCACGGCGCCGACGGCACGCGGCCGGTCGCGATCCTGAGCCAGAACTCGATCCGGAACGCTATCCTGCAACTCGCCGCCATGCAGATCGGCGTGCCGGTGCTGGCGCTGTCGCCCGCCTATTCTCTGGTCTCGAAGGATCACCGGAAGCTGATCGGCCTGATCGAAAGGTTCGCTCCCAGCCATGTGTTCGTCGAAGACACGCAGCCGTTTGCCGCGGCGCTAAACCGTCTCGCGGGCCTCGACGGCCGGCTGATTGCGGGAGACTCATCCGGTCCATTCGCATACGCCGTCGCGTTCGATGACCTGACATCCACCGTGCCCGGTCCGGAGGTCGAAGCGCGCTTTGCCGCGGTGTCGCCGGACAGCGTCGCCCGCATCATGCTGACATCCGGATCGACCGGCGATCCGAAGGGCGTGATGGTGACGCAGCGGATGATGCTGGCGGTCACCGAAGGCTTCGTTACGGTCTGGCCGTTCCTGCTCGACCGGCCTCCGGTCATGGTCGACTGGCTGCCCTGGAACCACACCGCAGGCGCCAACGGCTCGTTCAACCTGATGCTACGCGCGGGCGGCGCGCTCTATATCGACGACGGCAAACCGACGCCCGGCGGCATCGGCCGCTCGGTCGAGAACCTTCGCTCGGTCGCGCCGACGCTGATGTTCAATGTCCCGAGCGCCTACGATGCCGTGATCCCGCAGATGGAGCAGGATCCGGACTTCGCGAGGCATCTCCTCTCGAACATGGATCTTTTGCTCTATGCCGCGGCGGGCCTGCCGCAGAACCTTTGGGACCGGCTCGAACACTTGTCGATTAAGGTACGCGGCGCGCGCATTCCCATTGTCTCTTCACTCGGCTCGACGGAAACCGCCTCCCCCGCAACGCTCGGATGGTGGGGCACCGGCGTGTCCGGCTCACTCGGCCTGCCGATCCCCG
The DNA here is from genome assembly GCA_964641065.1 of uncultured Hyphomicrobiales bacterium. Taxonomy (GTDB): domain Bacteria; phylum Pseudomonadota; class Alphaproteobacteria; order Rhizobiales; family Xanthobacteraceae; genus Pseudorhodoplanes. Next base: position 1,346 of record CAZXJZ010000336.1, on the reverse strand, counting down.
GCATCGAGGCCAAGCTGATCAAGGTGAATGACGAAGACATGGAAGTGCGCTTCCGCGGCATCGGTATCACGCCCGGCTATTGGGGGCAGCCTGAGGCAACGCGAGAGGCTTTCGACGAAGAAGGCTTCCTGCGCATTGGCGACGCCGTGCGCTTCTCCGATCCGCAGAACATTGCGGCGGGTCTCGCCTATCACGGACGACTGTCCGAGAATTTCAAGCTGACCACCGGGATTTTCGTGGTTGTCGGCCTGCTCCGGCTCGACCTCATCAAGGCCTGCGAACCTTACGTGCAGGACGTCGTCGTCGCCGGGGAGAACCGCAGCGACATCGGCCTTCTCGTCATTCCCAGTCCCAATGCGCCCGCGGCACCGGACAGCCGCGCGTACCGCGACGCATTGCGGCAGAAGATCGAAGCCTATAATGCAGGTGAAAGCGGCTCCAGCCGACGGATCGCGCGCGCCATTATCATGACCGAACCACCGGACATTGATGCCGGCGAAATCACCGACAAGGGCTATCTCAACCAGCGCCGGATCATCGCGCGGAGGACGGCCCTGGTCGACGCGCTTTATAGCGAAGCGCCGGATAATTCCGTGATGCTGTTCAGACGCTGAAACACGACGCCAGATTGACCCGACAACCGGACGAACTGCCATTCCCATGATTGATCTCGACAACATCGTTGCCATCGACATCCACACCCATGCGGAGGGCCCCTGCGGCACCCACGCCTTCGAGGACGGCGCCGAGCTTCGCGAGGGCATGAAGGCCTATTTCAAGCAGGACCTCTGGGAGCCGACCATTTCGGAGATCGCCGACTATTATCGTCAGCGAAAGCTGGCTCTCGTGATCTTCCATGTCGATTGCGAACACCATCTCGGTATCCGGCGCTACGCAAACGAAGAGGTGGCGCGGCTCGCCAACGAAAATTCCGATGTCATGATCCCGTTCGCCTCGATCGATCCGCACAAGGGCAAGCTCGGCGTTCGCGAAGCCCGCCGGCTGGTCGAGGATTTCGGCGTACAGGGATTCAAGTTTCACCCGTCGTCGCAGGGCTTCTATCCGCACGACCGCATGGCTTATCCGCTTTATGAAGAGATTCAGGCCAGCGGCAAGCCGGCGCTGTTTCACACCGGCCAGACCGGCGTCGGCTCCGGCATGCGCGGCGGCTACGGCATCAAGCTCGAATATTCAAACCCGATCCATCTCGATCAGGTCGCGATCGACTTTCCCGACATGAAGATCGTGATGGCGCATCCGTCCTTCCCCTGGCAGGAGGAGGCGCTCGCGGTCGCGCAGCACAAGCCGAATGTCTATATCGACCTGTCCGGCTGGTCGCCGAAATA
>CAZXJZ010000335.1:1302-4559 GCA_964641065.1 uncultured Hyphomicrobiales bacterium | reverse complement strand
CTTCGCCGATCATCTCGCGCATCTGGCGGTTCACGGCTATCTTCACCTGGTCGGATTCGATCACGAGACCGACGACGAGGCCGTGCGCATGGAACATCTGGAGACGCAGATCCTGTCGGGCCTCGGCATCGCCGACCCGTATGCAGACCAGACGTCCGGGGACTGACGGAACAGAGCCATGCCCGAAACCGAGCAACGGCCGAGCCCAACGGCCGAACCCCAGAGTACCACCGGCCTTCCGGCCACACTCGACGCAGCCAAGACGCGCGACCAGAGCGAAGGCGCTTTCACACGCTGGATGCGGACGATCTTCGGATGGCGATCCGGTTCGACGCGTGCCGATCTGAAGGAATTCCTGGAGGGAAGCGTCCCGAGCGAGCTTGGCTTCTCGCCGGAAGAAGGCACGATGCTCAAGAATATTCTTGGGCTGCGCGAGCGGCGCATCGACGACGTGATGGTCCCGCGCGCGCATATCGTCGCGATCCAGCAGGACATCGCGCTTGGCGAACTGGTGAAGGTGTTCGAGAAAGCGGGGCATTCGCGGCTGGTCGCCTATGACGACACGCTCGACGATCCGGTCGGCATGGTTCACATCCGCGACCTGATCGCCTTCATGACCGCGCGCGCCTCGATTGCGCCCAAGCCGAAACCGCGCCGCAGGAAGAAAGCGGCCGCGACGACGGAGACCCCGCCGCCGGAGGAAGCCGCTGAAAAGCGCGCGGACAAGATCACCGACGGCATGCTTGACCTCAGCGCCATCGATCTGACGATGCCGCTGTCGAAGACCAAGATCATCCGGACCATGTTGTTCGTCCCGCCTTCGATGCCGGCGATCGACCTGCTGGCGAAGATGCAGGCCACTCGCATTCACCTTGCCCTTGTGGTCGACGAATATGGCGGCACCGACGGCATCGTTTCGATCGAGGATCTGGTCGAACTGATCGTCGGCGATATCGAAGATGAGCACGACGACGAGGAAGCACCCGGCATCTCGCGGCAGGCCGATGGTTCGTTCGTCGCGGATGCGCGCGCCAGCCTGGAAGATGTGATCGAAGCGGTCGGGAAAGGCTTCGACGTCGGCGAAGCATTGAACGAGGTCGATACGCTGGCCGGCTATCTGGTCTCGCAGGTTGGCCGCGTTCCGGTCCGCGGGGAATTGGTACCGGGTCCAAGCGGCTTCGAATTCGAGGTGCTGGATGCCGACCCGCGCCGGGTGAAGAAGGTCCGAATTCACAGCGGCAAGAGCAGGTCCAGCGACCGGCCGCGCGAATTGCCGGCGCCTGCTCCGATGAAGCCGGTGTCGCCGGCGAGCACGTCGCAGGACAACGGTCCCGTCAAGGGTCCGCGGCAGCCGTGAGCATAAGGGCCGTTGCCAACGCCGTCATACTGTCCTGGGGCTGGCGCCGTGCTGCCATTGCATTCGCTGCGGGCGCGCTGTCGGTGCTTGCACTCGCTCCCTTCGATTTGTGGCCGGTCCTGTTTCTGACCTTTCCGGTCCTGGTCTGGTTGATTGACGGATCGGCGGCAGGCCGTCTCGACGGAGTCCCGGCAGCCGCGATTGCCGGCTGGTTTTTTGGCTTCGGGTACTTCCTCGCCGGCCTGTATTGGGTGGGTCACGCCTTCCTGGTCGACGCAAAGACGTTCGGGTGGCTGCTGCCATTTGCGGTAACGGCGTTACCGGCGGGCCTGGCGCTGTTCACTGCCGCCGGCTTCGCCTTCGCTCGCCTGATCTGGCCGCGCGGCGCCATGCGGGTCATCGCGCTTGCGGTTGCGCTGACAGCCGCCGAATGGCTGCGGGGGCACATGCTCAGCGGCTTCCCCTGGAATAGCTATGGCTACGCGCTGACCGGACCGCTCGTGCTCGCGCAGAGCGCATCTATCTTCGGATTGTGGGGCATGACCTTTCTTGCGGTCGCAATCTTTGCCAGTCCCGCGACACTCGCCGACGAGCAATCCGACGTGCGCAGCCGTGCCGCGCCTCTCATGATCGGTGTCCTGACACTCGCGGCAATGGCCGGCTTCGGCGCATGGCGGCTGACGCAGAATCCGACGCGCCTTGTCGACAAGGTGCAACTGCGGATCATGCAACCCAATTTGGCGCAAGACGAAAAGTTCAACTATGCGGCGCGCCAGAGGATCATGAAGCATTATCTGTCGCTCTCGGACCGCGCGACCGGACCCGAGAATTCCGGACTGCGCGACGTCACTCATCTGATCTGGCCGGAATCGGCGTTCCCGTTCTTTCTGACCCGCGAAGGCGATGCGATGGCGCAGATCGCCGAATTGTTGCCTCAGGGAACGGTCCTGATCACCGGCGCCGCCCGGGCCGCGGACCCTGCGCCCGGCAGGCCGGTGCGCGCATACAACTCGGTCTATGTCATCGATCACGACGGCACTGTGCTGTCGGTCTATGACAAGGTTCATCTGGTGCCGTTCGGCGAGTATCTTCCGTTTCAGACCGCGCTCGAGAAGCTCGGCTTGATGCAGCTTACCAAACTACCGGGCGGGTTTCTGTCCGGTGACCGGAACCGCAGTTACCTTGTGCCCGGCGCTCCGCGCATGTTGCCGCTCATTTGCTATGAAATCATCTTCCCCGGCGCGGTTGTCCCGTCCGGAGAGCGGCCAGGCTGGCTCCTGAACGTGACCAACGATGCATGGTTCGGGATCAGCTCCGGTCCCTATCAGCACTTTCAGCAGTCTCGCGTCCGCGCCATCGAGGAAGGTCTGCCTCTGGTTCGCGCGGCGAATAACGGAATCTCCGCTGTCGTCGATCCTTACGGACGGATCGTCAGGCAGCTTCCACTCGGCGTCGAAGGCGTTCTCGATTCGCCTCTGCCAGCGGCGGCAGCCCGCACGATGTATGCAAGATTCGGCGATACGATCAGCGGGCTGATGGTCGCTATGTTTCTGCTCATAGTGATGCGTTATCGGTCAAAACGAACACGCTAGACCACTTCCAAAATGTGGTTCGCCAATTGCTTGCTAATCGCAATATTTGCCGATGCGGGGCAAATTGAGAGCGCGGTCCCAATTTGCCCCCTTGCCAATTGAATTCGATCGGGCAAAATTTGTTTGGAGCGGCACACTTGTGTCAGTATCAAAATTCGCCCTCGACGATCGTGTCGCAAAATCGTTGACCACGTGGCGGGAACATGCGCAAACCTCCCTGCGGCCTCTGAGCACCAGGAGATGTTGTGCGTCACGTTGCGGAGAACCCGATGGTTAAGAAGTCACCAAACCCCACGGACAAGCACGTT
>CAZXJZ010000335.1:0-1292 GCA_964641065.1 uncultured Hyphomicrobiales bacterium | reverse complement strand
GGGGCTCGCGTTCGCATGCGACGTATGATGCTGTCCATGAGCCAGGAAAAGCTTGGCGATGCGCTTGGCCTCACGTTTCAGCAGGTGCAGAAATACGAGAAGGGGACCAACCGTATCGGTGCCAGCCGGCTGCAGCAGATCTCCAATATCTTGCAGGTACCGGTCTCGTTCTTCTTCGAAGGCGCCCCCAATAACTCGAATCCGGAATCGGGTTTTAGCGAGTCTCCCTCACCGTCCTATGTTTCGGATTTTCTGGCGACCTCGGACGGCCTGGCGCTGACCCGCGCCTTCATGAAGATCAAGACCCCGAAATTGCGGCGGCGGATCGTCGACCTCGTGGAGCAGATTGCCTCCGACGAGGAGTGAGCCCAACCAGCCCAATCCGGCTCCCATCCAGCCCACATCTTGACCGCGCCTTGACAAGGCTGCATTGAAAAGCTTTCCACAACCGACGAACGGTCCGTTTTCGTCCCTAGGGGGGAGTGCCATCAGTGCCGCGCAAAAGTCACCTTTTCACCAGCGAGTCTGTCTCCGAGGGGCATCCGGACAAAGTCTCCGACCAGATTTCCGATGCGATCCTGGACGCGTTTATCGAGAACGACGTCAAGCTCGGCATCGCTGATGACAGCCTGGTCAATACCCGCCTTGGCTGCGAGACTTTGACCGCCACAAACAAGATCGTCATTGCCGGCGAAGGACGCGGGCAGGCCCCGTTTTTCAAGAATTACGGCGGCAAGTCAGTCGTGAACCGTGAGCTGATCACCGAGATCGCGCGCGGCGTCGTGAAGGACATCGGCTACGATCAGGACGGCTTCTCCTATCATGGCGCCGACGTCGAAGTGCTGCTGCATGGTCAGTCCCCGGACATCGCCATGGGCGTGGATGCCAAGAAGAAGAAGGGCGGCGAAGAGGAAGGCGCCGGCGACCAGGGCATGATGTTCGGCTTCGCCTGCACCGAGAGCGAAGTCTACGAGAAGAACTCGTTCATGCCGGCGCCGATCTATTTTTCGCACAAGATCCTGAAAGTGTTGGCCGACCTTCGCCACTCCAAGAAGCTGCCGGATCTGCAACCGGATTCGAAGAGCCAGGTTACGGTTCGCTATGAAGACGGCCAGGCGGTCGGCTGCACCAAGGTGGTGGTGTCCACGCAACACAATGCGACCACCAAGAATGGCAAGAAATATACGCCGTCCATGGTCAAGGACATGATCGGGGATGCCGTCGCCTCCGCCCTGCCGAAGGGCTGGATGCCGAAAAAGGACTCCGACTTCCTCGTCAACCCGACCGGGAAT
>CAZXJZ010000334.1:0-4567 GCA_964641065.1 uncultured Hyphomicrobiales bacterium | reverse complement strand
GCGTGCACTTCGTCGATATAGGTCATGGCGCCGTATTTCTCGGCGAGGTCGCAGATCGCGCTGATCGGCGCAATATCGGCATCCATGGAATAGATGCTTTCGAACAGGATCAGCTTCGGACGGTTCGGTCCGGCTTCGATCAGCAGCTGTTCGAGATGCGCGAGATCGTTGTGGCGGAAGATCTTCTTCTCGCCGCCGCCGTGGCGGATGCCCTCGATCATCGAATTGTGGTTGTAAGAATCCGACAGGATCAGGACGTTCGGGATCAGCCTGGCGAGCGTGGCGATGCCGGTCTGGTTCGACACATAGCCCGAGGTGAAGATCAGCGCGGCTTCCTTGCCATGCAGGTCGGCGAGTTCGGCCTCAAGCTCGACCAGCGGGTGATTGGTGCCGGAGATGTTGCGCGTGCCGCCGGCGCCGGCGCCCATGCGGGTCGCGGTCTCGACCATGGCGCCGATGACCTTCGGATGCTGGCCCATGCCGAGATAGTCGTTGGAACACCAGACAACGATTTCGCGGGGGCCTTCGGGCGAATGCCAGATGGTTTCCGGGAACCGCCCTGCGATCCGTTCCAGATCGGCGAACACCCGATAGCGCCTTTCGTCATGCAGGCGCTTCAGGGCGGTATCGAAAAAGGTCTGATAATTCATGACTTTAGAGAATCCTGCCGGGGACCATCCAGAGTTCGTCGCGCGGGCCTCAATGCCAGTTCACACGAAAATAGTTTTAGAAGCGTTCGACCTTGTTTGTCGAGGCATGGTGACCTCATTTCCATGCAGATCAGCCTTGATATCGATCAAGATTGCCGCGTTTTCCGGCGCGGATGGCGGCTTTCCGCCTGTCCCAGCGATCCTGAGATGGCCCCCGGAACCAGCCGCGGGGCAGGGCGTTCACAACGCGACAAATCAAACGAAGCGTGGAGGCTGGACGTGGGACGTGGACTTCTTTTGTGGCTGATCGGCATTCCTCTGCCGATCATTCTGGTGATCTGGCTGTTTGGCGGCCTGAGCTGATCCGGAACACCGTTTGCGATCGACCGCCCCATTCGGGGCGGTCTTTGCGTTACGGCGGAGCCTTCACGGATTGCGCTTCGCGTCGGCCTCGATCGCCTGTTCGAGCTTCCGGCTGAGCATCCAGGAAATTGCGAGGAACACGATCAGCGACGCGACGCTGAGCCCCGACACGGCGTCACCCAGCACCTTGTCGGATACCGTGCCGAAGGCATATCCGGCCAGCACCATCGACACCGCCCAGATCGCCGAGCCAATCAGGTTCAGCACCAGAAACAAGCCCCACGACATTTTTGAAAGGCCGTATGCGAATGCGCCCAGGCCGCGAATGCCATAGGGGAAGCGATGGATCAGCGGCAGCCAGAGCGCATGCCGGTCGACCAGCCGTTTCACCGTGACGGCATGCGCCGAAACGCGCGGCCAGCGCGCCAGGATGCCGTCGCCATACCGGCGGGCGAGCCAGAAGCGGACTACGTCACCGACGAAGCTGCCGGCGAAGCAATGGATGATCGTCAGCTTGAGATCGAGCACGCCAAGCTGGGCCGCATAGCCCGCGAACAGCGCCATCAGCATCGCATGCGACGCCGCATAGGCGAAGATGAAGGCATAGGCGACTTCGCCGTGCTGGCGAACGACGTCGATAAGCTGGGAGAGATCGGTCATGTGTTCCCGGTGGTGGCAAGCTTGCGCAGTGCCTCGTCCGCCGTGAGCACATCGCCGAATTGCTGGAAGACGTTTTCCAGTGCCGCGCGATGCTCGTCGTCGGACAGGGCCGCGCAGCAATCGGACAGCAACACGGTCTTGAAGTCGAGCATCATAGCGTCGCGGGCTGTCGACTCGCAGCAGACATTGGTCTTGGTGCCTGCGATCAGAACGGTGTCGATGCCGAGGCTGCGCAGCAACCTTTCGAGCTGCGACGATCCTGCGATCAGGGCGCTGTAGCGGTTTTTGATCACGGTGTGGTCTTCGGGCGACACCTCGAGTTCCTCCCAGATCGTCTGCTGACCGGGCGCGAGTGCGGCCATGGTACGATCGCGCACCGCTTCGCCGACCACATGGTTGAAAAACAGGCTCCAGTCGCTGTTGCCGCCGCGGCTTGTATTCGCATGCACCACCCAGATCACCGGGCAGCCGCGTTTGCGCAATTCACCGGTCAGGGCATTGATCGCGGGCACGATCGCGCGCGAAAGCGGCACCTCAGCCGGCGCTCCGGGTTCGCAAAAAGCGGTCTGCATGTCGATGACAAGCAGCGCCGTGCGTGCCGGATCGAGGCGGTCGAACCAGTCGGTGCGGCCGCGGCGCGCCAGCACGCGGGCAATGATTTCAGGGCGGACGGACACCGGATGCATGCACTTGTTCTCGTTCGGTCACGCCTTCGTCATCGGGCGAAAGCAGTCTGATAGTTGAAGAAGGTGTTGTTTTCGGCGGTTTTTAACCAGTCCGAGGTTGAAGCAGGGGCCCCGAATAGCATATATGCCGGCGCTGGATCGAACTGGAGTTGGAATGGCTAGCTTTAAGGACACGGACCTCAAGGACCGTCAAAAAAATGCCTCCGAAGCACGGAAGGCGATGTTGGAGAAATTCCTCGCAAAGGCGGAAGACCCGGTTCTCGAGCAGCGCCGCGTAGAGCGCGCCGCGATCGAGGAGGCGCGCAAAATCCGCCAGGCGGAGCGCGAGGAGGCCCGCAAGATCGAAGAGGCCAGGCGGGCTGAAGAGGCCGCCCTCCGCGCAGCCGCCGAAGCCGAAGCCAAGCGCCTCGCCGAGGAAGAGGCCGCCCGCAAGGCCAAGGAAGAGGCCGATATCATGATCGCGCTGCTCGCCGAGCAGAAGGCTGCGCGCGACGCGCGTTACGCCGCACGCAAGGCCGCTTCGAAAAAGAAGAAGAAGCGCGGGCTCTGAGGCGCGCCCGGCGCTGCTTGCGCAGCGCCGCGCCACATGTGCTTTGCGCGTAGGATCGCCGCGGACGTCCAGTCCGGCTTCGAGCGCTACACCCGGAATCCGATCCGGAAGCCGCCCCAGTGCCGTCCCCTGACGGAAATCGGGGCGGATACGTCTTTCATCAGCACGAAATTGCCGCCGCCCATGTCGCGCCGGTAGGTCTGCAGCAAGAACGAGCGCGTGCTGCGGCCGGCGGAGAGGCCGGTGCGGTCGTTGAAGATGCGACGGTTGCGGCAATTGGCCGAATTCCAGACCGGATCGTCGCCCTGGGGCTTCGAATAGATCAGGTTGTGGGTCGGCAGATAGCCGTTGCGGTCCAGCGCCGCGCAGAAGGCGATGCGCGGATCGAATGTCAGGATCGGCTCCTGCACCTCCGGCAGCAAGCGGTCGGTCAGCGTCACGAAGCGGGTCATGTGCTGCAACGGATTGCTGCCCGCGACCGGGCGGTAAGCCTCGTCGAACAGATCGGCCATGCCGATCTCGTTGCGGGTCACGGCCTGTTCGAACATCCGGCCGATGCGGTGCGCGGTCGCGCGGCACAATTCGATGATCGGCGTATCCGGCGTTTCGATTCCGCTTTCGGCGATGAACAGTATGAAGTCTTCGCTGATGCCGAGGATCGATTCGACCCGTGCTTTCGCCTGCGACAGCTTTGCGTCGCCGTCCTTGACCGCGGTGACCAGCCCCTTCATTTCGTTGCGCAACGAGGCGTAGCAGGCGCTGTTCTTGTCGACCGAACGCGCCATCGCGTCGATGTCCTCGGCCAGCCGGTTGGTGGTCTCGACCAGCGTCCGCAGCACGGCGCCGGTTTCGCGCGCCTTCCTGGATTCCGCGATTGCCGCCTGCGCCGTCGTTGCATTGGCGTCGGCTTCACCGAGGACGGTGGCGAGCGTCTGCATCAGTTCCTTCAGGTTGCGCTGATTGTCGATCGACAGTGGCCTGATCTGGTCGGCAAGCCGCTTCACGGTGGCGGCGATGATGGCAAAGCCACGGCCGGCATCGCCGGCGCGCGCGGCTTCGACACTGGCATTGAGCGCCAGCAATTGCGTTTCCTGCGCGATCGACTGGATGGCGGCGCTGGCCTGCTCCACGCCCTTGATGGTGGCGGAGACCGACTGGATCGATTCCTTCAGCGCAATCGCGCCGGAGCCGAGGATCTCGATTTTCTCGATCGTGCCGGCGATGGTGACGGAGACATTGCCTGCGCTTTCGCCGAGTGTGGTGCGCGTCGTATCGGCGGATTGGCGCGCGCTCTCCATCGCTGCGGCGAGATCGGCATTGGTGGCATTCATCTCGCGCGCCGCGGCGACCGCTGCACGTGCCTGGCGGGTCTGCAGTTCGCCAAGCGCGGTGAGGTCGCCGACAAGGCCGGCCATATCGGCAATCTCGACCCCGAGATGTCCGCTGCGGTCGCCGATGTCGGACAATGCATTCCGTGGACGGTCGTCGGCCGGTTCGACCCGGCGCAAAGCGGCCTCACTCATCGGTTGCCCCTGCCGTGCGGAGATACCGCAGATTGGGTGAATAGGGTTAAGGCCGGGTTAAGCGGCCCGCGATGCGGGACAGGGCTGCCTGCGATTTGGGCGGCGGCAATGAGGGGCGCTGGTGCTGCCGGACAG
>CAZXJZ010000333.1:0-4618 GCA_964641065.1 uncultured Hyphomicrobiales bacterium | reverse complement strand
GATGTGGTGCAGGATATCCTGATCGCGGTGCATCTGAAGCGGCAGACCTGGGACGCAACCCGTCCGATCGGACCGTGGATTTCGGGCATTGCGCGCTACAAGATCATAGATGCCGCGCGCCGACGCGGCGGCCGCATTGATCTGCCGATCGAGGATTTCGAAGACGTGCTCCCCGCTCAGGCAGAGCCTGAATCCGTGAACGACCGCGACGTCAGCCGCTCGCTCGAAGCGTTACCGGAGGGGCAGCGCAAGGTGGTGCGGGCGATTGCAATCGAGGGCTCATCGATTGCGGTCACGGCGCAGACATTGAACATGAGCGAGGGCGCCGTCCGGGTGGCGCTGCATCGCGGACTGGGAGCCCTGGCGAAACGCCATCGCGACGAGACATGAAGACCGACGATCTCATTCGTGCGCTCGCCGCCGATCGCGAACCTACCGGACCTGCGCCGGGCAGAGCGCTTGCGCTTGCCGCTGCGCTCGGCATCGTACTCTCGGTGCTGCTCTTCCTGTGGCTGGTGCCGCTGCGGCCCAATCTCGGGGAGGCAGTGATGTCCTTTCCGTTCGCGCTGAAGCCGATCGAGATGGGTATTCTGGTCGTGGTCTCGGCGATTGCGGTGCTGCGACTGGCCAGGCCCGGTGCGCCGCTCGGCTGGACGCTGCTCGCGGCAGCTGTGGTGCCCGCGATCATGGTGGCCGCAGTCGCAGTCGAACTGATGCAGGTGCCGCGTTCGGAGTGGCTGGTGAAGCTTGCGGGCGTTCATTGGTACATGTGCGTGCTCAACATGGTGCTGCTATCGCTACCGATCCTGGCGGCGCTTCTGTTCGGATTGCGATACGGCGCTCCGACGCGGCCGGTGCTCGCCGGCGCCGGTGCCGGACTTCTCGCAGGCGCGCTGGCGGCCAGCCTTTACATTGCGCATTGCCCGGACGATTCGCCGCTCTTCGTCGCCGCGTGGTTCACGCTCGCGATTGCGATCGCGACCGGGATCGGCGCGCTAGCGGGCCGCCGATTGCTGCGCTGGTAAGGCGCGCGCGTCGGACGCATCCTGCCTGACCGATGCGCGGCACACGCCGGACGTCCTGCGCATGGTGCTCTCGTCGAGGATGCAGGCGCTTGCGGGCGACACCGTCGTTGCCTGAGCCACGACCATCGGGCGGTTGTTTCTGGTGTCGAAACACTGCTCCGCATGCGCGGCGGTGGAAATCAGCAGGCTGAGGGCGGCGGTAGTTCCGAGCGGGAAGGCCCGGCGGGACCAGGCGTTCATGAGAAGCGCAAAGCGTCCCGATGCATGGTCGGCTGGCATGTCTGCTCCTTCTATGTCGGTTGCATCCACGTGGCGGCCTCGTTCGCCGCGTGCAATGTCCGCGTCCCCGCCTTTCGAAACCGCTCAGCGCCGCGCTCAAATTCGACGAAAAGATTTGGCGAAGGTAGCGGGAAAACACGTGCGAATGCGTCGATTATTGCGTGCATCGGGCGGCGGGGCGTGCGGCCATGTTGCGCTGGCCAGCGCATGCAAGCCCGCTAATAATGGCGCTGGACATGCCACAGCGAGGTCATCATGTTGCGCCGAACCGAACCGACCCACTCACTGAGCCGCCGTACCTTCATGACCGGAACCGCCGCAGGTCTCGTCGCCGCATCACAAGTCCCGACCGAGCAAGCCCAGGCCCAGACGGCTTCGCCGCCGGCGGCCACGCCCAAAGGCCCGCCGGTCTGGCTGGATCTCGATCAGCAGGCGCTCGACGACGCCTACGATCAGGCCAAATACGCCCCCAACAGGCTTCAGGTCGTCGGGCGCTACCGCACCAACAGCGACCTGACGCGCAAGCGGCTTGGCGCGCCGAAGCGGCTGAGCTACGGCACGACCCCGATCGAGGCTTTCGATCTGTTCGCGACCAAGGCGCCGAATGCGCCGATCAATGTGTTCCTGCATGGCGGCGCCTGGCGCGCGGAGCTTGCGCAGTATTATGCGTTCCCCGCCGAAATGTTCGTCAATGCCGGTGCCCACTACATCTCTGTCGATTTCAGCAATGTCACCGAGACCGACGGCGACATCATGCCGATGGCGGACCAATGCCGCCGCGCTGTTGCATGGATCTACAAGAATGCGGCGAGCTTCGGCGGCGACCCGAACCGCATCTATCTCTCCGGGCATTCGTCGGGCGGCCATCTCGGTGGCGTGGTGATGGTGACCGACTGGGAGAAGGACTTCGGCCTGCCGAAGGACATCATCAAGGGCGGTCTGCTGGTCTCGGGCATGTACGACCTGAAACCGGTGCGGCTGTCGGCCCGCTCCAGCTACGTGAAGTTCACCGATGCGTCGGAGCAGGCGCTGTCGTCGCAGCGCCATCTCGATAAGCTGAATGCGCCGGTCATCGTCGCCTATGGCGCGCTGGAGACGCCGGAATTCCAGCGCCAGAGCCGCGATTTCGTCGAGGCGGTGAAGAAGGCCGGCAAGAGCGCCGAGCTGATCAAGGGCGATGGCTACAACCATTTCGAGTTCATCGAAACGATGGCCAATCCCTACGGCCAGCTCGGCCGCGCGGCGCTTGAGCAGATGAAGCTCGCGCCGGGTTAGTTGCGCGGCGCGATCAGGTTGCTCCAAGATGGATATTTGCGTCTTTTGACATGTCCGTGCCGCGACCTTCTGGCTTTTTGATAATGCATTGCGGCCGCTGCGGCTGTTAAGGTTCCGCAGGGGGGAGTCGTGGATGCTGGGCGACTGGCTGCGCCGAATGACCGACCGTGCGTTTGCACCCATGTCGATCGGCGCCTTCGTGTTTGCAGGCGTTTGCGTCGCAGCAGCGACCACACTCCGCTACGGGCTGGGTTACGTCAATTCCGACGTGGTGCCCTACGCGGCCTATTTCCCGGCGGTGCTGGCGGTCGCATTGTTTGCCGGGGCGCCCGCCGCGATTGCAACGGTTCTGGTGTCGATCCTGGCCGTCGGGTGGCTGTTCGGGCCGCCGGGCTCTCTCACGCGCCTTGAGGTATTGAATGCCGGTCTGTTCACGCTTGCCTGCGCGATCATCGTCGTGTTGGCGGAGGCCTACCGGCAGCTGGTCGACCACTACCGGCTTCAGGAAAAACAGAAGAACCTGATGCTGCGCGAGCTCGAGCATCGCGGCAAGAATACCTTCTCGGTGGTAGAGTCGATCGTGCTGCAGACGCTTGCGCACGATCCGGATACGGCCAAGGTCATTACCGGCCGCATCCGGGCGGTATCGTCGACGAACGACATCATCAGCCACGCTGCCGATCTGCAGCCCGATCTGCACACCCTGATCCGGGCGAAGTTCGAACCGTTCGGAGAGTTTCGCGCCAATCTCAGAGGCGCGGATATCAAGCTGCCGGCGGATGCGGCGCGCAACCTGTCGCTGGTATTCCACGAACTCGTCACCAATGCGATCAAACACGGTGCGCTCTCGCGTCCGGAGGGACGTATCGAGATTTCATGGCACACCGACGAGACACATCTCACCATCGATTGGGTCGAGCGCGGCGGTCCGCATACGTCGCCACCGGAGCAGCGCGGCTTTGGCTCGCGGCTGGTGGCCGGCTGCGTGAAAAGTCTCGGCGGCAAGGTTGATGCCGCGTTTCCCGCCGAGGGCCTGGAATGCCGGCTGCAGATTCCACATGGCCGCGTGTCGGCCGGTCAGCGCGTCGCCAGCGGCCAGAACAGTGCGATCAGCGGCACGCCTGCGAGTACGACATAGACCGAGAGCGGCAGTCCGAGCTTCCAGTAATCGGTGAAGCGATAGCCGCCGGCGCCCATCACCAGCGTGTTGGACTGATGCCCGATCGGGGTGAGGAAGTCGCAGGCGGCACCGATGGCGACAGCCATCAGGAACGGATCGGGCGATAGGCCGAGATTTGACGCGAACGCCGCCGCGATCGGCCCCATCACCAGCACGGTCGCCGCATTGTTGAGAAACGGCGTCACCGCCATCGCTGCAACCATGATCAGCGTCAGCATCCCGAGCGGCGGCAGCGCGCCGGCCGCGCCCGACAGCCAGCCCGCGATGACATCGGTTCCGCCGGTGGTGCGCAGCGAATCCGAAAGCGGGATCAGCGCTCCCAGCATAACCAGGATCGGCCATTCCACCGCGTCATAGGCTTCGCGCAGGGAAATCGCCTTGAGCAGAACGATGATTGCGGCCGAAGCAAAAAACGCGATGGCGACCGGCACCAGATGCAGCGCGACCAGAAGCATGGCGACGGCCAGCACGATCACCGGAATGAAGCCGCGGCGGCCGCGGCCCAGCGCCAGTCCTCGCTCGGCCAATGGCAGCACGCGCAAGGCGCCGAGGGCTTCCGGCATCGTGTTCAGATCGCCCTGCAAAAGCACCACGTCGCCTTCCTTCAGCCGGACCGAACGCAATTGATGCGCGATCCGCTTGCCGGCGCGGCTGACCGCGAGCAGGTTGACCTGATAGGTATCGTAGAGGCGCATCCGCGCCGGGGTGTTGCCGACCAGCAGCGATTCCGGCGTCACGATCGCCTCCATCACACCGATGTCGTCGGACGGCGTGTCGGTCTCCTTTGTCACCTCATCACGTACGAGGGTCAGCTTGGCGGCGCCGACCGCACGTTCGAGCGCCGCCGGTTCGCCTTGCA
>CAZXJZ010000332.1:0-4621 GCA_964641065.1 uncultured Hyphomicrobiales bacterium | reverse complement strand
ATGGCCACGTCAAGGTGAACGGCCGCCGGGTCAACATCTCGAGCTACAAGGTCAAGGTCGGCGACGTGATCGAGGTGAAGGACAAGTCGAAGGAGATGGCGCTCGTGATCGAGGCGCTGTCGCTCGCCGAGCGCGACATCCCCGACTATATCGAGGTCGACGAGAGCAAGAAGACCGCGAAATTCCTGCGCATCCCGACGCTCAGCGAAGTCCCCTACCCGGTCCAGATGGAACCGAACCGGGTGGTCGAATTCTATTCGCGCTGATCGTTCTCAACACGACGACATAGCAAGGGCCGCCCATTGGGCGGCCCTTTTGCGTGGGCACACGCATGCGTGATGGCCAGGCCGTGGAACGTCCGATCGCTCTCGCCTAGTGTGAAGAAAACCACATCACCGGAGCGGCGGCATGCCCCGCACACACATCCTTACGACGCTGGTGTCGCTGCTCTTGCTGTCCGCGGCATCGCCGAGCCTCGCCGGCGGCGTGTTCCTGGACGTCCCGATGACCCGCGTCTTCGTGTGCGAAGGACCGGACGCGCGGTTCGAGATCTATGCCCCGCAATCGGTGCTTGCCAAGCGCAATATCGAAAGGCAGGGCCTCGGCGGCACAGTGAACGGGCTTTATGCGCTCGATCTGACGGACGCAGGCAAAGGCAAGGTCATCGAGCCGGTTCGGCTGCGCTCGAGTAAGGACAACAAGTCCATCGGCATCGACCAGTTCACCCGCAAGGGACTGAAGCCCACCAGCATTCCGATGACGGGCGGCACGCTGGATTTCGATCAACGCTTTGGCACGAAGGCGAAGTGCGGACCTTTCCGGCCATCGTGATCAACGATCACGAGCGCCACGATCGCGCATGGCCGCACCACCACAATTCAAAACGCGCTACTTCACCTGAATGCCGAGGCGCTCGCGCATGCTCTTGATCACAATGTCCATCGCCTCGATGATCCGCAATTGAGGGTTCGCCTTGCAATAGACGATCACCTCATGCTCGACTTCCTTGCCCTTGCGGATGTCCATGTAGTGTTTCTTGGCTAGGCCGTTGTACCAGCCGCTGTACCAGGTCGCGAGACGGTCTGCGTCCTCCTGCCACGTATTTGCAAGCTGGGCGCAGGTCAGGGCCTGAACATTGAGAAAGCCCTCGGCATCCGCATATGTGCTGAGATCGACCTGAGCGTTCGCACTCGAGATTGTCATCGAAGCCGCTGCTGCAGCGATGATCAGGCATTTGCGCATATCGGGTCCTCGCCCTTTAAACCGATGACGGAAACGGAGTTCATCCGGACATTCTGTTGCCGCCGGTGGCATCGCCGGTTCTATATCTCCAGCCGAGACGCAACCCATTGCCATTTGGAGCCAGCCGCCACAAAACGCCCGACCGATCATCGGCGACGCCCGAAACGCAAAAGGCCCGCACGCGGCGGGCCTCTAACGACGGATTAAATTGATTGGCAGCTCAGGCGATGGCCTTGCCCTGAACCGCGAGACCCTTTTCGATCATCAGGTTCTGCAATTCGCCGGCCTGAAACATCTCACGTACGATATCGCAACCGCCGACAAACTCGCCCTTGATGTAGAGCTGCGGAATGGTCGGCCACTGCGAATAGGCCTTGATGCCGTCGCGCAGTTCGCCGGATTCGAGCACGTTCACGCCTTTATACGGCACCTGCAGATAATCGAGGATCTGCACGACCTGGCCGGAAAACCCGCATTGCGGGAATTGCGGCGTGCCTTTCATGAAAAGGACGACATCGTTGGATTTTACCTGGCTGTCGATGAACTGATTGATGCTCATGGAATATCCGATCTCTTCGGGTCACGTCCGGCGATCCGGCTTGTCTGATCAAATATAGACGGGCCCGATGCGCCGCAACAGTCGAACCGGGCCATTCAGGGTCAATTCTCCGGAACCCCGGTTTGCAGAGCGAGCGCGTGCAGCGCCCCGCCCATCTGGCCCTGAAGCGCCTGATAGACGAGTTGGTGCTGCTGTACCCGGGATTTGCCACGGAAACTCTCCGCCAGCACTGTGGCGGCGTAATGGTCTCCGTCGCCGGCGAGATCGCGGATCTGGACCTCGGCATCCGGGATATGGGTCTTGATCAGCCGCTCGATCTCGGCGGCATCCATGGGCATTGGGGAAACTCCTCAGATTCAACGGGCGGCACCAGCTTACGCCACATCGGGGCGCCGACCGGAGTAGAAATAGGGTGATTTGTGGTGGCTGACAAACGCATCTGCCGGCATCGTTGTGGCTGACGCGGGGCGAAGGTCCGACTATTGTGCGACAATAGGGACGAGGCCAGACAGAAGGAAGCGGGGCGTGGCTTTGATTACAGGAACGCTGGCGAGAATGCTGGGATGTGGGATCGGCGCGGCCGCGCTCATCATGGCCGCAGACGACGCGCGGGCGCAGTTTTTCCCGTTTTTCCAGCAGCAGCAACCGCAACAGCAGCCGGCGCCGCCACCTCCGCCGCAGCAGTCGCGGCCGAGCCAGCAAACCCGGCCGAGCCAGCCGGCGCAGGCGCCCGCTCGCAAGACTCAGCCACAGCAGCAAAAGGCCAGCGATCCGGCGCAGAAGGCACCACCCGCAACCGCCGCCGCGCCCTTCCCCGAGGTGCGCAACGCCTGCGGCGCCGAGATCAGGAGCACCTGCGCGGGCGTCGCCCCCGGCAGCACCGAATCTGTGCAATGCCTGCGCCCGAATTTCGCGGTGCATACGCCGCCCTGTCAGGCGGCCCTCAGCAAGGCTTTCGCGGCGGCGGGACCGGCCCCCGCAAGTTCGGCAAACACCTCGACCCAGCCCGCCGGCACCACTGACTCGCCGCGCATCGTATCCACCGACCGCATCACCCGGCCCGAGGGCGCGAAGGAAGCGGACGCCCCCGACCTCAAGCTGCCGGCGATGCGCCCGACCCAGGAGGCGCGCTGGGTGAACCGCTATTGCAGGGAAGATCACTCGCTGCTGTGCCAGGGCGTGACCTTCGGACAGAGCCGGGTGTTGCGATGCCTGCTGTCGCATCACTCGTCGCTGACCAACAATTGCAGGAAGGCGCTGGCCAAGCGCTGATCGCTTTCTGCCTATGAATGGCCGTGCCGGCGTGATTTCCGCGGCGGCGACGTCCCCATGATCACCAAGACCTGAGGAGTTGCCGAGATGAGACCCTGGTGCGCCTATGCGCTGGCCGGCGCCGCCCTGCTTTCGCTCGGGACGGCACTGGGGCAGGCCCAGACCCCCGACAAGGCCCAGCAGGACGCCATCCGCAGCAATTGCCGCTCCGACTTCATACGCAATTGCTCCAGCGTCCCCCGCGGCGGCCGCGAGGCACTGGAATGCCTGATGCAGAACAAGGCCAAGGTCTCCGCCGGCTGCCAGGGCGCGCTGAACGCAATCGCAGCACCGACGCCCGCGGCAGCCAAGCCCGCAGCCAAGCCTGAACCGCAGGCGGCCGCCCCGAGAGCCGAACCGCCGGCAGCGGCCGCCGCACCGGCACAGACGGCACCGGCTCAGGCAGCGCCGCCACCACCGCAATCCCCGGCGGCAGCGGCCCCGGCCGAGCCCCGCGCCAAGCCAAAGCCCGCGCCCAAAGCCGTCGCCACCCCGGCGCGTCCCGCGCCTCCGGTGGTGCCGCAGGCAGCAGCACCTGCCGCCGTCCCGGTGGCACCGCCTCCAGCCGCTGCCCCGAGCCAACCCCGGCTCGGCGAGGCGATCCTGATCCGGCGATTCTGCACTACCGATTTCCGGGTGCTGTGCAAAGGCGTGCCGCTGGGCCAGGGCCGGGCAATCCAGTGCCTCGCCAACAATGCCCCGGCGCTGTCGCCCGGTTGCCGCCAAGCGATGGCCCAGACGGGTGAATTGCGGCCTTAGCCGTCGACTTTGCCGGCCATGTAGTCGGGCAGCCAGGCTTCGAAGCGGGTCGTGAGATCGGCGACGGCCACAGGCGTCTCGCTGCCGAGGGTGAGCGACTGGCCGCCGACCGTGCCGATCCGCTTCACTGCAACACCCGCCACCTGCGCGGCTTCGACCAAAGCCGCAAGCTGTGCCTGCGTCGCGGTCACGATGTAACGCCCCTGATCCTCGCCGAACCAGAAGGCGTGCGCCGCGACGCCCTGCGGGGCTTCGAGCCTCGCACCAAGCCCCGATGCCATGGCCATCTCGGCCAGCGCAACGGCAAGACCGCCGTCGGAAAGATCATGGACCGCGGTGACGCGGCCATCGGCGATCAGCTTGCGCACGAATTCGCCGTGACGTTTCTCGACAGCGAGATCGACCGGCGGCGGAGCCCCCTCCTCGCGCCCGCAGATTTCGCGCAGATACATCGACTGACCGAACCAGCCCGAAGTTTCGCCAAGCAGCAGGATGGCATCGCCCTCGTTCTTGAAGGCAAGGCTCGCCGATGTCGTGAAATCCGACAGCACGCCGACACCGCCGATGGACGGCGTCGGCAGGATCGCGCGACCGTTGGTCTCGTTGTAGAGCGACACGTTGCCGGACACGACCGGGAAATCGAGCGCCTTGCACGCGGCTGCGATACCGCGCACGCAGCCGACGAACTGGCCCATGATCTCGGGCCGCTCGGGATTGCCGAAGTTCAGATTGTCGGTGATCGCGAGCGGC
>CAZXJZ010000331.1:0-4658 GCA_964641065.1 uncultured Hyphomicrobiales bacterium | reverse complement strand
AAGCTGGTCAATCGCCGCGGCCCCGAATGGTGGCACTCCGCCATCCGCAAGGGCAGCCGCATCGCGCTGATGCAGTTCGGCGATACGATCGCCGGCTACGCCAATTACGGCCGCAACCGTGCGCGCAGCCTGTATTACGACGGCGAGATTTATGAGCTTTATCTGAAGCCGGAATTCCAGGGGCTCGGCTTCGGCCGCCGCCTGTTCACTGCGGCGCGGCGCGACCTTGCGCAAAGCGGATTGAAGAGCCTGGTGATCTGGGCGCTCTCCGACAACGATCCGGCGGTGGAATTCTATCGCGCGCTCGGCGGACGCGCGGTGGCGCGCTCATCGGAGCGGTTCGGCACCAAGGTGCTGGATAAGGTCGCCTTCGCCTGGCAGTCCTGAACCGCCCGGCAATCGGAATTCACTAACGAGGGCGCGGGACAAACCCGCGCCCTTCGTGTTTTCAGAGCAGACCGTTTTCCTGCGCCAGCGCCTTCAGCGAGACCGCGGGACGCGCGCCGATATGCTGGATCACTTCCGCCGCCGCGAGTGCAGCCAGCTTGCCGCAGGCCGCATGGTCGCGCCCAGTCGCAAGCCCGTACAGGAAGCCGGCCGCGAACAGGTCACCCGCGCCGGTGGTGTCGACGAGATTGTCGATCGGCGCCGCCGGCACCGGCAGCGTCTTGTCCTTGCTCACCACCACGCAGCCCTTCTCGCTGCGCGTGACCACTGCGAGCTTCACGTCGTTCCGGATAGCTGTGACGCCAGAATCGAAATCGGAGGTTTCATACAGGCTCTTCAGCTCCGCCTCGTTCGCGAACACGAGATCGACGGTGTTGTCGCGCATCAGCTTGAGGAACTCGTCGCGATAGCGGCCCACGCAGAACGCATCGGACAGCGTCAGCGCCACCATGCGTCCGGCGTCGTGCGCGGCCTTCGATGCCTTCAGGAACGCTTCCTTGGCGTGCGGCGGGTCCCAGAGATAGCCTTCGAGATAGGTGATGGCCGCATCGCCGATCAGCTTCGGGTCGATATCGCCCGGCGACAGGTTCTGCGCCGCGCCGAGATAGGTGTTCATGGTGCGCTCGCCGTCCGGCGTCACCATGATGTAGCAGCGCGCGGTCGAGGGTCCGTCATTGGCGCGCGGCGTATCGAAGCCGACGCCGAGTGCGCCGATGTCATGGGCAAACACCTTGCCCAGCACGTCATCGCGCACCTTGCCGACAAATGCGGCCTTGCCACCGAGGCTCGCGATGCCTGCAATGGTGTTGGCCGCGGAGCCGCCGGAGCTTTCGGTTGCCGGGCCCATCGCCTCGTAGATCGCGCTGGCGCGCGCCTCGTCGATCAGGGCCATGCCCCCCTTCTGCATGTTCTGCTTGATCAGGAAATCGTCCTCGGCGCGGGCAATGACATCGACAATCGCATTGCCGATTCCAAGAACGTCGTAGCGGGGAGCAGTCATCAATGGTTCCTCTCATAGCGCTTTCGCGCGACGTGCATACCGGTTTCGTGCAGAAAATGCGTCAATGCCTCATGGCGAAGGGCGGCGCACTATAGCGATGCATCCCGGGAGGGCAAATCCAAGCGCGCGCGTGACCGCACCTCGTTTCGCCCGCTAAAGTGGGACCCGGAGGGGCTCTATCCCAAAGGCCAGGTAAGGATGTCGATCGCCCGGAACGTCGCCATCGTCGGCGCAGCGACGCTCGCCTCGCGCGTGCTCGGATTCGTGCGCGACGTGACGATCGCGGCGCTGTTCGGCGCAAGCGCGCGGGCCGACGCATTCGTGGTCGCGTTCCAGTTTTCGAACCTGATCCGGCGGCTGCTGACCGAAGGCGCGCTGAACGCAGCCTTCGTGCCGCTGTATCTGCGCCGGCGCGACGAAGGGGGTGAGGACGCGGCGGGCGCCTTTGCCGGCTGGTTGATCGGCACCGTCACGGTGGCATCGCTCGGCGTGTCGCTCGTGCTCGCCTTCGCCATGCCGCTGTTGATGCTGGTGCTGGCGCCCGGCTTTGCCGATCGCCCGCAGTCGCTGAGCCTGTCGATCGAGTTGTCTCGTCTGATGCTGCCCTATCTCGTGCTGGCCGGTCCGGTCGCGGTCCTGATGGGTGTCCTCAATGCCAATCACCGCTTCCACACGGCTGCACTCGCCGCGGTGATTTTCAATGTCGTCATCCTGACGGCGCTGGCCGGCATTTTCCTCGCAGGCGCCGGCGACAGCGATACCTCCGCGCACATCGTTGCGTTCTCAATCGCCTGTGCCGGCCTGTGCCAGTTGGCCCTGGTGGCATGCGCGGTCTGGGTTGGCCCTGAAAAATCGACCCCGCTGGGATTTCTTCCCCTCGGCGAAGCCCGACGCTTTGCCGCGCTCGCGATTCCGGGATTGATCGCGAGCGGCATCCCGCAACTCACCATGATCGTCGCGGTGATGGTGGCGTCGGACTGGCCGGGAGCGGTGTCCTGGCTGTACTACGCCAATCGCCTGGTCGAATTGCCACTCGGCATCGTCGGCATCGCCATCGGCACGGTCATGACGCCAGCACTCACTCACGCGATGCGCGGCGACGACGGCGAACTGGCGCCTCGCACCATTCGGCATGGCATCGAGATGGCGCTGGGGCTTGCTTTGCCGGCGGCCATTGCGCTGGCGTTGCTGGCATCGCCGATCGTCCGCATCCTGTTCGAGCGCGGCGCCTTCACGATACTGGACAGCAACTCGACATCGGCGATGCTCAGCGCGCTCGCAATCGGGCTGCCCGGCCATGTTCTTGTAAAGGCGCTGTCGCCGATCTTCTTCGCCCGCGAGGACACTCGCACGCCGATGATCGCCGCCGGTATCGGCTTGGTCGCGGCCCTAGCCGGCAGCATCGTCTTCATGGCGATCGGCAGGCCGACCGGTATCGCGTTGTCAGTCGGGCTGTCCGGATGGCTCAGCGCCGCGATGCTGTGGCTGCTCGCGGAACGGCGCGGCATGCTCCATGTCGGTTGGGGAGAATGGCGCCGGCTGATCCTGATTTTCACCTCGGCGCTGGTCATGGGGCTGTTCGCGCGCCTCATGGCAGAGTTCCTGAACCTGTCGCTGCTCGAAAGCCGTCTGACGCAGGTTGCTCTGCTGGGCGGCGTGATCGGTTTCAGCCTCGCGGTCTATGCCGCCTGCCTGTGGCTGTCCGGGATCGTGCGGCCGCATGAATGGCGCGCTCTGTTCCGGCGCGGCTGAAGGCCTTGCCATGCGCCGCCGCGCCGTGGCATGCACGCGCGGCTTCTCCATCGATGCGCGGTCGGACGCAGGACTGGACCGAATTTCCCGATCGCGCACGCCACCCCGCGGACACCGACATGGCTTTCAAACAACTGGTATTTTCCGGCGTGCAGCCGACCGGAAACCTGCATCTCGGCAATTATCTTGGCGCCATCGTCAAGTTCGTCGAGTTGCAGAATAATTTTGATTGCATCTATTGCGTCGTCGATCTGCACGCCATCACCACCTGGCAGGATCCGGAGGAATTGCCGCACGCGATTCGTGAAGTCACGGCCGCGTTCATCGCCTGCGGCATCGATCCGAAGAAGCACATCGTCTTCAATCAAAGTCAGGTCGCCGAGCACGCCGAGCTTGCCTGGGTCTTCAATTGCATCGCCCGCATGGGCTGGCTGAACCGCATGACCCAGTTCAAGGAAAAGGCCGGCAAGGATCGCGAGAATGTTTCGGTCGGGCTGTTCGCCTATCCGACGCTGATGGCGGCCGACATCCTCGTGTATCGCGCCACTCACGTTCCGGTCGGCGAGGACCAGAAGCAGCATCTCGAATTGTCGCGCGACATCGCGCAGAAATTCAACAACGACTATGCGGCTTCGATCGCCAAGCACGGCTTCGGCGACATGTTTTTCCCGTTGCCCGAGCCACTGATCCAGGGACCGGCAACACGCGTGATGTCGTTGCGCGACGGCTCGAAGAAAATGTCGAAATCAGATGCCTCGGATTATTCGCGCATCAACCTCACCGACGATGCCGATGCCATCGCGCAGAAAATCCGCAAGGCGAAGACCGATCCGGAACCGCTGCCGAGCGAGGAAAAAGGGCTCGAGCCGCGCCCGGAGGCGGACAATCTCGTCGGCATCTATGCGGCACTCAAAGATACCAGCAAGGCGGACGTCCTGCGCGAATTCGCTGGCGCGCAATTTTCCGCGTTCAAGTCGTCTCTGGTCGATCTGGCGGTCACCAAACTCGGTCCGATCGGCGGCGAGATGAAGCGGCTGGTCGCCGATCCGGCCTATATCGATTCGGTGCTGGCCGACGGTTCCGATCGCGCCAGGGCGCTTGCGGCGAAGACAATGATCTCTGTCAAGGACATCGTCGGTCTTGTACGGCGCTGAATCCGTTCGCAGATTGGAAGCCGCTTTGCCCGTCCTTGTCATGCCGGCGCGCGCCGTGCCACCATCCATTGCGCGGGGGGATAGCCGATGAGCCGCCGACGCCGCTCCTACGAATCCGGCCACAAGCCGAAATATCTCGTCGTCGTGGACGATTCGCCGGAATGCGATCGCGCCATCTATTACGCGGCGCGCCGCGTCTCGCGCATCGGCGTCGACATGATCATGCTGCGCGTCATCGACATCGAGGACCGCAACCAGCAATGGCTTGGCGTCGCCGACATCATGCGCGCGGAGGCCTATGAGGA
>CAZXJZ010000330.1:0-4702 GCA_964641065.1 uncultured Hyphomicrobiales bacterium | reverse complement strand
ACACCGGAGGCCTTGAAGATGAGCACGAAGCCGAGCGCGATGAGGGCATAGAGCACGCCCGAGACCAGCCCCTCCCACAGCGTCTGCAGCAGCAGGTCCGGCGCACCGCCCATCTGCACGAAGGGATCGATGAAGATTCTGTAGAGGAGGTCCATCAATGGTCTCTCCTCGCATGCGGTGGGCTCCCTCTCCCCGCCTGCGGGGAGTGGGTTGGGGTGAGGGGCATTTGCAAACGGCGCACGAGCGGATGGCTCCCCTCACCCGCCGCACGTCCGCTTCGCGAACGCGCGTCGACCTCTCCCCGCGCGCGGGGAGAGGTAAGGACAGAGCAAGTGTTAAGGTCGCGTCTCACACCACATCCCCTCAATGCGCCACGCCGAGATAGGCATCGATCACCGCCTTGTTGGCCTTCACCTCGTCCGGCGTGCCGTCGGCGATCTTCTGGCCGTAATCGAGCACGATGACGCGGTCCGAGAGATCCATCACCACGCCCATGTCGTGCTCGATCAACGCGATGGTGGTGCCGAAATACTGGTTCACGTCGAGCACGAAGCGCGACATGTCTTCCTTTTCCTCGAGATTCATGCCGGCCATCGGCTCGTCGAGCAGCAGCAGATCCGGTTCCATCGCCAGCGCGCGGCCGAGTTCGACGCGCTTCTGCAGCCCATAGGGCAACCGCCCGACCGGCACCTTGCGGATGTGCTCGATATGCAGGAAGTCGATGATCTCCTCGACGCGCTTTCTGTGTTCGACCTCTTCCGCAAGCGCGGGACCGAAGCGTATCAATTGCCAGAACAGGCCGCGATGCATTTTCAGCGTGCGTCCGGCCATGATGTTGTCGAGCGCGGTCATGCCGCGAAACAGCGCGACATTCTGGAAGGTGCGGGCGATGCCGCCATTCGCGGCGTCGTAGGGCCGCATCTTGGCGCGCGTCTGGCCCTTGAAGGTGATGCGGCCCTGCTGCGGCGTGTAGAAGCCGTTGATCACATTCAGCATCGAGGTCTTGCCGGCGCCGTTCGGCCCGATGATGGCGCGGATCTCGCCCTTCCTGATGTCGAAGGACACGTCTCGGATCGCTTTCACGCCGCCAAAGGAGAGCGAGACATTCTCGACCGCGAGCAGGATCTCGCCGGCAGCGATGTCGGATTGAGAGGGCGCTCTCATCGCACACCCAAGAACCGGTGCATTCTCCCCTCCCCCCGCGAGCGGAGCGAGTGGTGGGGAGGGGTCGGGGGTGGGGGGCAGTTGACCCAAGCGTGAGACGATAAAGCCCCCCCACCCCGGTTCGCCTCGCATACGCGATGCGAACCGACCCTCTCCACCGCTTCGCGGGGGGAGGGAAAAGAAAGCGCGAGTGCGCGGATGCAATTCACGCCGCCTTCTCCGTTGTCGCCGGCACCGGTTCTGTCTTCATGTCGACGATCTTCAGGCGTGCGCGCATCATGCCCTTGCGACCATCCTCGAATGTCACCTCGGTCGCGATGTCGGCCTCCGACGAACCGTCATAGAGCGCGGTGATCAGCGGCTCGTAGCGCTCGGCGACAAAGCCGCGCCGCACCTTCTGGGTGCGCGTCATCTCGCCGTCGTCGGCGTCGAGCTCCTTGTGCAGGATCAGAAAGCGCTTGATCTGCGCGCCGGCCATGACGTCCTCGGCTGCCAGCGAGCGGTTGACCTCGGCGACATGCTGCTCGATCAGCTCGTACACGCGTGGATTGGCGGCCAGTTCCTGATACGAGCCGTAGACGACATTGTTGCGCTCGGCCCAGTTGCTGACCGCGGTGATATCGATATTGATGAAGCAGGTGACGAAATCGCGCCCGTCTCCGTATGCCACCACCTCGCGGATGTTCGGATAGAATTTCAATTTGTTCTCGATGTATTTCGGCGCGAACAGCGCACCATTGGCGAGCCTGCCGACATCCTTGGCGCGGTCGATGATCTTGAGATGGCCGGTGGCATCGAAGAAGCCGGCATCGCCGGTCTTCACGTAACCGTCCGGCGTCATCGTATCCGCGGTCTTCTCGCTCTCCTTGAAATAGCCGAGGAACATGCCGGGCGACTTGAACATCACTTCGCCTGAGTCCGAGAGGCGGATGTCCACATTCGGCGCGGCCGGACCGACGGTGTCGGAGCGGATGTCGCCGTCGGCCTGGCAGGTGACATACAGGAACGCTTCGGTCTGGCCGTAGAGCTGTTTCAGATTGAGGCCGAGCGAGCGATAGAACGAAAATAGCTCCGGGCCGATCGCCTCGCCCGCGGTATAGGCCGTGCGCACACGCGAAAAGCCGAGCACATTCTTCAGCGGGCCGTAGATCAGGATTTCGCCAAGCCCGTAGAGAAGGCGTCCGCCGAGCGGCACCGGTTGCCCATTCAGTATCTTCTCACCGTAGCGCCGCGCCACGCCGATGAAGTAATGGAACAGCCGACGTTTCAGGTAACCCGCATCCTCCATCCGGATCATCACGCGCGTGAGCAAATTCTCGAACACCCGCGGCGGTGCGAAGTAAAAGGTCGGGCCGATCTCACGCAAATCCTGCTGCGCGGTGTCGGGCGATTCCGGGCAGGCCATGCAGAAGCCTGCCACCAGCGACTGCGCATAATTCAGGTAATGATCGCCGACCCATGCCAGCGGCAGATAGGCCAGCACCACATCCCGATCGGTCAGCTTGTCGAATGTCACCGTATCCTGCGCCGCAGCGATGCAACGACCCGCCGACAACACCACGCCTTTCGAGCGGCCGGTGGTTCCGGATGTATAGAGGATGATCGACGGATCGGCAGCACTGCCCGCGTCGATCTCGCGATCGATGCGGGCCACCGCTTCCGGATCGCCGGCCATGATCGCTTCCTGCTCGGCGATCAGCTGGCCGAGACTGTGGAGGCGGCTGTGGTCGTAATCGCGCAGGCCGCGGGTCTCGTCGTAGACGATGTGCCGCAGCTTCGGCAGTTGCTCCTGCACCGACAAAATCTTGTCGACCTGCTCCTGGTCCTGCACGACCGCGACCGCGACATCGGCGTGGTCCAGCACATAGGCCATCTCGGTGGCGACCGCGTCAGCGTAGACCGGAACCGGAATGGCGCCGAGCGCCTGCGCCGCAAGAATGGATTCGTACAAGCGCGGCCGGTTGTTGCCGGCAATGGCGACCGTATCGCCGCGTTTGATGCCAAGTTTCGACAGGCCGAGCGCAATCGCGCGAACCTCGCGCAGCAGATCCGCCCAGGTCCAGGTCTGCCAGATGCCCATGTCCTTATGCCGCAATGCGGGATGATCTCCCCGCACGCGCGCATGATGGATCAGAAGCTTCGGAAATGTATCCGCAGCAGCGTCTTCCGCCACCAAAGCCAGTCCTCCCACTCGCGCCTGTCGCGCGCCGGCCGCCGTTTCCCGGCTGTTCCGTCTTTCTCGATAAGAAATCAGGCCGGTGGGCCGGTCAAGCCCTGCAAAAGTTGGGAGGAAACGTTGACTATTCCGCAGCTTTGAGCATTTGCGCGCCGCCGCTGCGGAATTGCTCCAGCAAGGCCGCTTCGTCGGCCTTTGCGGCCGTGAGGCTGCGTGCCTTCACATGCCCGAAGCCGCGGATTTTCTCCGGAATGACGGCGAGCCCGACCGCCAGCGGATGATTGTCGGCGTTGAGCTTTTCCACCACCTCTGACAGCAGCGCTTCATAATCGGCAATCAGCTTCCGTTCGGTGCGCCGCTCGGCGGTATATCCGAACGGATCGAACGCGGTGCCGCGCAGCGCCTTGAAGCGGCGCAGCAGGCCGAACGCCTTCATCATCCACGGGCCGAAGCTCATCTTGCGCGGCTCGCCGGTGGTCTTGTCGACGCGCGCCAGCAAGGGCGGCGCCAGATGGAATTCGAACCGCATGCTACCGGGCTCGAAGGTCTGCTCGATCTGCCGGGTGAAGGTGCCGTCGGTATAAAGCCGCGCCACCTCGTATTCGTCCTTGTAGGCCATTAGCTTGAACAGATTGCGGGCGACCGCCTCGGCGAGACCGGTGCGTCCCGGAGTCCTGCCCTCCTCCGCCACACGCACCTTCTCGACAAGGTCGCTGTAGCGCGCCGCGTAGGCCGCATTCTGATAATCGGTCAGGAACGCGACGCGGCGCGCCACGATCTCGTCCAGCGACCGCGACAGCTTGCGATTGTCGTCGAGCGCGGCGGCGTTCGGAATCAACGCCTCAATTCCTGACATGTCGAGCGCGGCGCGACGGCCCCAGCGGAATGCCGCCTGGTTCATCGCCACGGCTTCGCCATTCATCTCGATTGCTTTCTCGATCGATTCCGCGGCCAGCGGCAGCGCACCCTGCTGGAACGCATAGCCGACCATGAACATGTTTGCGGCGATGGAATTGCCCATCAGCGCGGTCGCAAGACGCGTCGCATCGATGAAGGACACACGGTCGCGGCCCGCCGCCGACACGATGGCGCGTTTCAACCGCTCGGTCGGCAGCGAGAAATCGGCATTGCGGGTGAAGTCGCCGGGCAGGAATTCCGCGAGATTGATGACCATGCGGGTCGCGCCATGCTTCACCGCCGCCAGCACCTTCTTGTTGCCGGCCACGACGATGTCGCCGCCCAGCACCAGATCGGCGCCGCCCGCCGCGATGCGGATGGCGTGAATGTCTTCCGGCTTGTTGGCAATGCGGATGTGGCTGTAGACCGCGCCGCCCTTCTGCGCGAGCCCGGCCATGTCGATGA
>CAZXJZ010000329.1:0-4706 GCA_964641065.1 uncultured Hyphomicrobiales bacterium | reverse complement strand
TCAATCCCTGTCACGGCAACGTGCCGCAACTGATCGAGGCGGTGAAGCGCGGCGCGATGCTCGCGGGCGCGATGCCGATGGAATTTCCGACCATCTCGATCCACGAGAGCTTCGCCTATCCGACCTCGATGTTCCTGCGCAACCTGATGGCGATGGATACCGAGGAGATGATGCGCGCGCTGCCGGTGGATTCGGTGGTGCTGATCGGCGGATGCGACAAGACCACGCCGGCGCAGGTGATGGCGGCCGTGAGTGCCGACCGTCCGACCATCGTGTTGCCGGTCGGGCCGATGCTGGTCGGTCATTTCAAGGGCGAGGTGCTCGGCGCCTGCACCGACTGCCGCAGGCTGTGGGGCGAATTTCGCGGCGGCCGCATCTCGGGCGAGGACATCGAAGTGGCGAACGAACGGCTGGTGCCTTCGGTCGGCACCTGCGGCGTGATGGGCACCGCGTCCACCATCGCCTGCATGATGGAAGCGATGGGCATGGCGCTGCCGGGTGCGGCGACCATTCCGGCGCCGCATGCCGATCGTGTTCGCGTCGCGGAAGCGACGGGCAAGCAGGCTGCTGCTCTTGCCAAGAGTGGCGGGCCGAAGCCGTCGGACATCATTACCAAGGACGCGCTGCATAACGCGATCGTCATGCTGCAGGCGATCGGCGGCTCGACCAACGGCGTCGTGCATCTCTCCGCCATCGCGGGCCGAACCAACACGCCGCTGTCGCTTGAGGAATATGACGAGATCGGCAAGCGGACGCCGGTGCTGGTCGACCTGAAGCCGTCCGGCGATCACTACATGGAGCATTTCCACTATGCGGGCGGCGTGCCGCGGCTGATGCAGGAATTGAAGGACGTGCTGAAGCTCGACGCTAAGCACGTGATGGGCGGCACGCTCGGTGACGCCATTAAGACCTTCGAGGATGTGCCCGGCCAGACCGTGATCCGTCCGCGCAGCACGCCGCTGAAGAAGGAAGGCGGCATGGCGATCCTGCGCGGAAATCTGTGCCCGCGCGGCGCGGTGATCAAGCAGGCGGCGGCGTCACCGAAACTGATGCAGCATGAAGGCCGCGCCGTGGTGTTCGAATCGGTCGAGGACATGACCAACCGGATCGACGATCCTTCGCTCGAGATCGGCGCCGACGACGTGATCGTGATGCGCAATGCCGGCCCAATCGGCGCGCCCGGCATGCCCGAAGCGGGCTATATCCCGATTCCGAAACGGCTGGCGCAGCAGGGCGTGAAGGACATGGTGCGCATATCCGATGCGCGCATGAGCGGTACGGCGTTCGGCACCATCGTGCTGCATGTCTCGCCGGAATCCGCCGTTGGCGGTCCGTTGGCGCTGGTTCGGACCGGCGACCGCATCAAGCTCGATGTCGCGAACCGCAGCCTCGATTTGCTGGTGAGCGATGCCGAACTGGAAGAGCGCCGCAAATCATGGAAAGCGCCGCCGGTGCCCGACGATGCGCAGCGCGGTTACGCAAAACTCTATCGCGAGCATGTGCAGCAGGCGGACGAGGGCTGCGACTTCGATTTTCTGGCGGCGGTTAGGAAGTAGACGCTACTGCGTCACCGCGCGCTGGCTGACTCGCGGCGCGCGTATCGGCGGTGGCGCATCGGATCCCGGTCCACGCCGCCAGGCAGCGCCGGTGCGGCCCTGCTCGACACCGAATTCGAACAGGCCCTTCATATAGGCGGTGTCGAAGCCGGCCGATGCCTGCGACGGGAAACTGTC
This sequence comes from uncultured Hyphomicrobiales bacterium, assembly GCA_964641065.1. Taxonomy (GTDB): domain Bacteria; phylum Pseudomonadota; class Alphaproteobacteria; order Rhizobiales; family Xanthobacteraceae; genus Pseudorhodoplanes. The sequence goes on along the minus strand of CAZXJZ010000329.1, from coordinate 2,973 downwards.
GTCGATCGACGCAAGTGTCAGCGTCCAGTTGCGGCGGCGGATGAATTCATAGGATGCGAGCAGGGTGTTGCGTGTATTCGCGCGCACCGATGTCTCGAACGCGCGCACGGCAATCCGCACCGTGTTGGCCGGCACCACATCGAAATACGGGCCGAGCTTGCTGTTCAGGATGACATAGATGCGCGGGCGCACCCCGCTTGGCGCAATCGGCTTGTTCGACAGCAGCATCGCTTCCGGGATCACCAGCACGTTGGAGATGATGCCGCCGTCGACATGCATCTCGGCGAAGCGCTTGCCCTGCGCTTCCACATCGATCAGCACCGGCGAAAAAATGCCGGGAATGCTGGCGGAGGCCTCGATCACCTGGCGGAACAGCTCCGGTGCGCGCGGATCGACACTTGAAGCGATGGCACCCATGTCCCAGATCGCGGTGCGCTGCGCGTCGAGTTGGGTGCTGACGATGAACAGCCGCCGCCCGGCGCGGTATTCCCGCGCCACTGCTTCGATGACATCTGGCGTCACGTGTTTGGCGATCAGCTGCCGCAGCGGCGCGGCTTCGAACAGGCTGGTGCCGAACAGCCCGCGCACACCCTGGAATTTGAGGAAGCCCTCGAACGCGCCGCTGGAGAACACGTCGGCCAGAACGGAATCGTATTGCGGTCCGAGGAAGGCGAATGGCGCAATCAGCGCGCCGGCACTCGCACCTGTGACGATGGTGAATCGTGGCCGGTCGCCGCGCTGGGTCCAGCCGTTCAGCAAGCCCGCGCCGAACGCGCCGTCTGCGCCACCGCCGGACAAGGCGAGAATCGCCGGGTTATCGCCCGGGCGTATATTGGTGATCGGGTTGCGCCGCGCGAGCGCAGGATCGTCCGCCCAAACCCGCGCGTCGGGGATGCCGGGGATGACCGCCAGTTCCTGTTCCTGCTGGGTATAGGGGATGCGCTCGACGCTGGCGCAGGCGGTCAGCAGAACCGCAGCCAACGCAACCGTGGCCGCACGCCTCCACCCGGCGCAGCCAAACACCCGTCCCATCGACGCACGCATAACGAACTCAAACCCCCACCGGGTCCCCTGATCATATGACCAACGATGGATTTGCGGCAGCTTAAAGGGTTCCGGTCATCATTTGTTATCGTAAACGAACCGTGACCAACGCTAACGACCGCTTGCCCCGGCCGGTCGACGACCTCACTGGCGGGGGGATTGGACTAGAGCTCGGTGCGCACCGCCCATAATTCAGGGAAAAACGAGTGATCCAGCGCTGACTTCAGGAATCCGACGCCGCTCGAGCCCCCGGTGCCACGCTTGTAGCCGATGATGCGCTCGACGGTCTTCATGTGGCGGAAACGCCACTGCTGAAACCAATCTTCCAGATCGACCAGCTCCTCGGCCAGTTCGTACAGGTCGAAATACTTCTTGGACTCGCGATACACCTTCAGCCAGGCGTCGCGCACGGCGTCGTTTGGCACATGCCGGACCGAGAAATCGCGCTTCACGATCTCGTCGGGGATCGCAAAACCGCGACGGTAAAGCAGCATCAGCGCGGCGTCGTACAGGCTCGGTGCATCGAGCGCCGCCTTCAGCCGGTCGTAATTGGCGCTGTCGTGCCGGTGCGGCAGCAGCATCTTCGGATCCTTCGCACCGAGGCGGAATTCGACCGCGCGGTACTGGAAGGACTGGAAGCCGGACGATTGACCGAGATCGCCGCGGAATTCCAGATAGTCCGATGGCGTCATGGTCGACAGCACGTTCCAGGCGCTGATCATCTGCTCGAGAATGCGGGTCATCCGCGCCATCGACTTGAACGACGGCGGCAGCTGGTCGCGCAGGATGAAATCCACCGCGGCATCGAGCTCATGCCCCATCAAGTTGAGCCACAATTCCTGCACGTGGTGGATGGTGATGAAAAGGTGCTCGTCATGCTTGCCGGACAGGGGCTTCTTGGCGGCCAGCAGGGTGCCGAGTTGGAGATAATCGCCATAGGTCATGCGGCCGGCGAGATCGACATGGATGTCGTCGCCGATGCGGCTTGCGGGCGGTGACTCGTTGGTTGCCACTTTTCTTGTCCGATCCTGATTTGCTGGCGCTACTCTAGTGCGCCATGCCGGTGTGGCAATGATCCCAAAGACCCAATATGCATGCAGGTATGCAAGCCCCGCTCGACCTGACCGCCGACTTCTCCCGCTTCCGCAACGCCGATCCCGACCGGCTGCACTTCGCCGCGCATAGCCATGCCTATTGGCCGGATGTGACGCGCGAGGCGCAGATTCAACTCTGGGACGATGCCGCCCGTCTGGTCGACGAAAAATGGACCCGCGTGCTGGGCGAAGTCTGGCCCGCGGTGACCGGCGGGATCGCGCGGCATTTAAACCTGCCGGATCCGGCGACGCTGGTTTCCGCGGTCAACACCCATGAATTCGTCAACCGGTTGATCTCGGCGCTGCCGCTTGGCCGCACGCCCGTCATCGTCACGACCGACGGCGAGTTTCACTCCTTCAGGCGGCAGACCGAACGGCTCGCCGAGGATGGCCTGATCCGCCTGGTCGCGGTGCCGACCGAGCCGTTCGCCACCTTGCCGGCGCGCATCGTCGAGGCGGTGAGCGCGCATGCGCCGGACATGGTGTTCGTCAGCCAGGTGTACTTCAATTCCGGCTACGCGCTGCCCGATCTCGATGCGCTGGTCGATGCGGTCGCCGCACCGGACCGGCTGACGGTGATCGACGGCTATCACGCCTTTCTGGCGCTGCCGGTCGATCTCTCGCATGTCGCGGACCGCGCCTTCTATCTCGCCGGCGGCTACAAATACGCGATGGCGGGCGAGGGCGCCTGCTTCATGCATTGCCCGCCGGGCTTCGGTCTGCGGCCGCGCAACACCGGCTGGTATGCGAGCTTTGCGACATTGTCCGGCCCGCAGGATCGCGTGCGCTATGCGACCGACGGCCAGCGTTTCATGGGCGCGACCTTCGACCCGAG
>CAZXJZ010000328.1:0-4719 GCA_964641065.1 uncultured Hyphomicrobiales bacterium | reverse complement strand
CGTTCAAGAATGCGCGCCGCATCTTCGGCGACATCGCCGGCAAGGTGCAGCGCTTTACGCCCGGCAAGGAGGTCGAACCCGGCATCGCCAGCATCGCCGCCCCCGGGCACACCCCCGGTCACACCGCCTATTCGATCGCAAACGGCAACAAGTCGATGCTCTATGTTGCCGACGCCACCAACAATCCGTGGCTGTTCGTGCGCAATCCAACCTGGCAAGCGGTGTTCGACGCAGACGGCAACAAGGCCGCTGAGACCCGCAAGATGCTGCTCGACCGTGCTGCTGCCGACAAGATGCTGGCGCACGGCTATCACTGGCCGTTCCCCGCCTCCGGCTACATCACCAAAACCGCCAAGGGTTATGACCTGGTGCCGGCGATGTGGTCGCCGTCGCTATAGTCTTGCCACCACTGCAACGACAAAGGGCCGCCCTCGCCGGGCGGCCCTTAGTCTTTCGTCCTCGGCAGCCTACCACTTCATGCCGGCGCGCAGCATGAAGGTGCGGCCAGGCAGCGGATACGCATTATAGACGCCGACATTGGTGAGGGTCGCGCTTGCGACCGAGTAATTGTAATACATCTCGTTGAAGAGATTTTCGATCGACGCCGCCCAGAAGAACTGATCGAGTTCGCCGCCCAGCCGCACATCCACCAGCGTGACCGCCGGGATCTGCGGCTGGAAATTCGCCTGATCGTTGTCCATCCGCCGCTCGCCGACATAACGCACAACGCCATCGAACATCAGGTGACGCTTGAAGATGTTCCATGTCACGCCGATGCTGCCGGTCCAGGGTGACACCAGCGGCACCTGATTGCCGGCATACTGACCTTCGCGGAACGTGGCATCGATATAGGTGAGGCTGCCCTTCAGCCGCACATCGTCGGTGATCTGCCATCCCAGGATGGTCTCGACGCCGCGCCGCTGCGTCGGATCGAGATTGTAGTTGATGAAGGTCACCGGATTGAACATCAACTCGTTTTCAAGCTTCATCTGATAGACGCTGCTCTGCAACGCGAACCGTCCGTATTTGAAGCGGACGCCGGCTTCCATGTCGTGTGAGGTCTGCGTCTTGAGATTGAAGTTGGTCGGCGTCCCGTTCGGCGCCATGCCGACCCGCTCGTCGACATTGGGCGTCCGAAAGCTCTGCGCGGCGCGGCCGAATACCGAGAAGACCGAATTGAAGCGATGTTCGAATCCGGCGTGATAGGCTTGGTTTATTTCGGCCTGATCGAGCGGAATTCCCTGCGTATCGCCGAAGCAGCCGAAAGGCGGAAAGCAGACGACCGGTGACGCACCCGGCGCATTGAGATCGAGTTGGTCCCTCGCGTTCACGCTCGTGCGCTGCACGCGTATGCCGCCTGACAGGTCGGTGGTCGGAAGCACCGACACGGTCTGTTGCCAATAACCACCGAGCGAGCTTTGCCCCAACCTGTATTGATGGATCGGCGCCAGGCCCGAAAACTGGCTGCGATCGGAATCGTAACTGGAATCGTAATAATCGAGACCGGTGATGATGCGCGACGGCAGGCCGAACAGCGGCGTGTTGATTTTCATGCGCGGCGTCAGCGAATAGGTCGACAGCGTGGTGTTGACGTAGGCTTCCTGGAACGGGGAAAAAAATCCCGCCTGCTGATCCTTGCGTCGCCAGCCGCCGTCGACAATCAGTTCGATGTCGGGTGCCAGCATATGGGTGAAACCACCGGTCGCGCTGTAGCCCTGCTTGTCACCGTAGTCATAGGGCTTATCGGTACCGCGGCGGTCCGTGGTCATCTGATCGATCCCGAGGAAGGGATTGACGCGGCGCTCGCCCGGAAATCCGAGCCGCTGGTTGTCGCCGGACAGGTTGAGAAACCACGATCCCTGCTCGGTCGTGTAACGAAGATCGCCAACCGCATTCTGCTGATTGAGATGGTTGTTGACGCGGTAGCCGTCTGACGTGACGGCATTTCCATAGACCGACGCGGAAAAGGGTCCGGACGATGTGCTCCCGGACACCCGCCCCTCGCGATACCCATAGGAGCCGGCCAGCGCCTCAACCCGCGCCGAGGGTGGCAGGTTGACGCCGGATTTGGTGACGATGTTGACCACGCCGCCGACAGCATTGTCGCCGTACAGGACCGCGCCGGAATTACCGCGGGTAATCTCGATCCGCTCGATCCCGTTCTGCGGGATCGACGACAGATCGACCGCCGCCATGTCGACGTCGTTGAGCCTGCGGCCGTTGATCAGGATCAGCGTATTCGATTGCGCGGTCGCACCGAAGCCGCGCAAATCAATGGTGCTGCCGGCGCCGTTGACGCTGCCGTAGAGGCTTTGGACCTGCACGCCCGCCTCGCGCGCAAGGATGTCCTGCACTGTCATACTTGGGGACTGCGAGATATCCTCGGCCGTGATCACGGTTGTGGACGCACCCGTGATCCCCGCCGCGCCGAACAGGATGCCGCTCACCGTCTCGGCCTCCTGCACGGTTCCAGGAGCCGGTTCTGACGTCGTCGGGCGGCCGATACCGCCGACCCCGCTCAACCGGCTGCTCGTCACGTTGATATCCGGCAGCGTGACGCTCTGCGCCATGGCCCCGCCGAAGGCCGCCGACGACAGCAGAGCGGCAAGTGCCGTCGCCCCGCTTCGCCTTGCCACCCGGCCGCGACTTGTATTGGAAAAAGCCCCCATCATTACGATCCTTCGCCGCCCCGGCAGAGCCGGAGCCTTGGGTGAACACACCCGACGCGAAGGACACGCGAACCCCGCATTACCACCGTCGACAGCATACATCGCCACCGCGCCGGTCAGCGCCGCTCACGCCCTATGAAAAAGTCGCTGGGAGACCCCAGCGGCCTTCGCATCGGCATTTAAGCGTCACCGCTGCGAACAGCCGCTCCGTATGGACGCCCCGCCCACCGGTTGGGTGACTGCGCTGGCAGGTCTCCTGGCTCGCGGGTCTTCATCTGCAGCCGGCCTTCCCGGTTTCCCAGTGGCCAAGTCTGGATACAGATTCGCCGCTCACAGTTGCGGGGGCAGCCACGGCTCGGGCCCAAAACAGGCCGTTCCGCGTTCCCTCTTTCCTCTCCGGTCGGACCGGAGAACCAGTGCAAGGGCCATGATTCCATCCCGCTTGCGGGCGAGTCAAGATCACGCCGAAGTGAGCGGATGGCACGCGAAGGACACGAAGAATCTGTATGGTTGTGGTCCCCGACGTCCGGGTGTGAACGGGCGCATGATGGTCACCGGGGAGCGTTTTGAACTATTCTCGCGCTTCACCGACTAACCCATGAGCAACACAGCCATGACCCGCCTGATCCAACGCTTTTCGCTTCTTGCCGCCATCGCCGTGGCAGCGATCGCCATGTCCGGCCAGGCGTATGCCATGGCACCCGAGGAGCCTGCCAAGCCTGCGGCCGCTCCGACGGACAAGAAAGACGACAAGAAGGACGCCAAGCCCGCCGCCGACAGCAAGGCGCCGGACGCAAAGCCCGCCGACGCAAAGCCGGACGATGCCAAACCGGCCGACAAGAAATCCGATCTGGATTTCCGCTCGCATTACAAGCTTGCCTATGACGCGGTCTATAATCGTCAGGATTATGCTGGCGCCATCGCGATCCTGAGCGCGCTCGCTCATGACGATCATCCGGATGTCGCCAATCTGATCGGCTTTGCGAGCCGCAAGCTCGGCCGCACCGAAAACGCCCGCGTTTGGTACGAGAAGGCGCTTGCGGCCGATCCGAACCATTCGCGCACCTGGCAATATTACGGCATGTGGCATCTTGAGCGCGGTGACCGCGCCAAGGCCGAACAGCATCTCGAACGCATCCAGTTGATTTGCGGTCAGGGCTGCGAGGAATACACATCGCTGCGCGACGCGCTGAACGGCACCGCAAGCTACTGAGCTACACGGCGATAGCTTCGGATTGGAGGTTGAGATGCGACGGCTTCGAACGACCCTGATTGCGGCGATGCTGACAGGTGCTGCCGCGGTCTCGCAGGCGAGCGCGGCCGGCATCGAGAATCCGGCTGCCGGCATGAAGCTGCAATCGGCGGATCCGGCTCAGACCAAGCCGCAGAAGGCGAGGAAGAAACCGGCGAGCGAAGGCAAGACAAAGGCGCCGGAGACCAAGGCGCCGGAGAAGAAGTCCGAGCAATTTTTCATCGACGGCTACCGTCAGGCCTACGATCTGATCTATAGCAAACAGAATTACACGGATGCGATCACCGCATTGCGCGCGCTGGGGCGCGACGAGCATCCCGACGTTGCCAATCTGATCGGCTTTGCGAGCCGCAAGCTCGGTCGCACCGAAGACGCGAGGGCCTGGTACGAGAAGGCGCTCGCTGCCGATTCCAAACATACCCGCACCTGGCAATATTACGGGATGTGGCATCTCGAACGCGGCGACCGTCCGAAGGCCGAGGAACACCTCAAGGCGATTGAAGCAATCTGCGGCACCGCGTGCGACGACTACACGTCGCTCAAGCTTGCGCTCGCCGGCGACGGATTGGTTTATTGAGCGACCGCGGACAGGGTCATCACTCGCCCGCTGTTCACGCTACCCTCCCGCCACCGCGGCAGCGCGGTCGGTCTCCGTCATGATCCACCGCAGATAGGTGTCCTCCACCGATTCGACCGGAATGACCATGATCGCGGGCGTCGCATATGGATGCCCGGCTTTGATCGCCTTGCGCACCCGGTCGGCAAATGACGCACGCGTCTTGATGAACATCACGACCT
>CAZXJZ010000327.1:0-4814 GCA_964641065.1 uncultured Hyphomicrobiales bacterium | reverse complement strand
GCCTTCGAGATGACGGCGCGCTTCTTCGACCTGCCGCATGAGGTGAAGGCGAAGCTGCCGCTGCAAAAGGGGACCAACTCGGGGTGGGAGTACAAGAGCCAGGTGCGGCCTTCCACCGGCACGGCCGACAACAAGGAGAGCTACCAGATCACGGTGCCGCGGATGGGTCCGTTGAATCTGTGGCCGGGCGGCGACAACCTGCCGGGTTTCCACGCCACCATGCTGGCGTTCGAGCGCGCCAACTGGGCGCTGGGCATGAAAGTGCTGTCCTGCTTCGCGCTGAAGCTCGGCTTCGCGCCGGATTTCTTCACTGACGCACATGATCCGCAATCGCCAGAGTATCAGAGCACGCTGCGACTGCTGCATTACCTGCCGATGGTGGACGCCAAGCCGGAAGACTTCACCGGCTGGCGCGCTGGCGCGCATACCGACTATGCATGTCTCACGCTTCTGCATCAGCGCAAGGGCCAGGGCGGGCTGCAGCTTTGCCCCGGCAAGGAAGCCGGCGAACTGGCGTGGACCGATGTCGAGCCGGAGGACGGTGTTGTCACTTGCAATATCGGCGACATGCTGAAGCGCTGGAGCGACGACAAGCTTCAGTCGACGCTGCACCGCGTGCGCATGCCGCATGCGCACGAATATCTCGGCTCGCGCTATTCGCTGCCGTTCTTCTGCCAGGCAAATTGCGACGCCATCGTGCAGGGGCCCGGCAAAGTCTATCCACCGGTGACCGCGCATGACTTCCTGCAGCAGCGAATCGCCGCGAATTTCGCGGCGATGGGGTGACAGCGATTGCGCAGACGAGAGGCCAGCGCACCGGGCGAAGACCCCGACGCGCTGGCCGAGATTGTCAGGCCTTGAAGAAAGCCAGCAGGTCGGCGTTGATCACATCCGCATGCGTGGTCGGCATGCCGTGCGGATAATCCTTGTAGGTCTTCAGCGTGCCGTTCTTCAACAGCTTGGCCGAGAGCGGCCCGGCGGCGACATACGGCACGATCTGGTCGTCTTCGCTGTGCATCACCAGCACCGGCACGTTGATCTTCTTCAAATCGTCGGTGAAATCGGTCTGCGAGAACGCAACAATCCCGTCGTAATGCGCCTTCGCGCCGCCCATCATGCCCTGACGCCACCAGTTCAGGATCACGGGCTCCGATTTCTCGACGCCCGGCCGGTTGAAGCCGTAGAACGGCCCGGCCGGCAGATCGTAGTAGAATTTCGCGCGGCTCGCAGCGAGCTGCGCCTGCAGATCGTCGAACACCTCCTTCGGCAGTCCGTTCGGATTGGCCGCCGTTTTCAGCATCAGCGGCGGCACGGCGGAGATGATCGCCGCTTTCGCCACGCGCTTCTCGCCATGACGCGCGAGATAATGGACCACCTCACCGCCACCGGTCGAATGTCCGACATGAATGGCATCCTTGAGATCGAGATGCTCGACCACAGCCGCGAGGTAGTCGGCATAGTGATCCATGTCGTGACCATCCGCGACCTGGCTGGAGCGACCATGTCCGCGGCGATCATGCGCGATGACGCGATAGCCCTTGCCGATGAAAAACAGCATCTGCGCGTCCCAGTCATCCGCTGAGAGCGGCCAGCCGTGGCTGAATACGATCGGCTGACCCTTGCCCCAGTCCTTGTAAAAGATCTGCACTCCGTCCTTGGTGGTGATGGTCGGCATGGCTCTGTTTCCCTTGCGCTTGGCAAAATTGACATGAGTCAGTTAGGCGCCTGCACAAGGTCCGCCAATCATACGAAAGGAAAGGGTGTTCATCCGGACGGAGAGCAGCCTCAAGCGGTTCGTCTGATCGTCACGATCGCGGCGATGGTTGCGAGCAGAAGCGCGGCGATCGGCCCCATGATGAATATGGCCCCCATCGCGCCGCCGCCGTCGCGATCGTGAAGACCGAAATAGTTGGTGGCTGCGATGTACCAGGCGACCGGAATCGCCCAGCCGACGATCAAGCCGGCGAGAAAGGCGAGAATGATCTTGAGAAAGCGGGGCATGCCACAGGTCCGATTGCGACGTCAGTGATGACCGGATCGTTCCCATGTCACCGGCAGCCTTAAAAGCCCACGGAACGCCCAGCCGCCGAAGGCCACCTCCTCGTCACCGGCAAGACGCAGATGAGGCAGCGTGGAGAAGATTGTCGGCAGTGCCACGTCGGCGATCATGGCGCGCGAGGCGAAGGCGCCGGCACAGAAATGCGGCCCTGCGCCGAAGGCGATGCTTTTCGAGGTATCGCGCCGGACATCGAACAGGTCGGGCTGGGCGAAATGCGTCTCGTCGCGGTTGGCCGATCCGTAGAGAAAGAAAATCCGGTCATCAGGTTCAAATTCGATTTCGCGAAAGCGGTGCTGCCTGGCGATCCGGCGCGGCGACATGCCGATCGGTGAAATCCAGCGCGCATATTCCTCGAAGGCCTGCAGCCAGGAGACCTGTCCCGACCGCACCAGCCCCAGTTGGTCAGGATGCGTCAGCAGCGCCCACACCGTCCCGGCGATCGCATCGCGCGGTTCGTTCTGCCCGCCGCTGATTGCAAGCTTGATGTTGGCGCGCACGCTGTCCATCGGCATGCCGGATTGCAGCATCACGCTGAGCAGGCTCTGGTCCGGCGCCCTCTTCACGACGGGAAGCATGTCGTCGATGGCCGCATCGATGCCGGCGGTCGCAGCATGGCAGCGCGCCGCGATCTCGGGCACGCCGGTATAATTGGCGATGCCATCGATCATGGCCTGCGACCACGCATCCATGTCCTGGTAGCGCATGTTGGTCAGGCCGGTGATCGATTTGAGACACTCGGCCGAGAACGGTAGCGCGAAGCCGGCGCAGAAATCGATCTCGCGCCCCGACTCGAGCGCGTCCAGAATACGGTCCGCATGCGCCTGGAATTGCGCAGTCCAGTGCGCCTTGACGGTTTTCGGCGAGACCGCGGGAAAGATCGCCTTGCGCTCCGCCAGATGCGCGTCGCCATCCTTGCGCATCAGGTTCACGCCCATCAGCGTATTCATCAGGCCGCCGGGCTGATGCGAGCTGAAAATCTCGATCTGCTTTTCGCACACAAAGATGTCGTCACGGCATGCGAACACCGTGCCGCCCAGTTGCGGCACGAAGGCGATCGGCGCTTCCTCGCGCAATTTCGCGTAGGCCGGATACGGATCGCGCCAGAGCGCAGCCATGTCGATGTCGAAATGCGGTGCGGTGATCATGGCGGCTGGATTGTTGCTGACCTCAATCACACCCTATCGTCCCGGGCGCGGCTCGTCACATCGCGGACATACAGCCATAACGTATTGGCGGCTAACACCATGATATGATTGCCGTTTGCAGCGCTGACAAGCACATGGCTCCTGTCTCAGGAGGGTTGCATGTCCACGCTCTTCGATCGCAGTCATTCGTTCGTCAGACCCGGTGTTGGTCCCGGGCGCCTTCTGACCTTTGCAATGGCTTGTGCGGCCGGGCTCGCCATCGCCAACATCTATAACAATCAACCGATGCTAGGGGTGATCGAGCGTGACTTTCCAGGCGCAACCGCCGGGCTGATCCCGACCGCAACACAACTCGGCTACGCTGCCGGCCTGTTCCTGCTGGTGCCGCTCGGCGACGTCATCGAGCGGCGCAAATTGATCGCGATGCAGTTTTCGCTCCTGGCGCTCGCGCTCGTCGGCGCGGGGTTTGCACCCAGCGCGTGGCTTCTCGTTGTCGCCTCGATCTTTGTCGGCATTCTGTCGACAGCGGCTCAACAGATCGTTCCCTTCGCCGCACATATCGCACCACCGGAGCGGCGCGGAGCTATCGTCGGAACCGTCATGGCAGGGCTGCTGAGCGGAATCCTACTGAGTCGAACGGTGGCTGGATTCGTCGCGGTCCACGCAGGCTGGCGCGAGATGTTCTGGCTCAGTGCACCGCTCGCGCTGGCGGCAGGCGCGTGGGCAATGCTGTGTCTTCCGGCAATCGCACCCGAGGCGCGCATCGGCTATCGCACGTTACTCGCGTCACTACGCCATCTTTGGCACGAGTTTTCCGCATTGCGTCTTGCAGCCGTGACGCAGGCCCTGCTGTTCGGAGCGTTCACGGCCTTCTGGACTATTCTGGCCTTGCGACTTGAACAACCCGATTTTGGGCTGGGCGCCGAAGTCGCGGGTCTGTTTGGCATTGTCGGCGCCGTCGGCATTGTGGCCGCGCCAATCGCCGGGCGAATCTCCGATCGGCACGGTCCACGACGTGTCGTAGTCACGAGCGGCGCACTGGCATTTCTATCCTGGGCGATCTTTGGTTTGTGGACATCGATTGCAGGCCTGATCGTCGGCGTGATCGTTCTCGATCTCGCCGTACAAGGCGCGCTCGTATCCAATCAGCACATCATCTTCGCGCTACGGCCGGAAGCGCGTGCGCGCATCAACACGCTGTTCATGGGATCGATGTTCGTGGGCGGTGCGGCAGGATCGGCAGCTGCAAGCGCGGCCTGGTCCTTCGGCGGATGGAACGCACTCTGCCTCGTTGGCGCCGTACTTACGCTGGCTGCGACGCTTCTGCAATGGCGAGGCAGGGTCGGTTCGCGCAGATAGCGGCCAATACGGCGCTCAGGATCAAGCCGTTGGCACCGTTCTCATTCCCACTCGATCGTACCCGGCGGCTTGCTGGTCACATCATACACCACGCGGTTGACGCCCTTCACTTCGTTGATGATCCGGGTCGCGACGTGGCCGAGAAACTTCATGTCGAACGGATAGAAATCCGCGGTCATGCCGTCGGTCGAGGTGACGGCGCGCAGGCCGACCACGAAATCATAGGTGCGGCCGTCGCCCATCACGCCGAC
>CAZXJZ010000326.1:0-4908 GCA_964641065.1 uncultured Hyphomicrobiales bacterium | reverse complement strand
GAGCAGGTGCGCGGCGATCTTCTTCGCCTTGGCCTCGACCTTGTCGAGCGCCTTGACGATCGCCGACATGCCGACCGCGCCGGAGCGCGAGCCATAGGTGCCCATCCCGAACTGCACCTTGTCGGTGTCGCCATGCACGATCGTCACATTGTCGATCGGGATGCCGAGTCGTTCGGAGACGAGCTGCGCGAACGTGGTCTCGTGGCCCTGCCCGTGCGCGTGCGTGCCGGTCAGCACCTCGACCGACCCGGTCGGGTTCACCCGCACCTCTGCGGATTCCCACAGGCCGACGCCAGCGCCGAGCGAACCCACCACCGCCGAGGGCGCGATGCCGCAGGCTTCAATATAGGTGGAATAGCCGATGCCGCGCAGCTTGCCGCGCTTCGCACTCTCGCGCTTGCGCTGCTTGAAGCCCTTCGCGTCATGGATCTCCATCGCCTTCGACAGCGACGCCTCGTAATCGCCGGCGTCATAAAGCGAGGCGACCACGGTCTGGTACGGGAATGTCCGCACGAAATTTTTCTTGCGCAGATCGGCCGGATCGACGCCAAGCTCGCGCGCCGCGACTTCGATCAGCCGCTCGACCACGAAGGTCGCTTCGGGCCGCCCCGCCCCGCGATAGGCATCGACCGGCACGGTGTTGGTGTAGACCGAATCCACCTCGCAATAGATCGAGGGGATATCGTACTGCCCCGACAGCAGCGTCGCATAAAGATAGGTCGGCACCGCCGAGGAAAAGGTCGACATATAGGCGCCGAGATTGGCAATCGTCTTCACCGTCATGCCGACGATCTTGTTGTTCGCGTCGAAGCCAAGCTCTGCATGGGTGACGTGATCGCGGCCATGCGCGTCGGTCACGAAGGATTCCGAGCGGTCGGCGGTCCATTTCACTGGACGCGCCACTTTCTTCGCCGCCCACAAGCACACGACTTCTTCCGGATAGATGAAGATCTTCGAGCCGAAGCCGCCGCCGACATCGGGCGCGATCACCCGCAGCTTGTGCTCGGGCGCGACCCCGATAAAGGCCGAGATCACCAGACGCGCCACGTGCGGATTCTGGCTGGTGGTCCAGAGGGTGAAATGCTCCCCGCCCGCGTCATATTCGGCGATAGCAGCACGCGGCTCGATCGCGTTCGGCACCAGGCGATTGTTGATGAAGTCGAGCCGCGTGACGTGCTTCGCCTTCTTCATCGCCGCGTCGTTCGCGGCCGGATCGCCGATATGCCAGTTGTAGATGGTGTTGTTGGGCGCGACCTCGTGGATCTGCGCGGCCTTCTGAGCCTGCGCCGGATCGATCACCGCCGGCAGCACCTCGAAATCGGTCACGACCTTCTCGGCCGCGTCTTTCGCCTGCGCGAGCGATTCGGCGATCACCACCGCATAGGCGTCACCGACATGGTTGACCTTGCCGACAGCGAGCGCCGGATGCGGCGCCATCTTCATCGGCGTGCCATCCTTGGAATGGATCATCCAGCCGCAGATCAGCGGGCCCAGCTTGTCGGTCGCGAAATCCTCGCCGGTATAGACCGCGATCACGCCGGGCATCGACGACGCCGCTGACGTGTCGATTGTCTTCAGTTTGGCATGGGCATGCGGCGAGCGGATGAAATACGCGCAGACCTGACCCGGCCGCGCGTGATCGTCGGTATAGTGGCCTTTGCCGGTAATGAAACGCTGATCTTCCTTGCGGCGCACGGGAGCGCCAATTCCGGTGGCAGTCATGGCAGACTCCTTCCCGAATGGTCGAAGAGACGTGTCCTTATTTCGCCATCGCCCTATTTCGCCATCGCCTTGGCGCCGGCGGCGATCGCCTTCACGATATTATGGTAGCCGGTGCAGCGGCAGAGATTGCCGTCAAGCTCGTGGCGGATGGTCTTGTCGTCGAGGTCGTTGCCCTTGCGATTGACCATGTCGATCGCCGACATGATCATCCCCGGCGTGCAGAAGCCGCATTGCAGGCCGTGATGCTCGCGGAAGGCTTCCTGCATCGGATGAAGCTGCGCGCCATTGGCGACGCCTTCGATGGTGGTGATCTTCGCGCCATCCACCTGCCAGGCGAAGGTGGTGCAGCTCTTGCGGGCGACCCCATCGACATGCACGACGCAGGCGCCGCATTGCGAGGTGTCGCAACCCACATGGGTGCCGGTGAGCCTCAGATTCTCGCGCAGGAACTGGACCAGGAGCGTGCGCTCATCCACATCGGCGCTGGTCTGCTTGCCATTCACGGTCATCGTGACGGATGCCATGAGGTCCTCCCTCGGCTTGAAATCGCACTGTTTTTGGCACGAAATCGGCGCGATTGCTCCCCCCGGAGCCGAAATCTCGCCGTTTTCAGCATCTTGGAACAGGAACAAGTCTTAACAGGCCGCGGGCTCCGGTCAAGCGGCGGGTTGGAACCGACGCGGAGACGGGCCGATTTTTCTAGCGGGACCAATTCCCTATCAGGATATCGCGAAAGCGCATGGCGGCCGGCGACAGACGGCCGCGGTGACGTTCGACGATGCCGATGGTCCGCGATACCACGGGGTCCGTGATCGGGATCGTCACAATATTCGGATGGCCCTCCTGCGGAGTAGCAAGACGCGGAAGCAACGAAATTCCGATGCCCGCTTCAACGAGGCCGAGCGAGGTGGACAGATGATTGACCTCGTAGAACCAGTTGAGCCTGACCCCGAGATTGGACAACGCGCTGTCGAGAATGGTGCGATTGCCGGAATTCCGGCTCACGCCAATCAGGGGAAATTCCGCCAGATCGGTCCAGCGTAACGATCGTGCTTCAGCCAAAGGGTGGCTTCGATGGCAGGCCAGCACAAACGGATCGTTCATCAGCGGTGCAAAGGTGAGATCGGGATCGGACGATCCCAGCATGCTGATACCGAATTCACACTCTCCGTTCGCCACACTTTTCAGACCTTCGCCGGCCGACAGGTCGAGAATGCGAATACGAATGCGCGGATGGAGCTCCTGAAACTGACGAATGACCAAAGGCAGAAAATAGAACGCGGCGGTGGGTATACAGGCGATCGTGACCTGACCTTCCTGAAGCCTTCCGGTTTCGGCCATTGAGAGAACCGACGTTTCAAGCTCGTCGATCAAACGCAACAGCAAAGGCTTCAGGTCGCGTCCGACCGTCGTCGGAGCGACGCGTCGGGTGGTGCGCTCCAGCAACGGCGCGCCAATGGTTTCTTCCAGCGCCTTGATGCGCCGGCTGAGAGCGGGCTGCGACAGGTTCAAGTGTTCGGCGGCCTTGTGAAAGCTGCCGGTGTCGAGCACCGCCAGAAAAGCACGCAAATCCAGCAGTTCGAAATTGATCCGCATATCACATCAATCCCAATAATTTTTGCATTTAACACATCAGATGAACTGAGTTAACACTCCTCCAATCAGTAATCAAAAAGCCAGATTAATCCATAATTCGGATTAATCGATACCGGGAGGCCAGTCCATGGGGTTTGAGGCTACGGGCGGTGCCGGACCGACCGTCCGGATCCCCTGCACTCTCATGCGAGCCGGCACATCGCGCGGTCCGTTCTTCCTGGCCGCGGACCTCCCGGAAGACACGGCCGCGCGGGATCAGATTCTGTTGTCCGCCATGGGCTCGGGTCACGACCTGCAGATCGACGGTCTGGGCGGCGGGCATCCGCTGACGAGCAAGGTTGCGATCGTATCCCGCTCGCAGCACTCCGGAGCGGACGTCGATTACCTCTTCGCTCAGGTCAACGTCTCGGCGCGGCGGGTCGATACATCGCCGAACTGCGGCAACATGCTTGCCGGCGTCGGCCCCTTCGCCATCGAGAAAGGGCTGGTCACGGCTCAAAACGGCTCGACCACCGTCAACATTTTCAACGTCAACACCGGCAAGATCATCGAGGCCGTGGTCCAGACACCGGATGGACGCGTGACCTTCGAAGGGAATTGTCGCGTTGACGGCGTTTCCGACCCGGCCGCGCCAATACAACTCAGCTTCGTCGATTCAGCGGGATCCAAGACCGGTTCGCTGTTTCCAACCGGCCGTCCGATCGACCGGATCGATGACGTCGATGTCACATGCATCGACATGGCGACACCCCTCGTCATCATGCGTGCGCACGATCTGGGCAAGTCCGCGACCGAGGAGCCCTCGGCACTCGACGCGGATCGCAGCTTCATGGAACGGCTCGAAGCCATCCGGGTCGAGGCCGGTCGCCGCATGGGGCTCGGCGACGTGCGCGCGCTTGTCATCCCCAAGCCCGTGATTGTCGGCTCGCCGCGCCACGGCGGCACGATCAGCGCCAGATATTTTATGCCGCACGCCGCACATCGGGCATTCGCGGTCACTGGCGCGGTCGGTCTGGCCACCGCAATCGCTACGCCAGGCACAATCCCGCACAGCTACCTGCTGTCCGGCTCGGACCTCGACTCGATCTGCATCGAGCACCCCACCGGCGCAATGGAACTGGCGCTCCGTCATCACGCGGACCGCGCACCGGTCGCTTCGGTACTGCGCACGGTCCGAAAGATATTCGACGGCGTGGTCTATGCCCGCACGAAGCAGGCAACGCTCGCGGTTAAGTCGCTCATGTCAGCCTGAAACGAAAAAATACCAACGGAGGAAACCAGCATGCGTGTCTCCCGGCGCGAGTTCGCACAACTCGTCTGCGCCCTGTCCATGGCCTTTGCCGCTTCGATTCAGCCGACGCTTGCCTCGGACGCCTTTCCGACGCGTCCGATCAAGCTTCTGGTCCCCTACGCAGCCGGCGGCGGCACCGACGCCATTGCACGCCTTGTCGCACAAGCAGTAGGCGAGACCATCGGTCAGACGATCGTGGTCGAAAACAACGGACAGGCAGGCGGCAATATCGTAACCCAACAAGCCGCCAATGCAGCTCCGGATGGCTATACGATCCTCATGGCGAACCAGGGCCCGAT
>CAZXJZ010000325.1:0-4910 GCA_964641065.1 uncultured Hyphomicrobiales bacterium | reverse complement strand
CCGCCGCGCCGACCTGCTGTTTGCGGCGGTCGGCCGGCCGGAAATGGTGCGCGGCGACTGGATCAAGCCTGGCGCGACCGTGATCGATGTCGGCATCAACCGGGTGCCGGGAGAAGCCGGCAAGACGCGGCTGGTCGGCGACGTCAATTATAAGGAAGCGCTTGAGGTCGCGGGCGCGGTGACGCCGGTGCCGGGTGGCGTGGGGCCGATGACCATTGCCTGCGTGATCCTCAATACGCTGCGCGCGGCCTGCGCGTCCGCGGGATTGCCGGAGCCGAAGGTCTGATTGAACCGTCAGACTGTGCCGTGCGACGGATATATCCGCGCACGACAGGATGATGCGATGGTCCGGCTTCTTGGTGTTTTCGCGATCGTGATCGGTGTTGCCACTGGCGCGTCGGCGCAATCCATCGAACACGCCTACACGAAGATCGACCTGAAAGCCTGCAAGCATACGCCCGGCCGTGACGTCGAGGATTATGGTTCATGGCTGTGCAAGGGTTACGCCGGGATTCCGATCTACATTTCGGGCGGCGATCAGCGCTCGTTCGTGAGCTACGGGCGCAACGCAAAGAAGAAATTGGCAAACCGTGAGTCGCTGATGTCGTTCAACGGACACGGCGATGTCGTGGAGTGGCGGATCGAGACCTTGCCGGATGGCAGGAAACGACCCTTCGCCGCCATCATGCGCTGGTCGACCACGGTGCAGAAAGAAGAGCCCAATCCGAACGGCGAGATCGTGCGCGGGCAGGTGCTTGTGATCACGCGGCTCGATCCGGGCGGCGTCTGCCATGTCGGCTATGTCGATGGCCGCGCCAATCCGGATGCGAATGAACTCGCGCGCAAGGTCGCTGACGAGAAAGTGCGCACATTCCGATGCGGCAAGGATACGCCCGATAGCTACGGCAAGACCGGGCCGGGATTTTCGCCGCGCATGCTGATGCATTGAAGAGCGCGGCATCGAAGCCGACGCATTAGGATTGCATTTACCAATGCGGCGCGCGCAATCACGTCCGCGCGATCCCTTAAAAGTTTAACTTTTTCGTAAGTGCCCTTGGTTACCGATTGGTGAAGCGACGTATCACCATCCGGAGAGTATCCATGGGTCCAGTAGACGAGTCCGGCCTGAATGCAGCGTCCGGCGCTGCCGAACCGGTGAAGGCCGAAGCCGAAGCCACGGATGGCAACGCGCCCGAGATCAATGTCGAGCCATTCGATCACGCGCGGCATCGCAAGCTTGAATCGCATGAAGCGCCGATCCTGTTCGTGCCGGCGAGCCGTCAGCGCTTCGGCCGCGCCGCGGTGCTGGCGGTTGCAATTGCCTTGTCGGCGGCGGCGGGATCCGCAGTCGGCGCGGTGGCAGCGGTGGCGTTCGCCAAGCCGCAACCGGTCGCCGACGATGCCCGCACCATCGAGGTGAAGGCGCTGCAGGGTGTGATCGCCAAGCTCTCCACCGAAGTTGCATCGCTGAAGGCCAGCATCGACAGCAATGCCAAGACCGCGAATGCGCAACTGGCCAAGATGGCCGACCGCGTCGAACGTGCCGAGAAGGCGCAGGCCGAGCCGGCCTCGCGGGTGGCCAAGCTGTCCGAAATGCTGGAGCGGATCGACAAGCGCACCGCGTCGGCTGCCGCAGCGCCTGTGGCACCGGCGCTGGCCTCTGCGCCGGACGTCACCGGGTCGATTGCGACCAAGCAGCAGGATCGTCCGTCGGTCGTGAATGGCTGGGTGCTGCGCGAAGTATTCCGCGGCGGCGCCATGGTCGAGAACGAGCGCATGGGCATGTTCGAAGTGGTGCCGGGCGCCAATCTTCCCGGTCTCGGCCGGGTCGAGACCATCCGCCGTCAGGATGGCCGCTGGGTGGTGGTGACCCCGAAGGGCTTCATCGTGTCGCAGCGCTGAGGCAAGCCTCTCTGGTTGAGGCGCCGCTTTTTTGTTGGGCAGTTCGCCGCAGGGCTGCACATTCTGGTGAATTGCGGCTCCGTCCCGCCATGTCATAATTGGCGCGGCAAGGGAGCTGTGGATGCGGATATCCTTCGGTTGGCTGGGTGCAGGGGCTGTCGCCGCGCTCTGTCTTTCCGGCGGACATCTTGCGAGCGGACCGGTCTCGGCGTTTGAGCGCGTCCAGTCGCCCGCCGCCAAGCCCGAAATGACCGAGAACTGCCCCGGCCTTGTGGCGGCCGACCGGCCGCGCGTCATCCCGGCGGCGTTTCGCGTGGCGCAACTCAAATTCGATCAGGTCCGCATCACCTATATCGGCCACTCCACCTTTCTGATCGAAAGCCCGCGCGTGGTGCGGATCGCGACCGACTACAACGATTATGTGCGGCCGCCGATGCTGCCCGACATTGTCACCATGAACCGCGCGCATTCGACGCACTATACCGACAATCCCGAGCCTGGGATCTTGCATGTGTTGCGCGGCTGGGCCGAGGAGCGCGGCCAGCCGATGCGTCATGACGTGAGCGTCAAGGATGTGCGGGTGCGCAACGTGCCGACCAATATCCGCGATTACGGCGGCGGCACCCAGCGACATGGCAATTCGATCTTCGTGTTCGAGATCGCGAATATGTGCATCGCGCACCTCGGCCATCTGCATCACACGCTGACGCAGCAGCAGCTGAACGATATCGGTCGCATCGACGCGGTGCTGGTCCCGGTCGATGGCAGCTACACGCTCGATCTCGACGGCATGGTCGAGGTGATGGAAGGCCTGAAGGCGCCGCTGATCATCCCGATGCATTATTTCAGCGTCTTCACCCTCAACCGCTTCCTCGACCGCATGCGCGAGAAGTTCGACGTGGAGTTTTCCGATACGCCGTCGGTGGTGATTTCCAAGACCACGCTACCGGCGAAGCCGAAAATCCTGGTCTTGCCGGGCCGCTGACGCTCCCGTCCCGCCGGCGCCGGCTTGCCGCCCGCCCGGGCCTGCTTCACGAAAATGTTTAGAAGTTTCAGGGGCTTCGGAACGAAGCCGCTTGAGTTGGGTTGGGCCATGGTGCAAAAGCACCGCACGATTCGTTAACGATTGTTAACCTGCCCGAAAGAACAAAATGCCTGTCTCCTGGACCGACTGGAAGACCTTCCCCGATTTGCATACGGGCCTGCGGCTCGACGCGCCGGACGGGCCGGGCGTGTTCGAGGTCCGGCATATCGCCACCGGGGAACAGATCGCGTTTGCGGTCTCGGCCAATGTTGCAGCCAGCCTGGAAACCCTGATCCAGCCTCAGGCGTCCGGGCTGCGCTCGATCTTCGCGCGCAAGCGGATCGTGCATCGTCCGGTCGATCTGGAATACCGGGTCTGCGCCACCGCCTCGGTCAAGGATGCCCGCTCCGAAGAGGACCGGCTGAACAATTTGCGGCGGGCCTATATCCAGCGGCGCAAGGCGTCCGGCTGGGCCTGATCGCCCCTCACGTCAGATCAGTTGCTGCTGCAGATCGTCGGCCAGCGCGCGGAGCTTTGGCAGAAACGTCTTGATCATGGTCTCGGGCGAGCCGCGCTCGCTGTGGACCCCGACATTGAGCGATCCGATGGCCTTGCCATCTCGCCGGCGCAGGGCGACCGATATCGAGCGGAAGCCGAGTTCCACCTCCTGATCGACCAGCGAATAGCCGTCGCTGCGCGCCTTCAGGATCGCGCGCAGCAACTCGTCTTTTTTCACCAGCGTTTGCGGCGTCAGCCGTTTGGCTTGCGCCCGCGCCAGAAACTGCTCGAGCTGTTTGTCGTCGAAGCTCGCCAGCAGGATGCGTCCGAGCGAGCTCGACACCGCCGGGATGCGCAGGCCGATCTGCCCGCTGAGCTGCAGGACCCGCGCCGGAGAGGCATGCGCGATCATGACCATGTCATCGTCGTCGAGCACCGCCGCCGAACAGGCTTCGTTGATGCCGGCGCTCAGCCGCTCCAGCGCCGGTTGGATCATGGCTGAGACCGGGTTCGAACCCAGGTAGGCGCCGGCCAGCATCAGCACGCGCGGCGTCAGCCGGAACATCCGGCCGTCGGTTTCGGCGAAGCCGAGATGGATCAGCGTGTGCAGCGTCCGCCGCACCGAAGCGCGCGGCAGTTCGACCAGCTTCGCGACGTCGCTCAATGAGAGTTGCCGATGTTCCTGACCGAAGGTCTGGATCACGCGAAGCCCGCGCGCCAGCGCTTCCAGGAACTCGGGTCCGGCGTCTTTGGCGAGTCGTTCCTCGTCGGGCAATCGCTTGATGCGCGGCATGTTTGCACTGCGCCGGTCACATCATGACCTTGCGCTCCCACTCTCAGTCTGGTGTAATTCGAACCAACGTTCGGTCACCGAACATATCGATGTGCGGCCCGATTGGCCAGTCCTGTCGGCCATTCCTGGATGAAAGGATCATCGCCATGCTGAGCGCAGAACAGAACGACCTCATCACCCGCACCAATCCCGGAACCAAGGCTGGCAACCTGCTGCGGCGCTATTGGCAGCCCGCCGCGCTGGTCGAGGAATTGTCAGGCAATCGCCCGATCAAGCCGGTGCGGCTGATGGGCGAGGACCTCGTGATGTTCAAGGATGGGCAGGGCCGCTATGGCCTGATCGCGCGCGGTTGTCCGCATCGCGGCACCGATCTCGCGTTCGGACGCCTTGAAGCCGATGGCTTGCGCTGCGCCTTCCACGGCTGGAAGTTCGACGTCAACGGCAAGTGCCTGGAGACCCCGGCGGAGCCGGAAGGCTCGAACCTCTGCGCCAACATCCGCCAGAAGTCCTATCCGGTGGTGGAGAAGAGCGGCATCCTGTTCGCCTATATGGGCCCGGGCGAGCCGCCGGCCTTTCCGGATTTCGACTGCTTTGTCGCGCCCGACGAATACACCTTCGCCTTCAAGGGACTGATCGAGTGCAACTGGCTGCAATCGCTGGAGGTCGGCATCGACCCCGCGCATACGTCGTGGC
>CAZXJZ010000324.1:0-4933 GCA_964641065.1 uncultured Hyphomicrobiales bacterium | reverse complement strand
ACTCGGTTTGCAAACCGCTCATTAACCACGAATTGACCTTTGGGTGGTGAAACTCACCCTCACGGCCATGTCGGGCCGATTGCGTCATTCGTGGAAAGTGCAGCGTATGAAAGCCGCGCGACTTATCGTTCTTGGAGTTGCAGTCGCCGCCGGTGGTCTCGCCGCATTGCTGGCGGGTCGGTCAGCCTATCGCGCGCCCCCGCCGCCGCCGGTTGCCAAACTCGAGACCGTCGACGTTCTGATCGCAAAAAGCGATATCGGCCAGGGCACCACGGTGAAAGCAGACGAACTGAGCTGGCAATTGTGGCCGGCGTCGTCCGCGAATTCGAATTTCATTCGCAAGAGCGATCGGCCCGATGCCATCGAACAGATCGCCGGCTCGATCGTGCGCGGCGGCACCTTCTATGCGGGCGAACCGATCCAGGAATCGCGTCTCGTGAAGGGAAGCGCCTCGGGTTACCTGTCGGCGATCCTGCCCGCCGGAATGCGCGCTGTTGCGACGGAAATCAGCGCCGAGACCAGCGCCGGCGGCTTCGTGATCCCGGGCGACCACGTCGACGTGCTCCTGACGCAGCGTGACCGCGAGGCGGAGAAGCGCACCGGCGTTGAGACTTTTGTCAGCGAGACCATCATCCTGAATGCGCCCGTGCTCGCCGTGGACCAAACGGTCGCGGACAAGAACGGGCAAAAGGTCGTTATCGGCAAGACCGTGACTCTCGAACTGTCGCCTCGCCAGGCGGAAGCGCTGGCGCGCGGCAAGCAGGTCGGCACGCTCTCACTGGCCCTGCGCAGTGTCGTCGATACGTCCAGGAATGCCGGCGACACCGACGAGGGCCCGGCCCGCGGCGGCGTGAACATGGTGCGCTTCGGCGTGTCCACCACCGCCGGATCGAAATAGGCTGAAGGAAGGAAACCGTTTATGGCGAACCCGACGACGATCCGGACGCTGTTGATCGCCGCCTCGCTTGCGGGTGCAATGGCTGCGGCGCACGCCGCGGAACCCGATCTGCACCGCACTCCGGTGATTTCCGTGGTCGGCAGCGAAGCGAGTTCGCGCCCGGTGAATCTCGGCGTCGGCAAGGCGGTGGTCATCGACCTGCCGCGCGACGCCAAGGACGTCCTTGTCGCCGATCCCACCATTGCCAATGCCGTCGTCCGCTCGGCTCGCCGCGCCTACATGATCGGTGTCAAGGTCGGCCAGACCAGCATCTTCTTTTTCGACGCCGAAGGCCGCCAGATTGCGGGCTTCGACCTCGCGGTGAAACGCGACCTGAACGGCATCCGCGATGCGATCCGCCAGTCGGTTCCGGATAGCGATATTCGGGTCGAAGCGCTCGGTGCCGATGGCGTGATCCTGACGGGCACGGCGAATACACCGGTGGATGCGCAAACCGCTTTTGCCGTTGCGGGCCGGCTGCTCAATGCCGGAACGAACACCATGACGGCTGCAGGCGACAAGGTGGTGAATGCCATCACGGTTCGGGGCCGCGACCAGATCAATTTGCGGGTCACCGTAGCGGAAGTTCAACGCGAGGTGATCAAGCAGCTCGGTGTCAACCTGAACGGCACTGTCGGCGTCGGTTCCGCCGTGCTCAGGTTCAACAACGAAAATCCGTTCCCGGCCTTCGGTGCGCCGCTGGTCCCGGAAAACTTCGCCGCCGGGACCTTTACGTCGGGGAGCGGCAACCGCGTCAATGCCATCCTGCGCGCCATGGAGCGCGCCGGGGTGATCCGTACGCTCGCCGAGCCCAACCTCACCGCAATCTCCGGCGAGTCGGCAAACTTTCTGGCCGGCGGCGAATTTCCGATCCTTGCCGGTTACTCGTGCAGCGCCGTAACCGGCGGGACGGCGAATTGCCAACCGACAGTCGAGTTCAAGAAGTTCGGCATCAGCCTCGGCTTCACGCCGGTGGTGCTGTCGGAAGGCCGGGTCAGCCTCAAGGTGACGACCGAGGTCTCGGAATTGTCGAACGAAGGCGCTTTGCAGTTCGGCACCGCTGAAAACGCCCGTCAGATCCCGTCGCTGAAGGTTCGCCGCGCCGATACCACGGTCGAGATTCCGTCCGGCGGTGCGCTCGCCCTGGCCGGCCTCATTCAGGAACAGACCAAGCAGCAGATCAGCGGCTTGCCGGGCATGATGCAACTGCCTGTGCTGGGCGCGCTGTTCAAGAGCCGCGACTACGTCAACCGGCAGACCGAACTGATGATCCTGGTGACGCCCTATGTGGTGCGCGCCGTCGCTCCGAAGGATCTGTCGCGACCGGACGACGGCTATGCCGACACGTCCGATCCGTCGAGCTTCTTCATGGGCCGCCTGAACAAGATCTACGGCATCGCCGGCAAGGTCGATCCGAACCGCATGTATTACGGCAAATATGGCTTCATCGTTGACTAAGGGCGGACGAGGAGAGGATCGCATGTCACTCCCAATTTCGATCGGCCGCAGGCGCCCCGGCTGGCTGACGCCCCGGCTTCTCGCCGTCGTGGTCGCCGGATTCTCGCTGGGCGGGTGCAACCTGCCGGCTTATACCGTGAAGGAAACGATCAGCTATCCGAACGACTATCGCAAACGGCATCAGATCGGCTTGCGGGACGGGTCGCGCACGGTCGAAGTGTTTATCGGCCAGAGTCGCGGTTCGCTCACGCCGACGCAGCGTGCCGAGGTGCTGGCTTTCGCAAAAGTCTGGAAGGATGAAGCGACCGGCGGCGTGGTGATCGATGTGCCGACCGGCACACGAAACCAGGTCGCGGCATCGCAGGCGCTGCGCGAAATCAATTCGATCTTCGCGGCCTCCGGCGTGCCGATGCAGAGCGTCGCGGTTCGCTCCTATACGCCGGAAGATCCCACCAAATTTCCGACATTGCGGCTGAATTATTCCACCATCGTCGCCGAAGCCGGACCCTGCGGGTTGTGGCCGCAGGACCTCGGGCCGACGATGGACGCGGCCTATAACGACAACAACAATTACTGGAATCTCGGCTGCTCAAATCAGCGCAATCTCGCGGCGATGGTGGCCAACCCGGCAGACCTCGTTCAGCCGCGCGCCGAGACCCCGGCCTGGACGTCGCGCCGTACCACCGTACTTGAGAAATATCGCCAGGGTGTGAGCCCGGCGACGACCTATCCGAAAGACAACGACGGCACGGTGAGCGACGTAGCCCAATGATGAAATCCGCATTTCACAGCGCGATGGAAGACGCTGCGGAGGATTTGCCGGCGCGTGACGAGCACATCGCTCCGTCGCCCCGCATCTCCATCCAGGCCTTCTGCGAATCGGTGGAAACCGCCGCTGCGGTGCAGTCGGCTGGCGAGGATCGCCGCCTCGGCAAGGCGCATCTGAAAATCCAGATGGGCGGCATGACCGCGGCGCTCGAGGCCTATCGCTCGGCGCCGACGCCGAACGTGATCGTGCTGGAATTCGAATCGCTCCCGGAAACCGTTCTCGCCGGCCTCGATTCGCTGGCCGA
Source organism: uncultured Hyphomicrobiales bacterium (assembly GCA_964641065.1). Taxonomy (GTDB): domain Bacteria; phylum Pseudomonadota; class Alphaproteobacteria; order Rhizobiales; family Xanthobacteraceae; genus Pseudorhodoplanes. Next base: position 1,465 of record CAZXJZ010000324.1, on the reverse strand, counting down.
TCTCTGCGACCCCGGAACCCGCGTGATCGTGATCGGCCGCCATAATGACGTTGCGCTGTATCGCGAACTGGTCCGCCGCGGCGTCAGCGACTATCTCATCGCGCCGGTCAACACGCTCGACATCGTGCGCGCGGTCTGCGGCCTGTATTCGGCGCCGGATGCGAAGCCGGTCGGCCGCATTCTTGCTGTCATCGGCGCCAAGGGCGGCGTCGGCGCATCCACCATCGCCCATAATGTCGCCTGGTCGATCGCCCGCGACCTGTCGCTCGACGCGGTGGTGACCGATCTCGATCTGGCCTTCGGCACCGCGGGTCTCGACTACAACCAGGATCCGCCGCAGGGCATTGCCGATGCGGTATTCTCGCCGGATCGCATCGACAACAATTTCATCGACCGGCTGCTGTCGAAATGCTCGGATAATCTGAGTTTGCTGGCGGCGCCGGCGACGCTCGAGCGGGTCTATGATTTCGGCGCCGACGCGTTCGATTCGATCTTCGATACGCTGCGCGCCAGCGTGCCCTGCATTGTGCTCGACGTGCCGCATCAATGGACCGGCTGGACCCAGCGCACGCTGCTCGCCGCCGACGACATCCTCATCGTCGCCGCGCCGGACCTCGCCAATCTGCGCAACGCCAAGAATCTCATCGACTATCTGAAGGCCGCACGGGTCAACGACCATCGTCCGTTCTATGCGCTCAATCAGGTCGGCGTCCCGAAGCGGCCGGAGATCAAGCCGTCCGACTTCGCCAAGGCGCTCGACAGCGAGGCCGCGGCCATCATCCCGTTCGAGCCGCAATTGTTCGGAACTGCGGCCAATAACGGACAGATGATCGCGGAAGTGTCCGGCAGCCATAAGGTCACCGAGACCTTCCGTCAGCTCGCGCAGCTGATGACAGGTCGGTCCGAGGCGAAAAAGTCAAAGCCGGGTCTGCTGAGCCCGTTCATTCAGAAGCTTCGCAAGAAGGCGTAGGCTTGGAGTTTGTAGCCCGTGTTTGGAAAGCGTACCGCGTCAGGTCCTGCTTCGAGCCCATCCGGTGGAGGTGCCGCAACGCTCGCGCCGCCGCCGGCGCCGCAACCGGCCGCCCCGAAGCCCGCGGCGCCACCGCCCGCCGCAATCTCGAGCGAGGGCCGCGCGCCGCTGCCGGCCTCCGGGCTCGGTGCGCAGCTGTTCTCTGCGCCGGCCGCGCCGCCGAAAGCCGCTCCGCTGCTCGCCACCGACAGCCGCCGCTCGGAGAGCTATTACGAGGTCAAGGGTGCGATCTTCGGCGCGCTGATCGAGGCGATCGATCTGGCCCAGCTCGCCCGTCTCGATGCCGATGCCGCGCGCGAGGAAATCCGCGATATCGTCAACGAAATCATCGCCATCAAGAATGTGGTGATGTCGATCTCCGAGCAAGAAGAACTGCTCGACGATATCTGCAACGACGTTCTCGGCTACGGTCCGCTCGAGCCGCTGCTGGCGCGC
>CAZXJZ010000323.1:0-5004 GCA_964641065.1 uncultured Hyphomicrobiales bacterium | reverse complement strand
GCCCGTTGGTCATGTAGCGGCTCTTCGGGAATTCATTGGCGATGTAATCGAAACACACCGCGATGAAGTCCGAGAACATGATTTCGGCGATCGGCTTCAGGCCGGTCATTGCGGCGCCCATGGCCGCACCGAGGATCGCCTGTTCGGAGATCGGCGTGTCGCGCACCCGCAGCGGGCCGAACTGTTCGTAGAGGCCAACGGTCGCCTTGAACACGCCGCCGGCCTTGGCCACGTCCTCGCCAAGAAACACCACGTCCGGGTCGCGCGCCATCTCCTGTGCGATGCCGCGCGCAACGGCATCGCGATAGGTCAGTTCCGCCATGTCAGTTTCTCCACGCGAAGCCGCCGTCGGCATAGACGTCGGTGTGGATGATGTCGTGCGGCGGCGGCGGCGAGGCCTTGCACTTTTCGGTCGCTTCGTCGACCTCGCGCAGGATGCCGGCCTCGATGCTCGTCATCACGTCGGGATCGATGCCGAATTCCAGCAGGCGCTCGCGATAGATCTTGATCGGATCGCGCTCCTTCCATTTCTCGAGTTCGCCCTCGGGGCGATACTTGGCGGGGTCGGCGCGCGAATGCCCGCTATGCCGGTAGGTGATGCATTCGATCAGCGAGGGACCGTCACCCTTGCGCGCCTTCGCGTAGGCCGCCATCGCGATGCGATAGACCTCGTCGGCATCGTTGCCGTCGACGATGATGCGCTCGAGCCCGTAGGCGGACGCGCGGTCGGCGGCCGGATGCGGCACCGCCGTCACCTCACCGATCGGGGTGTATTCCATGTAGTGATTGTTCTCGCAGACGAAGATCACCGGCAGCTTCCAGATCGCGGCGAAGTTCAGCGCTTCGTGGAACGCGCCGATATTGGTGGTGCCATCGCCGAAGAAGCAGACCGAAACGTCGCCATCGCCCTTGTATTGCGCGCGCCAGGCCGCGCCGCAGGCAATCGGCAGATGCGCGCCGATGATGGCATAGGAGCCCATCACACCATGCTCGACCGAGGTCAGGTGCATGGACCCGCCCTTGCCGCGCATCAGGCCATTGTCGCGGCCCATCAATTCGCCGAGCACCTGCTCCACCGGCACGCCGCGCGCCAGGGTGTGGGCATGGCCGCGATAGGTGCAGAACGAGAGGTCGCCCGGCTTCATGGCGGCGGCAAAGCCGGCGGCGACCGCTTCCTGCCCGAGCGAGAGATGGCTCGTGCCCTTCACCAGGTTCTGCAGGAACAGGTCGAAGGCGCGCTGCTCGGCCTGCCGCAGCAGCACCTGAAGGCGGAACAATTCGAGCCGCGTATCCTCGCCGATATCGTCGTTCAGGCCGGGTTTTGTCTCTTGGGCTTTGTCCAGCATTGCGGTCCTTGCGGCTTCCTCGTTATTGGCATTGCTGCCTTTGGCGCGCGGCCGGACGGAAAAACCGTATCCGCTTTTCCTGGCCGTGCGAGCGCCTTTGCGGCGGACCATAGCAGGGTGGCGCGCCGGGGAAAAATGCGAAAAGTGCGAGGCGCCGCGTCATGCCGTCCCGCGCACTCTTTCACGATGCAAAAGGTAAAGCCCGGAGGCCACCACCACCGCCGCGCCGGCCAGGGTCCAGCGGTTGGGCACATCGCCGAACACGAGATAGCCGAACGCAGTGGCCCACACGAGCTGGGTATACATGAACGGCGCCAGCACCGAGGCCGGCGCCAGCCGGTGGCCGACGATCAGGAGGTAATGACCGAAACTGCCGAAAGCCCCGAACGCCACCATCAGAAAAATGATCCAAGGATCGCCCGGCATCGTCCACACGAATGGCAGCACCGGCAGCATCGCCACCGCGCCGACCAGATTGGAATAGAACAGCGTGGTGTCGGTGGTGTCGGTCTTCGAGAGCACACGGGTGGCGACGATATAGAGCGAATAGAACACCGCGCTCGCCAGCGAGTAGAATGCAGCCCAATGCACGTCGCCGATGCCGGGCCGGGTGACGAGCAGCACGCCGGCAAAGCCGACCAGGATCGCCACCCAGCGCCGCCAGCCGATCCATTCGCCGAGCAGCGGACCGGCCAGGATCGCGACCAGAAACGGCGTCGAGAACAGGATCGCCAGCGCCTGATCGAGCTGCAGGTAGCGGAAGGCCATGAAATTTGTGACGGTCGAACCGAGCAGCATCGCCGAGCGCACGAGTTGCAGCACCGGCCGCGTGGTTCGCATCATCCCCGGCCGCGACACCGGATTGAAAATGAACAGGGTCAGGATGAAGGCGCCGGTATAGCGCGCCCATACCACCTGCAGCGTGTCCATATAGCCGTTGAGATATTTGGCGATGGCGTCGAGGCAGGCGAACGACAGCACCGCGGCGCACATCAGGCCGATACCGGTCAGCCGGGCCCGCATCTGGTCGGATTCGGTGGATTGCGGACCTGATGTCATCCTTCTCTCTACCCAAGTTGGGCGGTGGGAGCGAGGCGCCGAATGGAATGGCCATGCGCAGGCATTGCAAGTCTCCGGATCCCGACCTACTCTGACCGTCGCGGGGCCTGCGACGGTCGCCCCGCCTTTCCGAAGGCTCGCAAGGCCCAAGCACCGTCTCCTTCCTTGACGGAGGAGGCGTCGGCCTATGCATTTCTCAATCACCCCCGAAAGTCTGTGGCGAAGGATCGGGACGTCCTCCGCGCCCGTCGTCGTCGATGTCCGCAAGCCTGAAGCCGTCGTCGCGTCGAACGGATTGCTGCCTGGCGCGATCCTGCGCGATCCGCGCGATGCGGCGTCGTGGACTTTCGAGCAGAGTTCCGGAGCCGTCGTGCTCGCCTGTGTCCATGGGCACCAGCGCAGCCAGATGGCGGCGGCGCAGTTGCGGGCACGCGGCGTCGACGCCTCCATTCTCGCAGGCGGCACTGACGCATGGCGCGCAGCCGGGTTGCCGCTGGTCGATTGCGGTGCGGTCCGGCGCTTTGCTCCGAACCCGCCGAGCCTCTGGGTGACGCGACGGCGGCCGAAGATCGACCGCATCGCCTGCCCGTGGCTGATCCGCCGCTTCATCGACCCGCAGGCCCGCTTCCTGTTTGTCGATCCGCAGCAAGTGACGGACGTGGCTCGCGAGACCGGCGCCATCCCGTTCGATATCGAAGGCGTGGAACTGTCGCATGAGGGCGAGCGGTGTTCGTTCGACACCATTCTCAGTCTCTTCGGTCTGGAAAACGAGCCTTCGCTCGCACGCCTCGCGCTGATCGTGCGCGGCGCCGATACCGCGCGTCCCGATCTCGCACCGGAAGCGGCCGGGCTGCATGCGGTATCGCTCGGTCTGTCCGAACTGGCCGGCGACGACGATCATGGCCTGCTTCAGAGCGGGTTTGCAATTTACGACGCGCTGTTTGCGTGGTTACGTTTCGCGTCATCCGAGCGTCACAACTGGCCCGCAAAAGCCGCCTGACATGCCAAGCATAGAACAAGCAGCTCCTGCGAACGCGGCACCCGGCTTTCCCGAATTCCTGCGCACCTTCTTCAAGATCGGCTGCCTCGGCTTTGGCGGCCCCGCCGGCCAGATCGCACTGATGCACCGCGTTCTGGTCGACGAGAAGAAGTGGATCGAGGAATCCCGGTTCCTGCATGCGCTCAATTTCTGCATGCTGCTGCCGGGGCCGGAAGCGCAACAACTCGCCACCTATACCGGCTGGCTGATGCACGGGGTGCGCGGCGGGATCGCAGCCGGCATCCTGTTCGTGCTGCCGGGCGCTTTCGTGATGCTGGCCCTGAGCCTGATCTATGCGCTCGGTCAGGGCGTCCCGCTGATCGAGGGCGCGTTGTTCGGCATCAAGGCTGCGGTGCTGGTGATCGTGGTGGAAGCGCTGATCCGGATCGGCAAACGCGCGCTCAAAACCAATATGCTGGTCGCAATCGCGGCCTTTGCCTTCATCGGCATTTTCTTTCTGGCGCTGCCGTTCCCGCTGATCGTGATCGGCGCGGGACTGATCGGCTATCTGGTGGCGCGGCAGGCGCCGCATCTGCTCGCGATCAAGATCGATGGCACCTATCCCCCGCCCGTCACCGGCCGCTGGAGGCAGGCGGCTAACGCAATCGGGTTCGGGCTCTTCGCCTGGTGGGCACCGGTTGCAATCGCCGCCTTGTTGCTGGGCCCGACCCATGTGCTGGTCGATATCGGCATCTTTTTTTCGAAGCTTGCGACGGTGAGCTTCGGCGGCGCCTATGCACTGCTCGCCTATATGGCGCAAGAGGCGGTGGACAAGCAGGGCTGGCTGAGCGCGGCCGAGATGGTGGACGGACTTGGCCTTGCGGAGACCACACCCGGCCCACTGATTCTGGTGACGCAATTCGTCGGCTTCCTCGCCGGCTATCGCGACGCCGCACCGTTCACACCCGTGACCGCCGGCGTGGTCGCCGCCGCGATGACGACCTGGGTGACGTTCTCGGCCTCCATGCTCTGGATCTTCGCCGGCGCGCCGTTTGTCGAACAACTGCGATCGAACCGCATGTTGACCGGCGCGCTGGCGGCGATCACCGCAGCCGTGGTCGGCGTCATCCTCAATCTGACGGTCTGGTTCGCGCTGCATGTGCTGTTCGGAGATGTCACCGAGCAACGCACCGGCATCTTCCGCTGGTATGCGTTCGATCCGCTGGCGCTCGACCTGAAGACCGCGGCGCTCGCGGTCATCGCCGCGCTCCTGGCGTTCCGTTTCCATCGCGGACTGGTGGAAATCGTGGCGATCATGGCGGCGCTGGGGATCGCGGTAAGATTGGTGTTTTGAAGACAAGGCTCCGCCCTGTTCTTTGTAGCGGACGCGCTTGTGCGGCCCTATTGTTATGACGGCGCGGGCGCGCCCGTATTCCAACTCGCATTCCTCATCCCCTTGGAAACCCAAGGGCGCGCGGAACGCCGGGCTTTCAGCCAAGCCCATGGCCCCATGCGCGAAGTGAGTAAGCGCATGAGATTGTAGTCACCACGGACCGCCGAAAGATTCCGGCGTTCCGCGCGCGGTGTGAGTGGCTTGCTCTGCGACAACCCCGGAGGACA
>CAZXJZ010000322.1:0-5005 GCA_964641065.1 uncultured Hyphomicrobiales bacterium | reverse complement strand
TGGTGGTGCAGTTCATCTCGCTCAATCACATCTCGTGGCCGTCGCATAACCGCACGCTGACTCCGGAGGTTTCGCGCCGGGTCCTCGCCGTGCATCGCGAACTCGCCGCCCTGATCGAGATGCGCGACGCCGCCGGCGCGCGCAGGCTGATGGACGACCACGTCAAGATGATCCGCGCGCGCCGCGTGTCCGAACGCGATCACGCGCATGCCGACGAGGGCTGCTGCTGACTTAAAGTACGTGACTGAAACGACCACAAACGCAAACGGGAGAAGAACAAATGGCCACCAACCACAAATTCATCATCGAGCCGCATTTTCGCCTGCAGGAATGGATCGCGGAGGAGAAGGGCTACTTCAAGGATGAAGGGCTGGATTACATCTTCCGCGAGATGGTGCAGTCGACCGACGGCAAGATCCACGACAAGGGCAACAAGGTCGGCGCCTATCAGTCGTTCGAGGAAGGCCGAAAATCGGACGTGAGCTGCGCCTGCCACTGGACGGTGAATGTCGCAGCCGCGTCCGGGCATGGCCGGCTCAACCGCGATGTCTATTCGGTGGCGCCGTCGGGCATTTTCGTTGCGCCGGATTCGCCGATCAAGACACCGGCCGACCTTGCCGGCGTGCCGATCTCGGTCGGCTTCCAGTCCGGTTCGCATTATGCGTCGATCCAGGCGCTGGAAAGCTACATGCCGAAGGATCAGATCAAGCTGTCGTTCAACGACGGCATGCTTTTCAAGCGCATGGAGATGCTGCTGGACGGCCAGGTGCCGGCGGCGACCTTGTTCTCGGGGCCGTATTATCTCGCCGAGCAGCTCGGCTTCCGCAAGATCATGGACAACACCTTCATGATCGCCAACATGATCCACGGCGATCCCGATCCGGAAGACCTGCGCAAGTATTTCACCGCCCTGAAGCGCGCGCAGCGCGACCTCGACCTGCGGCCAGAGCTCTACACGCACTACTACACCAACGAGTTTCCGAAGCGCTGGCACGATGTGATGGATACGCGCCGCTGGGGCCCGGGGGAGCGGATCGTGTTCGAGCCGTATACGGAAGAGACGTTTGCGGTCTCGCGCGAATGGATCGCCGATCACGACATCTTCGAAGGCGGCGACCTCGGCAAGAAGCGCTACGAGGAGGCGACGATTAGCGTGATGTGAATATCCGCAGGCTGTCATCGCCCGCGAAAGCGGGCGATCCAGTCCTCGGGCGGATATGAAAAACGCAGGATGCCCCGCTTTCGCGGGGCATGAAAGTGTGTTGGCTATTCCACCTTCAGCCCGATCAGGCGTTCCAGTGTCGCCTCGTCTTTGGCGAGTTCAGCCGACGGTGCGCGATGCGCGACATTGCCGCGCTCGATGACGATGGCGTTCTGGGTCAGCGACAGAGCGATTTCCGCATGCTGCTCGACCAGGATGAAGGCCGTGCCCTGCTCGGCCAGCATCTTGCGGATCGCGGCGGTCAGTTCCTCGACGATGATCGGCGCCAGGCCCTCGAACGGTTCGTCGAGCAGCAGGAGTGACGGATTGGTCAAGAGCGCGCGCGCCAGCGCCAGCATCTGCTGTTCGCCGCCGGAGAGCTGATTGCCCTTGTTTCCGCGGCGCTCGTTGAGGCGCGGCAGCAATTCGTAAATCCGCTCGACCGTCCAATGCCCCGGCCGCGCAGTGACGGTCAGATTTTCCGCAACCGTCAGCGACGGAAAGATTTCGCGCTCCTGCGCCACCCAGCCGATGCCGCCGCGGGCGCGTTTGTAAGGCGGGAGCCGGGTGATGTCCTCGCCGCGCCAGTGGATCGAGCCGCGCGTCATGCGGGTGAAGCCCATGATGGTGAGCAGCAGCGTCGACTTGCCAACGCCGTTGCGGCCCAGCACCGCAAGGCTGCCCTTGTCGGCGAGATCGAACGAGATGTCGTTCAGCACCACGGCGTCGCCGTAGCCAGCCCGCACGTCTTTGAGCGACAGCAGCGTCTCAGCCATGATGCGCTCCGCCGAGATAGACTTCGCGCACGCGCGGATCGGAGGAAATCTCCTTCGGCGTGCCTTCGAGCAGAATGGCGCCGCCGACCATCACGATGATCCGGCTGGCGAAGCGGAACACGACGTTCATGTCGTGCTCGATGAACAGAACCGTAATGTCCTGCGACAGATCGGCGATCACCGAGAACAATTCCGAACTCTCCTCCGGCGGTACGCCGGCGGCGGGTTCGTCGAGCAGGAGCACCTTGGGCCGGGTGGCGAGCGCCAGCGCAATTTCCAGGAGACGCTGCTGGCCATAGGCCAATTCGCGTGTGGTGCGGTAGGCGTGGTCGCCGAGCCGCAGCGATTTCAGGATGGCATAGGCCTCATCCGCATTGTCGCGATAGGCCGGCAGCGCTTTCCACCAGGTGCCGGCATCGCCGGTGCGCTCACAGATCGCGAGCGTCACCGCTTCGAGCGCCGACAGGTTCGGAAACAGCGTGTTGATCTGGAAGGTCCGGACCAGCCCACGCTTCACCCGCGCATCCGGATGCAAAGCGGTGATGTCCTCGCCGTCGAGCAGGATCTGACCGGAGTTCGGCTTGATCATACCGGTCATCAGGTTGATCAGCGTGGTCTTGCCGGCGCCGTTCGGGCCGATCAGCGCATAGCGCTCGCCCTTCGGAACGGCGATCGATATGTCGCGCGCGACCTGAAGCTGGCCGAAGCTTTTGTTGAGGTTGCGGGTTGCAAGCGCGGGTGTGGTCATGTGCTGCGCCGCCCCGTCATCGCGCGATAGAGTTGCGACAGCCCGCCGAGGATTCCGTTCGGCAGCAGCATGACGACCGCCACCAGCAGCAATCCGATCCAGAAATACCAGTATTGCGGATTGATGCCAGAGAACTGGTCGCGCGCCACCATGAAGATCACTGCGCCGATCAACCCGCCATAGAGCATGCCGGCGCCGCCGAGCACGAGCATCACCAGCACGTCGGCGGAGCGCTGGAAATCGATCGAGCCGAGCGACACCGTGGACGTCGTCTGCGCCAGCAGCGCTCCGGCGATGCCTGCGATCGCCGCGGACATGGTGTAGATCTTGCGGATATGCGCATCGCTCGGCGCGCCGATCGCGGGCATGCGCACGGAGTTTTCGCGAATGCCGCGCAGCGCCAGCCCGAACGGCGAGTTGGTGAGCCGCCGCGCCACCAGGAAGATCAGGAACAGCATGATGAGCGAATAGGCATAAGCGGTGCGGCCCCACAGGTCGAACTCGAACATGCCGAGCAGCTTGCCGATGCGGATGCCCTGCAGACCATCGGCGCCGCCGGTGAGCCAGTGCGCGCTGTTGGCGAGTTCATGCACCAGAAAACCCAGGCCCAGCGTGATCATGATCAGCGCCAGATGCTTGAAGCGCGCGATGATGAAGCTGGTGGCGAAGCCGAACAGCCCGGTGACCACGGCCGCGGCCAACAGCCCGAAGGTTGGATCGCCATATCCGTATTTTGAAATGATCCCCGCCGTGTAGGCGCCGATCCCGAAAAATGCGGCATGTCCGAGCGACACGATGCCGGCATAGCCGAGGATCAGATCGAGCGAGAGCGCGAACAGTGCGGTGATCGCGATCTGGCTCGCAAGCGACAGATAATTCGGGAACAGAAAGAACGGGAGGATCGTCGCGAGCCAGAACAGATATTCCAGCGGATGCCAGCGGACCTGGGCGCGCAGATAGTCGTGCGGAGTGAGGGAGGGGGCGCTCATGGTGTCACCGCTTGCCGAACAGGCCCTGCGGCCGCCACATCAAAAGAACCACCATCACGAAATAGATCATGAAGGCGCCGACCTGCGGCACATAATATTTGCTGGCGATATCGCTGACTCCGATCAAAACGGCGGCGACGAAGGAGCCCCAGATCGAGCCCAGACCGCCAACCGACACCACAATCAGAACGTAGACGAGATAGGTCAGCGCAAAGGACGGGTCGAGGCCGACGATCTCGATCGCCAGCGATCCGCCGAGACCCGCGAGTCCGGACCCCAGCGCGAACGCGACCGCGAACGTGCCGTCGACATTGATGCCGAGGCCGCGCGCCATGCGCTGATTGTCGACCGCGGCGCGGACCTGCTGGCCGAAGCGCGTGTATTCCAATGTCAGCACCAGCACCAGCGTGACAGCGAGGCCGACGGTGACGAGGAAAAGACGATAGACACCGAAATTAATGCCGAAATAGACGATGGAGCCGCGCAGCCATGTGGGCGTCACCGCCGGTTGCAACACGGTGCCGAAGATGTAGGCCGCGCTCGCGATCGCCATGAAGGCAAGGCCGATGGTGAGGAGCACCTGGTCGAGTTCGCTCGCGTTATAAAGCCGGCGGTATAGCGTGCGCTCGAGAGCCACGCTCACGATCGCGGCGGCCAGAAACGCCATCGGCAGCGTTGCAAGGAACGGCCAGCCGAAGCTGTGAACCAGTGTAACCGTGACGTAGGCGCCGAGCATCGCGAACGCGCAATGCGCGAGATTGACGAAATTCATCATGCCGAGCGTGACCGACAGCCCCACCGACAGCAGGAACAGCAGCATGCCATAGGCAAAGCCGTCGAACAGAACGCCGATAATAGGCCCCAAAGTCGTACCCTCAGCCTGACGCCTCACCCCGGTCTCTTGGCCTCGCCTTCAGGCAGCGGGGCGTCCCGCGTCATTGAAGGAGGGGTCGGCCACCGAATTCGGGATGCGGCGGGTGGATGCTCTTCTTACTGAAACTATATCACACAAGGCAACGCCCGGAGCGGGAGGCCCCGGGCGTTCAATGTTCCAACAGGGAAGCTTATTTCTTGGTCTTCATCCGCTCTTTGACCGGATCCTTCACTTCCTCGATCTTGTCGATCTCGACGTTCTGAATCTTGCCGTCCACCTTGTCGACACGCCGGATATACACGGTCTGGATGATGTCGCGGGTTTCCGGATCGATCGAGATCGGGCCGCGCGGGCTCTCCCACTTCATGCCCTTCATGGCCTCTACCAGCGAGTCGCCGTCGGTCTTGCCGCCGGTCT
>CAZXJZ010000321.1:0-5044 GCA_964641065.1 uncultured Hyphomicrobiales bacterium | reverse complement strand
GGCGGCTTCTCGTTGCCGTCCAAGACCATCCGCGAAATGCTGTGCTCCTCAATCGATGTGATCATCCAGGCCGCCCGCCTGCGCGATGGCTCGCGTCGCATCACCCACATTACCGAAGTACTCGGCATGGAAGGCGATGTCATCATCACCCAGGATCTCTTCGTCTATGAGATGCTGGGAGAGGATGCCAACGGCAACCTGATCGGCCGCCATCGTTCGACCGGCATCGGCCGTCCGCGCTTCTGGGATCGTGCCCGTTATTACGGCGAGGAGAAGCGGCTTGCCGCCGCGCTCGATGCCAGCGCACAGGCTGATGACGAGGTGATGGCCTGATCATGCTCGATCCCGGCAACCAGCCCCTGATCATGGCAATTCTCGCGGCGGTCGCCGTGGGCGGGCTTGGCTGGGTGTTCGTGTATCCACTCCTGTCCGGCGAACGCAATGTCGAGCGACGCGTCGCCTCCGCGGCGCAGACGCACACGGTGCAGCGCGTGTCGCGGGGCGTGCAGAAATCGCGGCGCGAGCAGGTCGAGGAATCTTTGAAAGATCTCGAGCTTCGCCAGCGCAAGAATTCAAGGCCGACGCTCTCGCAGCGCATCGGGCAGGCCGGCCTGAGCGGGTCGGTGCGCCAGTATATTCTGATCTCGGCGGTCATGGGCATCGTCGCCTTCGGCCTGGTGATCGGCAGCGGTTTGGGGCTGATGCCGGCGCTGGGCTTTGGCTTCGCGGCCGGTTTCGGGCTGCCGTTCTGGATGCTGTCGTACCTGAAGAAGCGCCGCGAGGCCCGGTTTCTCACCGTGTTGCCCGACGCCGTCGACGTGATCGTGCGCGGTATCAAGTCCGGCTTGCCGTTGCTGGATAGTCTCAAGGTGGTCGCGGCCGAAGGCCAGGAGCCGGTGAAGAGCGAGTTCAAGGCCATCATCGAGACCCAGACGGTCGGCATCCCGCTCGGCGATGCCTGCCTCAAGCTGCATGAGCGGATGCCGCTTCCGGAAGCGAATTTCTTCGGCATCGTGATCGCGATTCAGCAGAAGGCTGGCGGCAACCTTTCGGAAGCGCTTGGCAACCTGTCGAAGGTGCTGCGCGAGCGCAAGAAGATGAAGGCGAAGATCCAAGCCATGTCGATGGAGGCGAAAGCCTCCGCCGCCATTATCGGCTCGTTGCCGCCGGCCGTCATGGCGATCGTCTGGATCACCAGCCCGACCTATATCGAACTTCTCTGGACTCATCCCACCGGGCAATTGCTGCTGCTCGGCAGCGCGACGTGGATGCTGATCGGAGTGATGGTGATGAAGAAGATGATCAATTTCGACTTCTAGTGCTCTTTCCGGACGTCGTCGGTGGTTTCCGCAACTTCGAATGCGAACGTCGGAAACGGAGGAACACTCGCAGCGCGACGACTATGCGGCCGCCGTTCGATCTTCGGGTTTCTGATCGAACGTGCGGCAACGATACAGGACCTTGAATATCGGCGGCACCCAGGCTCACCATGTCCCAGATCATCATCGGCATTCTGAATGACACCCGGCTCCTCGCGATGATCCTCGCCGGGATTGCCGCGGTGGCGACGGTGCTGACTCTCGCGATGCCGCTGCTGGCCTCCGATCCGCTGCCGCGCCGCATGAAGTCGGTCGCGCTCGAGCGCGAAAAGATCAGACAGCGCGAGCGTGAGCGCATGGCGCGGGGCGAGAAGATTTCGCTGCGGGCGACGCCCAAGCAATTCATGCAGCGGGCGGTCGAGAATTTCCAGCTCAACAAATGGGTCGGCCAGGAAGAGGCGCGCGAGAAGCTGGTCCAGGCCGGCTATCGCGGCCACGCGCCTTATGTCACCTATCTGTTCTTCCGGATGGTGACACCGATCGCGGCGTTGCTGATCTCGGTTCTGTACGTGTTCTTCATCCTGAAACTCGACAAGCCGATCACTGTGAAGATCGGTATCTGTCTGTTTGCCACCTATGTCGGCATGCATTTGCCGTGGCTGTTCCTGAAGAACAAGATTCAGAAGCGGCAATTATCGATTCGCCGCGCTTTCCCGGACGCGCTCGACTTGCTGCTGATCTGCGTCGAATCCGGCATGTCGATCGAGGCCGCCTTCAGGAAGGTCTCGAACGAGATCGGATCGCAATCGATCGCGCTGGCCGAGGAGTTCACGCTGACCACGGCCGAGTTGTCCTATCTTCCGGACCGGCGACAGGCTTACGACAATCTTGCCAAGCGCACCGATATGGAAGGCGTCAAGTCGGTCTGCATGGCCTTGCAGCAGGCGGAGCGCTACGGCACCCCGCTGGCGCAGACCTTGCGGGTGCTGGCGCAGGAAAATCGCGACATGCGCATGTCCGAGGCCGAGAAGAAGGCCGCGGCACTCCCGCCCAAGCTGACCGTGCCGATGATCCTGTTCTTTCTGCCGGTCTTGTTCGTCGTCATTCTCGGCCCGGCTGCGATCCGTGTGATGGCGATCCAATAGCCATCACTCTATTGCCCTTCAGAGGCGAACCCTGGCCTGTTTCGTTGACGGTGCGACGCGACGCAGCGCATGCTGTCTGATGGCATAGTCAAATGACGGCAACGAAGGCCGGGTCGCGCGCTCAATAATTGTTCGCGGCCTGTCGTAACGCCTGCTGCGTCGGTTTGCTCTTGTTGGACTTGTTCTCAGCCAGCATCTGTTTGAGATAGTGCAGGTTGGCGGCCGCTTCTTCCGGTGACAGATCGGCTTGTGCGATCTGCTGGGCTTCCTGGAAACGGCCCTGCAGGCCGACCACCAGCGCGAGGTTCTGGCGCACGCGCGGCTCGCGGTTGTTGGCGGTGTTGGCCCGCCGCAGGGTTTGCTCGGCTTCGCTCAGGTTCTTGGAAAGAGCATAGGACAGGCCGAGATTGGACATCACCGACGGCTCGTCGGGAACGATCTTCAGCGCGGCGATGTATTGGCGACGCGCTTCCTGGTGCCGTCCCATCTGGTCGAGCACCACACCCTGCACCGACAGGATGCGCCAGTCGGGCTGGTCCGGCGTGTGCGCGCGGCTCAGGACGTCGAGCGCCTGCACGAACTGGCCCGTATCAGCGAGCGCGCGTCCATAGGCGCCGAGAACCGCCGTGTTGTTGGGGTTGCTGAGCGAGGATTGTTCGAGCACAGCCACCGCCTGCGCGCGCTGACCGGTGGCGCGCAGGGCCTGTGCGTACCGGATGCCGGCTTCGGCATCTTTCTGGTTCTTGGCGTAGCGCTCACCCCAGATTTGCGCCTCGCGCCGCCAGTCGCCCTCGGGCGAGGATTGTCCGGCAGCGTCGGCGATGGTTCCGATCTGGGCGGACTGGCAACCGCCGAGCATCAAGGCCGCCATGAGGGCCGCGCCGGCCAGAAGGCTGGACTTGGGACGATACTTCGATTTGCAACGATACATGGCGCGCCTCGATCGGCGCCGGGGACCGCCCGCACGCCACCCTTGCTCAATAAAGCGTTAACCCTAACGGTCGGTTAAAGCGGCCCCTTGGCGGGGCGGCACCGGACCCGATAAGAAGCCTCATGCACCACGCCTTCGCCGAATCGGGCCGCGACACGGCCATTCCCATCTGGTTTGTCACCAAGACGACATGGCCCGGCATCCGGGACACCCTGAGCCCGACGGCCCGCAGCTTTGCCGAAGCCGCTGGCTTCGAGCCGAAGCGCGGCGCGCATCTCGCGCTGCCGGCAGCGGAGGGCGGCATCGCCGGGATTCTGTTCGGTCTCGAGGACAGCGCCACCGAAGCGAACCCGATGCTCCCGGGCAATCTGCCGGGATTGCTGCCGGACGGCGTCTACCGCTTCGCCAATTTGCCGCACGATACCCGCCTCGCGGCATTGGCCTTTGCGCTGGGCAGCTACCGCTTCGACCGCTATCGCAAGCGCAAAGCCAAATCGGTGATGCTGGTGCCGCCGGACGGGGTCGATGCCGCAGATCTGTCGCGCATTGTCGAGGGCGTGACCTTGGCGCGCGACCTGATCAACACGCCGTCGAACGACATGGGACCGGCCGAGTTGCACGAGGCCGCGCGGCTCCTCGCCGAGCGTCACGACGCCTGGATCGAGGCGGTGACGGACGACGAATTGCTGCTGAAGAATTTTCCGCTGATCCATGCGGTCGGGCGCGCCGCGGCGCGGCCGCCGCGTCTGATCGATCTGCATTGGGGCGACCCGACGCATCCGAAGGTGACGGTGGTCGGAAAGGGGGTCTGCTTCGATACCGGCGGCCTCGATCTGAAGCCGTCGAGCGCAATGCTGCTGATGAAGAAGGATATGGGCGGCGCCGCCGCGGCGCTTGCGCTGGCGCATATGGTGATGGACCGCAAGCTGCCGGTGGCGTTGCGCGTGCTGATCCCGGCGGTCGAGAATTCGGTGTCGGGTTCGGCTTTCCGGCCGCTCGATGTGTATCCGTCGCGCAAGGGCCTGACCGTCGAGGTCGGCAATACCGATGCCGAGGGCCGGCTGGTGCTGGCGGATGCGCTGGCGCTCGCCGACGAGGCGGCGCCCGATCTTCTGATCGATCTCGGAACGCTGACGGGGGCTGCTCGGGTGGCGCTCGGGCCCGAGCTTGTGCCATTCTACGTGCATGACAACCAACTCGCGGAATCGATGGCGCGGCACGGCACCGCCGAGCACGATCCGCTCTGGCGCATGCCGTTATGGGCGCCGTATGAATCCATGTTGGATTCCAAGGTGGCGGACACCGGTAATGTCAGCAACGGCGCGTTTGCCGGTTCGATCACCTGCGCGCTGTTCCTGCAGAAGTTCGTAACCGCGGCGAAAGCGTGGTTGCATTTCGACATTTACGGCTGGAATCCGGCAACAAAACCCGCCCGCCCCGAAGGCGGCGAGTGCCAGGCCGCCCGCGCGCTCTACGCGCTGTTGTGCGAACGATACGGCTGAGATCTCGTGACGCTCGATCCACGTCTCACGCCGGCGCGTCCCGATCTCGCTGCCAAACATCTTGAAGGCCAGGTCGAGGCCGAACGCTTCGCCGAAGGGTCAGTGTGCGAAGTGTTCGACCCACGCGCGCCGTTGCGGCGCGCGCCG
>CAZXJZ010000320.1:0-5074 GCA_964641065.1 uncultured Hyphomicrobiales bacterium | reverse complement strand
GACCCAGGATCGCTGGGAAGATGCCTTCCGGGTCGTCGCCGGACAGCGTGAAGTCGTCGGTATGGCAGATTCCGGTCGCCTTGATCTCGACCAGGACCTCGCCGGCCTTCGGGCCTTCGAGCTGAACTGTCATGATTTCAAGGGGCTTACCCGCCGCCACCGCCACTGCCGCACGCACATCCATGTTTCGGTCTCCAGATCCGCCGCGGACCGGCCCGCAGCATTTTTAACCCTCCCAGTCATGCACCGGATGGCGCGAATCGCGCAATGCCGCACTGCGCCATGGCTTCCCGGGCACCGGGGCGGGCGCCTCCGGAGCCAGCTTTTTCTTGAAACGCGGCATATCCCTGAGGCGCGAAGTGCTTTACAAAGGGGGTTCTACCCACACGGCACCGGAGACTTTAAGTGGCTACAGGCACTGTTAAATGGTTCAACGCAACCAAGGGATACGGCTTCATTCAACCGGACGGCGGCGGGAAGGATGTGTTTCTGCACATCTCGGCTGTTGAGCGCGCGGGTTTGAGCTCTGTTCCGGAAGGCGCGAAGGTCGAATACGAAATCGTGTCCGATCGCGGCAAAGAATCCGCTGGAAACCTCAAGATGAAGTGACGCTGCGGCGTTGCTTCTAACCTGAGTGTGCCCCGCTTCGGCGGGGTTTTTTTTGTGCTGCAGGTGACGCTGCGAGCGTGCAGGCGCTGTGAACATGAGACGCCTGCGCCGGATGAATTTGTGCCGCCCGCATCTTGTGCGTTAGAGACCGGCCGCCGGGATTGCATTCGTGAAAACCTCCGTCACCGACATCGCCATTCGCGCTGCGCCGATGACTTTCGTGCTGCTGTGGTGCACGGGATTCATCTCGGCCAAATACGGCATGCCCTATGCGGAGCCGCTGACGTTCCTGTTTGCGCGGATGGGGCTGGTGGTGCTGGTGCTCGCCGCCATCGTGGCGGTGATGCGGGTGCCGCTGCCTGGTCCGGTCGATGCCTGGCACAGCCTGGTGGCGGGCTTTCTGTTGCAGTCACTCTATCTCGGCGGGGTGTTCGTGGCGCTGTCGCAGGGCGTGCCGGCCGGCATATCGGCGCTGATCCCCGGCCTGCAGCCGATCCTGACCGCGACACTCGCCGGGCGGTTTCTCGGCGAACGGGTCACGCCGGTGCAATGGGGTGGTTTCGCGCTGGGACTGGTCGGCGTGCTGCTCGTGCTCAACGACCGCAATGTCAGCATGACCGGGACGCCGATCGGCTGGACCGCGAGCGTGATCTCGCTCCTGGGCATCACTCTCGGCACGCTCTACCAGAAGCG
Source organism: uncultured Hyphomicrobiales bacterium (assembly GCA_964641065.1). GTDB lineage: Bacteria > Pseudomonadota > Alphaproteobacteria > Rhizobiales > Xanthobacteraceae > Pseudorhodoplanes. The sequence goes on along the minus strand of CAZXJZ010000320.1, from coordinate 3,772 downwards.
CTATTGCGGCGCGATCGACTGGCGCTCGGGCAATCTCGTGCAATTCGCCGGCGCGACATTGTTGTTCGCGATCGGCTCCTGGGCGATCGAGACCCGCCCGATCGACTGGACCCCGCAATTCATCCTCGCGCTCGGCTGGTCCGTCATCGTGCTGTCGGTGCTGACCGTCGCGCTGATGTATTGGCTGATCCGGCGCATCCCGGCGTCGCGGGTGGCGAGCCTGTTCTATCTTGTGCCGGCAACGACAGCTGTGATTGCCTGGCTGATGTTCGACGAGACGCTGAACGCCTTCGCCATCGCCGGCATGGTGCTGTGCGCGGCCGGCGTGTTCATTGTGAACTACAAGCTCGCGCCAAGTCCTAGTCCCTGATGAAATCCCAACCCCTGATCGAGTCCTAACCCTTGATCCTGTCGAACGCGGCCAAGGCACGCTTGCGCGCCATGTCGTGATCGACCATCGGGTCCGGATAGGTCTTGCCGAGCGCGACCTTGGATTCTGTCAGTTCGAGGGGCGTCGCCATCCACGGCTTGTGGATGAAGCGGTCGGGCAGGGCAGCGATTTCCGGCACCCAGCGCCGCACATAGTCGCCGTGCGGATCGAAGCGCTCGCCCTGCAATATCGGATTGAAGATGCGGAAGTAGGGCGCCGCATCGGCGCCGGAGCCCGCGACCCATTGCCAGCTTGCGGTGTTGTTGGCCGGGTCGGCATCGACCAGCGTGTCCCAGAACCATTGCTCGCCGAGCCGCCAGTCGATCAGCAGATGCTTGATCAGGAACGACGCCACCACCATGCGTACGCGGTTATGCATCCAGCCGGTGTGCCAGAGTTCGCGCATGCCGGCATCGACGATCGGATAGCCGGTCTGACCGCGTTGCCACGCCCTCAGCGCGTCGTCGTCGGTCCGCCACGGAAACGCATCGAAGCGCGATTGCAGGTTCACGGTCGCGAGATCGGGAAAATGATGCAGCAGGTGATAGGAGAATTCGCGCCAGCCGAGTTCGCTCAGGAATTTGTCGACGTCGCGTGATGGGGCGCCCTGATCCGCGGCGAAGCGCGCGGCGTGATAGATTTGCGTGGCGCTGATTTCGCCGAAACGCAGATAGGGCGACAGACGCGAGGTTGCCGGCTTGTCCGGGCGGTCGCGCTCGTCGGCATAGCCGCGGATGGTATCGAGGAAGTCGGCCAGCCGCTCGCGCGCCGCCGCTTCGCCAGTAACCCAGGTCTCGCGCAAGCCGCCGGCCCAGTCGGGTTTCGCCGGCTCGAGGTGCCAGTCTTCGAGCGTCTCGGAGGCCACGTCGGCGGGCGGCGGCAATCGCGTTGGCGCCGGCACCGGCTGGCGCGGATCGCCGAGCGCCAGCACGCGTTTCCAGAACGGGGTGAAGACCCGCAGCGGTCCGCCATCCGCGGTGAGCACCTTGCCCGGCTCGACCAAGAGATTGGCGGGGAAGGTGCCGCCGGTCACGCCCTGCGCTTTCAGGGCCGCGATTACCGCGTCGTCGATCGCGATCCCGGCCCGGTCGCTGCGCCGGTTGAAGTAGACATGCGTGGCCTGCGCTTCGCGCGCCAGACGCGGGATCACGTCCGCCGCCTTGCCGCGGCGCAGCACCAGTCGCTGCCCAAGTTTTCGCAGATCGCGGTCGAGCGCCCGCAGCGACTGCGCCAACCACCAGCGCGACGCGCCGCCATGCGGACGCAGGCCGGAACTGTCCTCGTCGAGGACATAGATGCAGGTCAGTGTGGCTGCCTTGGCGCCGGCGGTCAGGGCCGCGTGATCGGCGAGCCGCAGATCGTCGCGAAGCCAGACGAGTGCGGAGAACTCCGCCGACGATTGCAGATGGTCTGCCATATCAGATGCCGACATTCTTGTTCTGACGGTGCTATTTGCCGAACTTGCCGGCAATCACGAGCTGGGTCTGGGTCACGATCGCGGCGAGCTTGCCGTCGCTGGCGCGGGTGATGCGGGTTTGCCAGACCATGGTGGTGCGGCCCTTGTGCAGCGCAATACATTCGGCGCGGGCGGTGTCGCCGACATGGATGGCAGCGAAGAAATTCGTTTTGCTTTCGATGGTTGCGGTGGTCGCCCCCTCCGGCAGATTGACGATGGTGGCGGCGCCTCCGAGGTCGTCGGCGAAGGCCATGACGGCCCCGCCATGCATGTTTCCGTTGCGGTTTCCGAGGTTGGGCCGAACGCTGAGTTCGGCCTCGATCCGGTCCGGCGTGTTGCTGATCACCTTGATCCCGAGCATATCGGCGAACGGCGGCTGGATATCCTGGCGCATTCTAAAAGCCCTGCAAGATCGCGGGAAAAGTCCGCTTGCCATAAACCGGTGCCGGTGAGAAGCGGACCAAAAGCCCGGACGGCCGGTGAAACCATTGGGGGCTGTCAGGCGTAACTAACGACTGTCATTCATCGGGAATTGCCATGAAACGCGCCGTCATTCTCTATTTCACGACACTGGTCGTGATGCTGCCGCTCGATTTCCTGTTTCTCGGCGTGATTGCCAAGAATTTCTTCCAGTCGCAGGTCGGTCCGCTGCTCGGTGACGTACGGATCGTGCCGGCTGCGATTTTCTATCTGGCCTATCCGATCGGCATCGTGATTTTCGCGAGCTACGCCGCCGGGCAGAACTGGCAGCACGCGCTGCTCTACGGCGCGCTGTTCGGGATGTTCTGCTACGCAACCTTCGATCTTACCGCGTTGGCTCTGATCAAGGGATGGACCTGGCCGGTGACATTGGTCGATATCACCTGGGGCACCGTGGTGACCGCGACCTCGGCGACGCTTGGTCTGCTACTCGCCAACCTGGTCCTACGTCCCGACTGATCCGGACATCCGCTCCAGCCAGGCGTGGGCGAAGACCAGGTCCTGTTGCGTCAGGGCATGTCCCGCCGGCAGCAGTTCAAGCGTGACTTCGGCGCCGGCCTCGCCGAGCAAGGCCGCGAAATACGGCGGCCGGTCGGCGGGCACCAGCGGATCGTCCTTGCCGGATAGCAGCAGCACCGGGAATCCGGTCAGGTCTGGCAGCGGTCGCGGATCGAAAGGCAGCGTCGCCCGCATCAGCAGCGCGCCGGCGATCAGCGACGGATCCTGTCGCATCAGGTTCCAGCCGATATTGGCGCCGTTCGAGAAGCCGAGGACAACCGGGGGCGGCAGGCCGTAGGCCGCACGGGCGCGCATGACGAAGTCTGCCAGCTCCACGGTGCGCGCGTTGAAATCGTCGAGGTCCCAGGCGCCATCTTCGTCACGGCGGAAGAAGCGTAGGACCGAACCTTCCTCGAGCACCCTGCCGCGCGGCGACAGCAAGGCAGATCCGGGCGACAGCATCTCCCCGAGCGGGATGAGATCATTTTCGTCGGCACCGGTGCCGTGCAGCAAAAGCAGCGGCGGGCGGGTGGCGTCCGCCGCGGGAATGTAACGATGGATGAAGCCGAGATCGGGTGCCTGTGCCACGGTTCATGATGGCACAGGCTCGTCGCATCGCGAAAGGTGCTACTTCGGCTGCGGCACGATCCGGATATAGGGTTTGGGCGACTTCCAGCCCTGCGGAAACAGCGTCTTGGCGTCGTCGTCCGATACCGAGCCTGCGATGATCACGTCGTCGCCCTGTTTCCACTGGGCGGGCGTCGCGATCTTGTGCTTGGCGCCCAGCTGGAGGGAATCGATAACCCGGAGCACTTCATCGAAGTTGCGGCCGACCGTCATCGGATAGACCAGGATCAACTTGATCTTCTTGTCCGGGCCGATGATGAAGACGTTGCGGACCGGCTGGT